>PWWI01000106.1 GCA_003561535.1 Nitriliruptoraceae bacterium
CCCTGCTGGCGTGCCCCGTACCCGGCGAAGATGAAGTCGAGGTAGCTGACGTGGTTGGTGGCGAGCACCGCCGGGCCGACCCGTGGCAGGTACTCGGCACCGGTCACACGGATGTTCCAGCGCAGCAGCGAGAACATGGACATGCTGGCACCGACCGCCGTCGCGTAGACCGGGTTCATCCGCACCTCATCCTCCCCAGACCGGTGATCGGCACCCTAGCGGCCCACCGACCAGGGACCCATGGCCCCTCCCCCGCGCTGGCGACGGCCTAGCGTGTCCCTGGCGGACCATCCGAACAGGAGCTCCCGCGTGCCGTGGACAGCTGAAGATCTCCCCGACCAGCACGGTCGAACGGTGCTCATCACGGGCGCGACCTCGGGGCTCGGGGAGGCCGCGGCCGTCGCCCTGGCGACCCGGGGTGCCCACGTCGTCCTGGCCACCCGTTCCACCGAGCGCACGGCCACGGTGATGGACCGGATCCACCACCGCTCTCCCGCCGCGTCGATGGAGCACCTGCCGCTCGACCTCGCCGACCTGGCCACGGTCGAGGCGGCCGCCGAGACGCTCGCGACCCGGCACGACCACCTCGACGTCGTGATGGCCAACGCGGGCGTCATGGCCGCGCCTCAACGCCGGACCGTGGACGGGTTCGAGCTCCAGATGGGGGTCAACCACCTCGGTCACTTCGCGCTGGTCGGCCGGTTGCTCCCGCTCCTCCACGCCGCCGCGGAGCCACGGGTGGTGGTGGTGTCGTCCAGCATGCACCGGGTCGCGCGGCTGAAGGTCGACGACCTGAACCTGGAGCGGGGTCGCTACGAGCGTTGGACCGCCTACGGCAACTCCAAGCTCGCCAACCTGCTGCACGTGCTGGAGCTGCAGCGGCTGGCCGAGCTCGCCGGGAGCCCGCTGACCGCGGTCGGGGCGCATCCCGGGTACGCCGACACGGCGCTGCACGCGGCGGGCCCGACCATGCAGGGGGGGCTGAGCGGCCTGGTCTACGGGCTGGGGACCCGGGTGAGCAACCTGCTGTTCGCCCAGCCCGCGGCCCAGGGCGTGCTGCCCCAGCTCTACGCGGCGACGGCGCCGGCCCTGCCCGGTGCCTCCTACTGGGGCCCCGACGGGCCGGGCGAACAGCGCGGCTATCCTGCGCCGGCCGCCCGGTCAGCACGGGCAAAGGACCCGGCGTTGGCCGCCGCGTTGTGGCAGGTCTCCCAGGACCTGACCGGTGTCACCTACGACCTCGGGAGCGGATCATGACCCCCGGCGATCTCACCCTGCTGCGCCACGCCATCGACCTGGCACGTGAGGCCAAGCAGGCCGGCGATCAACCCTTCGGCTCCCTGCTGGTCTCGGGCGAAGGGCAGGTCCTCGCCGAGGAGCGCAACAGCGTCGTCACCGAACGGGACGTCACCGCGCACCCCGAGCTGAAGCTGGCCCGGTGGGCGTCACGGGCCCTGGACGTCGAGGAGCGACGTCGCGCCACCGTCTACACCTCCGGCGAGCACTGTCCCATGTGCGCCGTGGCCCACGCCAACGCCGGCCTCGGCCGGCTCGTGTTCGCCTTCTCCAGCCGGCAGCTCGCCCAGCTCACCGGTGACCCCGGCTGGCGCCTCCCGGTCCGCGACCTGTTCGACCGCCGTGGGCTCGACACGGTCGTGGAGGGCCCCGCCACCGAGCTCACCGCCGAGGTGACCGCGCTCCACGCCCCGGACTGAGCCTCTCGGGCCCCATCGGGAGCTGCGGCATCCGGGTGGCCGGCGCTGCCCCGCTCTCTCGAGTCGGTTCAGTGCGGGGCGGCCAGGCTCGCGGCGACGGTCGCGCCGAGCTCCCAGGCGGCGTCGAGGTCGCTGCGATCCGGCGGTCCGGTCGACTCCAGGACCTCGACGACCGCCCGCCACTGAAGCCCGGTCGTGGCGGTCCGCACCGACCGGACCGCGCCGGTCGTGTCGTCGTTGCCGTGCACGTACAGGCCGTAGGGGCGGCGACGGGTCGCCTCCAGGCAGGGGTAGTAGATCCGGTCGAAGAAGTGCTTCAACGCCCCGGACATGTAACCGAGGTTGGCCGGCGTGCCCAGCACGTACCCATCGGCTGCCAGCACCGCGGTCTCCGGGCAGGTCAGGGCCGGCTCGAGCCGGACCTCCACCCCTTCGATGGCATCGTTGCGCGCCCCGTCGACCACCGCCTCCAGCAGCGACTGGAGCGCGGGCGACGGCGTGTGGTGGACGATGAGCAGCGTGGGCATGGGTGCCGTCGCTCAGGAGGTGGCGGAGAGGTCGGTGACCGGGCGGGTCCAGCCATGGCGGTCGGGGACCTCGCCCCGCTGGAGCTGGAGCAGTGCGGTGCGCAGCTGGCGCGTCACCGGCCCGACCTGCCCGTCGCCGAGCGTGGTCCGCCCGCCCTCGTGAACGAGGGTGCCGACCCCGGCCAGCACCGCCGCGGTCCCCGCCAGGGCCGCCTCGCCGGGCCAGACCAGGACCTCGTCGATCGACACGGGGCGTTCCTCCACCACGAGCCCGAGATCGCGGGCGAGGGTGAGCACGGAGTCGCGGGTCACCCCGTGCAGGAAGGAGCCGTCGAGCTGCCGGGTCACGATCCGTTCCTGGTCCAGCAGCAGGAAGTTCGCGGCGCCGGTCTCCTGCACGTCCCCTCCCGGGGCGAACAGCACCTGGTCGGCACCGTGCTCGGCCCGCGCCTGGCGGATGGACCCCAGCGCCAGCACGTAGTTCGCCCCCGCCTTGGCCTCACCGAACGCCGGTGTGGTGCGGGGCAGCTCCGTCTCCACCTTCAGGGTCAGCGGACGGTCCCCGCCCGCGAAGTAGTCCCCGACCGGGGACGCGAGGACGACGAGCAGGGCGTCGGCCGACGGGGTCGCCGCAGCCCCGATGTTCGGGTCGGTGCCCAGCAGCAACGGCCGCAGGTACAGCGCGCCGGGTGCGGGCGGGACCACCTCGAGGTTGCCGACCACGGCATCGACCAGCATGGCCTCGATGAGCTCCAGCGGCGGGACGGGCAGGTGCAGCAGGGCGGCCGTGCGTTGGAGGCGGGCAGCGTGGCGGTCCGGGCGGAACAGCCGGACGACGTCGTCGCCGCCCCGGTGGGCCTTCAACCCCTCGAAGCAGGCGCTGCCGTAGTGCAGGGCGTGGGCGAAGGGGTGGATCGACAGCGGCTGCGTGGGCTCGGTCCGGGCCGGGCCGAAGCTGCCCCGCACCGCCTCGGCGACGACCATCTTCGGCGCCGGCACGGTCCCGAAGGCCGGCTCGGACGTCGTACTGGGGAGGGTGGACACGGTCGTCGTCTCCGGCGAGCGGGCGGGTTCGGTGCCGTGGCACGCTAGCCGCGCGGTCCCGGGACGCCCTACCGTCCCGTCCACCCCACCCGTCGACCTCGGAGGCGTCCCGTGCCAGAGGCCCGTCAGTACGACCTGGTCCTGCTCGGTGCCACCGGCTTCACCGGCCAGCTCGTGGCCGCCCACCTCGCACGTCGCTGCGGCGATCTGGCGTGGGCGATCGCCGGGCGTGACCCCGACCGGCTGGCAGGCATCGCAGCCGAGCTCGGCGAGGCTGCCGGGGCCCGCCCGCCCGACATCGAGGTGGTGGACGTCACCGACCGCGAGGGGTTGCTGGCCCTGGCGGGACGGACCCGTGTGCTGGCCACCACCGTCGGGCCCTACGCCCGGCTCGGCGAACCGGTGGTGGCGGCCTGTGTCCGGCAGGGCACCCACTACGCCGACATCACCGGCGAGCCGGCCTTCGTGTCCCTGCTGCGGGACCGCTACGACACCGAGGCCGCCGAGCGCGGGGTCAAGGTGGTCACCTGCTGCGGGTTCGACTCGGTCCCCCACGACCTCGGGGTGTGGTTCACGGTCGGCCACCTCCCCGACGACGTCCCGCTGACGGTGCGGGGCTACGTCGAGGCCAACGGCCGCCCCAGCGGCGGGACGCTCCACTCGGCCCTGGAGGCGGTCGCCAGCCGCAGCATCCCGCGCCCTGACCGCGACCGGACCCCCGACCCCCGCACGCAGCGGCGCGTCGCCCCGCTGCCCGCCCGGCTCCACCGCATCGAGCAGCTGGGGGGCTGGGGGGTCCCGATGCCGACGATCGACCCGGTCATCGTGCTGCGCTCGGCCCGGGTGCTCGACGGCTACGGCTCCGCCTTCCGCTACGGCCACTTCCTGCGGGTGCGCCGACTGCCGACGGTGGTGGCCGGCGCGGGCGCGCTCGGGGTCGCCGCGGCGATGGCCAGCGTGGGGCCGACCCGCTCGCTGCTGGAGCGGTTCCTGCCCGATCCGGGCGAGGGCCCGGACGAGCAGACCCGGGCCCGGTCGAGCTTCTCCGTGACCTTCCTCGCCCGCGGCGGCGACACCACGGTCACGACCCGGGTCTCCGGCGGCGACCCGGGCTACGACGAGGCCGCGAAGATGCTCGGTGAGGCCGCCCTGTCGTTGGCGCTCGACGACGGCCCCGCGACCGCCGGCGTGCTGACCCCCGCCGTCGGCCTCGGGGCCCCGTACCTCGCGCGGCTGCAGGACCAGGGCTTGCGCTTCGAGGTGGTCCCGAGCTGAACTGGCGCCGTGGGCTCCTGGGACGGTCGGTTCGCATCCCCTGCCGCGTTCCGGCAGGCTCACGCTGACGCCGGCGGCGGGCAACGGGGTCGCGGGTGGAGGAGGTCGTGCGGTGGCGGAGCAACAGCGGCGGCGGTGCGACCTGGTCCTCGGCGGTGGCGGCGTCCGCGGGGTGGCCCACATCGGGGCCATGACCGCGCTCGAGGAGGCCGGCTACGACGTGGTGCGAGCGGCCGGGGCGTCGGCGGGGGCCATCGCCGGAGCCTTCGCGATCGCCGGGGTGGGCCCCGACACCCTGAGGGAGCTGTTCGACGAGCTGGACTTCACCCGCTTCGCGCTGTCCGACATCGTCGCCCGGCTGAAGGAGCACCGCGCGGCCAACCGGCTGCTCAGGCGGTTCAGCCAGGAGGGCACCGACCCCTCGACCTGGATCACCGAGGTGCTGCAGGGTCAGGGGATCGAGACGTTCGGAGACCTCAAGGTCACCGATGTGGAGGACGGTGCGCCGATCGAGCAGCGGTACCGCCTCGTGGTGCGCTGCCTCGACATCCTGAACCGGCGGGTGGTCCGCCTGCCCTGGGACTACCGGCACTACGACCTGGACCCGGATGCCCAGAGCGTGGCCAGGGCCGTCCGCGCCTCGATGTCCATCCCCTTCGTCTACGACCCGGTCCGCATCGGCAACCGTGACACCGGCGCGCAGGCGCTGCTGATCGACGGCGGCCTGACCTCCGGGTTCCCCGTCGGGGTCCTCGACCGGACCGATGGTCAGCCGCCGCGGTGGCCGACCTTCGGGGTCCGGCTGCTGCCACGGCCACCGTCCACCGCCGAGCTCCCCGAATCGCCCCTGGGGCTGGCCCGCATGGTGATCGACGCACTGCTCGACACCAGCGACCAGCTGGCACCCGACAGCCCCTGCGACGAGCTCCGCACCGTCCGGGTCGACCTCTCCGACGTCGGCACCCTCGACCTCGACGCCGACGAGGAGTACGACCTGTTCAGCGACGGCTACGAGGCGATGCACGCCTTCCTGGAGGGGTTCAGCCTCGATGAGTACCGCGACCGCTGCCGGACCTGAGCCCCTGGCCCCGGTGGAGAGGTCCGGGCGCTCCTCAGGCCCCGTCGGCCAGCGGTGGCCGCAGCGGCTCGCCGGGCAGGCGCCGGACCCGGGAGCCGTCCCTGAGCCCGGCGGCTCGGACCCGTCGGACCAGCTCGGACGCACCCACCGGCTCGGCGCCGAGCGCGATCGCCCGTACCCGCAGCTCGGCGGGGATGTCGTAGTGGTCGCCCTGGAACCAGCGACGCTGCAGCCCGAGCTCGGCGGCGAACGCGTGGAGCTCCGCCTCGGAACGATCGCTCACCAGGTGCGCGAAGCGGCGCCCGCGGTGGGGCCAGATCGCCGCGTCGACCAGGATCGCCATGCGCACCTCCCTGTAGCTCAGGCCGGCCTCGGACCGTCCCCGGAGGGATCGACGGGCGCGGGCGGACCGAGGGGACCAGGATCGGGTGCCAGCGCGGTCCGGGCCGCGCCAACCAACGCCGGCGCCAGCCAGCGACGCAGGAGCACCAGCGCCACCACCGCCGCCCCACTGGCGATCAGGAAGCTGGCCCCGAACCCCCCGCTCGCGGCGGCGATCCCGAGCGCGGCGGGACCGGCGGCAGAGGCGAGATCGAGGAACAGCGTGAACGTGGCCATGACCCGCGCGCGTTCACCGGGAGCGACCCCCTGCGCGGCGGCCAGCGCCATCGCGGGAGCGAAGACCGCGGTCCCCACGGCCAGGAGCACCGCCCCCGCGTACAGCCCGGTCGGGGGGAGGAGCAGCCCCATCAGGCCCAGCCCGCCGATCACCAGCACCAGGGCCAGGCTCGCGGCGGTCACCGCGCCCAACCGGTCGGGCAGCCGCGCCCCGACCACGCGCACGACGGCGATGGTGCCCGAGCACAGCAGGAACAACGGGGCGGCCGCGGCCAACCCGAGCCCGTCGGCGTGGAGGGGCACGAAGGCGAGGAAGCCGATGAACCCGAGCGACCCGATGCCGAAGATCACCCCGGGCACGATCGCCGCGGGGTGCAGCAGCGGCCGGGAGGCGATCGTGACCCGCCGTTCCTCGGCCGGGAGCCGGCTCGCGGCCGCCACCACGACCAGACAGCCGACGGCGCTGGCGATCCAGACGGCCGCGTAGGAGCCACGGCCGAGCAACGCCTCCCCAACCAGCGGTCCGAGCCCGAAGCCCAACTGGACCGCCACCATCACGTAGCTCATCGCCTCGCCGTACCGCGAACCCGGGGCGAGGTCCAGCGCCCGCGTCGCGGTCCCGACCACCACGGCGGCCTGTCCGGCGCCGGCCAGGGCCCTGAGCGCGAGCAGCACCGTGAAGGAGCCAACAGCGAGGTGGCCGACCATCGCCACGGCGGTCAGCGCACCACCGCCCACGATCAGGGCCCTGCGGCCGAACTGGTCCCCGATCCGGCCGACCACCGGGCGCACCAGCACCGCCGCCAGCGCGTGGACGGCGAAGACGGCGCCGACGGCGATCTCACCCCGCGCGAGCTCGTCGACCACGAACCGCGGCAGCACCGGCAGGGTGGCCCCGAAGGCCAGGAAGGAGGCCAGGGTGGTGATCACGACCAGCCGGAAGGGTCGTGTCAGCAGGAGCGGCTGCCCGGTCACGGCGCGCACAGTACCGAGCGCTACCAGCGCGACCAGGGGTGGCGCGGGGCGCGCGCAACGGCGGTAGCGTGCTCGTGAGCACCCGCCGATGACGCGAGGCCGACGTGGCGCCTGAGAGCTCGCCTGAGCGAGCGGCCGAGCCGGCAGGCCGCAAGTCGCCCGCCCGCCTCCGCGCGGAGCTCGCGGACCTGCGGCGGTACCTGGCGGAGACCCCACCCCATCACGGCGCCGGGGTCCGGGCGGCACTCCAGGCCCGGGTGGCGCGGATCGAACGGGAGTTGGCCGAGCGTGGTGGGTGACACCCACCTCGGTGCCAGCAGGACAGCAGGAGGATCCGATGAGCTTCGAACCACAGGGCAAGGTGGCGGTCGTCACCGGGGCGTCGAGCGGCATCGGTGCCGCCACCGCCACCCGGCTGGCCCGGCTCGGCATGACGGTGGTCGCCGTCGCCCGACGTGAGGACCGGCTCCACGAGCTGTCGGCTGCGCATCCGGGGATCCGCCCGTACGTCGCGGACGTCACCGATCAGGCCGCCGTGGACCGCCTCGCCGCCTGGGTCGAGACCCAGCTCGGTGCCTGCCACGTGCTGGTGAACAACGCCGGTGTTCCCGGCGGTGGTTTCCGGGGGCGCGACGACCTCGACGACACCCTGCACACGATCGAGGTCAACCTCGCGGGTCCGATCCGCTGCATGGCCGCCTTCGCCGCCCTGCTGGAGGCCTCGGCTCCGGCCCGGGTCGTCAACGTGGCGTCGGTGGCCGGCAAGCTCGGCGTGGGCCCCGCCGGCTACGCCGCCAGCAAGTTCGGGCTGGTCGGCCTGAGCGAGGCGACCGGGCTGGCCTGGTCGCGCCGGGGTGTCACGGTCTGTGAGCTGAACCCGGGCTTCATCCACACCGAGGGCTTCCCGAAGGACAGCCTGCGGGCGAGCCGGCTCGCACGGCTGGTCGGAACCCCTGACGACGTCGCCCGCGCCGTCCACGACGTGATCCTCTCCGGCGCGCCCGAACGCACGGTCCCACGGTGGTACCGGTTCATCGTGGTGCTGCGGCACGCGGCGACCCCGGTGTACCGCGGCCTGGTCTCGCGGATGGGCCGGGCCTCGGGCACCCGGGACCGCGATCGGTGAGCTGCCATCGCCCCCCTGGGGCGGTGGGCAGCGCTCAGCCCGGTGGCGGGGAGATGCCGTAGGCACGCAGCGCGCTCGCGACGTGACCGGCAGCAGCACCGTCGGCGGTGGGTGGGAAATCGCAGGCGGCGAGCCCTTCCGCCAGCGCTGCCGCCAGCTCGGCCGGTGACCTGACCCCGGCCGGGTAGGTGACGAGGTGGAGCGAACAGGTGGCATCCTGCGGATCCTGCAGCCGGAAGGTGCGGCCCTCGGCGTCCCACACGATCACGGGGTCACGGCCGGTGTCGAACCAGATGTCGGCGGTCTCGCGCAGCGCGGGCGCCGGGATGCTGCGCTCGGGTGCAGGGTCCGGCGCCTCAGTCGTCATCGACGACCGCGTTGAGGTCGATCAACCCCCCGGCGGCAGCCAGGGCGCCGGCCGTGGCGACGGCCCGCTCGTAGACGACGGTGAAGTAGTGCTCCGCAACGGCCTCGTGCCCGGGGAGCGGCGGCAGGCCGAGGGAGCGGGGGACGGCGGCCGGATCGTCGGTGATCCGGACGTCCCGGGCCACTCTGGGCAGCGCCTCGGCATCGCCCCAGAAGCCCGCGGCGTCGTTGCGGCCGGGCGCCTGCTCGCGTTCGGGACCTCGGGCGCGTTGCCGTCCCTTGCGCTGGCTGGCGCGCTTGCGGTTGCGCTTCTGGGACGGACCCGAAGGAGCGCCGTCGCCCTGACCGGCGGTGGTGCGCTCGGGGGCATCCCCGGTGCGCTTGTGGGTCCGGCCCCGGCCCCGCTTGCGCCGGGCGCGGCTGCGGCCGCCGTCGCCCTTGGGCGCGGCGTCGGGTCGCTGGTCACGTCGCTCGCTCATGCGGCATCCCCTCGGGCAGCGGCGGGTAGGGGCACGTCCTCGGTCAGCACGGCGTCGGGATCGATGCCGAGCGCCCGCCGCAGCTGCCGCTCGTCCAGGTCGCCGACGGTGGAGGACTTCGGCAGGGCGATGTCGGCGATCTTGCGCTTGCCGGCCACGACCTCCTCCACCCGCTCGTCCACCGTGCCCGGACACACCAGCCGGTGGGCGACCACGGTCCGGGTCTGCCCGATCCGCCAGGCCCGGTCCCGGGCCTGGTCCTCCACCGCCGGGTTCCACCACCGGTCGTAGAGCACGACGTGGCTGGCGGCCGTGAGGTTCAGCCCGGTCCCGCCCGCCTTCAGCGACAGCACCAGCGCCCCGGGGCCCTCGGTGGCCTGGAAGCGATCGATCATGCGGTCGCGGGCACCGCGGGCGAGACCACCGTGGTAGCACTCGATGTCGATCCCGGTCCGCGCGGTCAGGTGCTCGGCCAGCCGCTCACCCCAGCTGGCGAAGTGGGTGAAGATCAGCATCCGCTCCTCGGCCTCGAAGACGTTGTCGACGATCTCCTCCAGCCGCGCCAGCTTGCCGGAGCGGCTCTCCAGAGGGCCGTCGTCGCGCGTGTAGGCCGCCGGGTGGTTGCAGATCTGCTTCAGCGCCGTGATCGCGGCCAGGACCGCGCCCTTGCGCTTGGTGGTGTCCTCGTCGGAGGAGGTGACCACCAGTTCGTCGAGCACCGCCTGGTACAGCCCGATCTGCTCGGTGGTCATCGGACAGTGGTCGAGCGAGTCGATGCGGTCGGGCAGCTCCGCGGCGATTGCCGGCTCCGCCTTGGTCCGGCGGAAGACCAGCACCCCGTTCAGCGTGGTCAACGCCGACTCGGCTCCCTTGCCCTTCGCGGCGATCTGCTGCATCTGGCTGACGAAGGTGGCCCGGTCACCCAGCAGGCCGGGGTTGGCGAAGTCGAGCAGCGCCCACAGGTCACCGAGCCCGTTCTCGATCGGTGTCCCGGTCAGCACGATGCGGGTGCCACCCTCCAGGCGACGCAGCTGCTGGGCGGTCTCGCTGGCGGGGTTCTTGATCACCTGCGCCTCGTCCAGCACGATGCGGCTCCAGGTGATGGCCGCCAGCGCGTCGACGTCGCGCAGGGCGGTGCCGTAGGTGGTCAGGACCACGTCGGCACCCGCGGCCTCGATGGCCACCTCCTCGGCGTCGGCGCGGTTGGTGCCGTGGTGGACCACGACCTTCAGTTCCGGCACGAACCGGGCCGCCTCGCTGGCCCAGTTGCCGACCACCGCGGGTGGTGCGATGACCAGGGCGGCCGGCGTGTCCTCGTCGCGGTCGCGCAGGAACGCGAGCAGGGTCGGCGTCTTCCCGAGGCCCATGTCGAGCGCCAGGATGCCGCCGAGCCCGGCGGACTCGAGGAAGTGCAGCCAGGCCAGGGCATCCGCCTGGTAGCTGCGCAGCTCGCCCTCGAACCCCTCGGGCGAGGTGGTCGGCTGCTCGGGGATCGAGGCCGCGCTGTGCAGTAGGTCCGCGGCCCAGCCCTCGCCCTCCAGCTGGATCGGCTGACCGAGGGCGGGGCCGTCGAGCCCGAGGGCGTACCGCAGCATGTCGGCGCCCGACAGCCTGGTCCGGTTCGCCCGCTCTTCCAGCGCCGCCGCCGCGGCCTCCAGATCGGCGTGATCGACGGCGACCCACCGGCCCTGGGAACGCACCAGCGGACGGGACTGGGAGGACAGCTCACGGATCTGTGCGGCCGTGAGCTCCTCGTCTCCGAACACCGCCGACCAGCGCACATCGCTGAGCTGCTGGGCCCCGACGGCCCGTTCCTGGGAGCCGAGCGAGGTCAGCTTGAGCTGGGAGCTGGCCTTCTTGGTCGACAACGGCGGGACCCGGACCTCGAACCCGGCGTTGGTCAGCACGGAGCCGGTCTGGGTCATCAGCTCCCAGGCCTCGTCCTGGCTGAGGATCACCTCACCGCGACGACGGTCCTTGCCCCGCTCCAGGGGGGCGTACAGGCCCTCCAGCCGCTCG
>PWWI01000087.1 GCA_003561535.1 Nitriliruptoraceae bacterium
CGCTCCGCGTGACGACGCACAGCCCTGCGGGTCACCGCGTCGCCGTGACCCGTCGAGACCACCATCAGTCCCAGGGGAGGTCCCCGTTGGTCGGCACCGCCGTCAACCCGCACTCGAAGCTCGATCAGCGCCTGAGCTTCGCGAGGATCTACGAGGCGCTCCCGGTCGAGGAACTGGATCTGGTCGCGATCCAGAGCCACTCCTTCGACTGGCTCATACAGCAGGGTCTGGGCGAGATCTTCGACGAGATCTCGCCGATCGAGGACAGCCAGGGCAAGATGGCCCTGAGCTTCCTCGACCACCGCTTCGACGAGCCCAAGTACTCGGTCGCGGAGTGCAAGGAGAAGGACCTCACCTACGCCGCGCCGTTGTTCGTGACCGCCGAGTTCCTGAACAAGGAAGACGGCACGATCAAGTCCCAGACGGTCTTCATGGGGGACTTCCCCGTGATGAGCGACAAGGGCACCTTCATCATCAACGGCACGGAGCGGGTGGTGGTGTCCCAGCTCGTGCGTTCGCCGGGTGTGTACTTCGACACCTCCGTGGACAAGACCACCGGCCGAGACGTCTACGGCTGCAAGGTGATCCCCGCCCGCGGGGCGTGGCTGGAGTTCGAGGTCGACAAGCGGGACCTCGTCGCCGTCCGCGTCGACCGCAAGCGCAAGCAGCCGATCAGCGTCTTCTACCGCGCGCTCAAGGCCTTCCAGTGGAACGCAGCCGCGGGCCAGTACGAGCTCGCGCCGTCCGAGATCCTGCAGACCGAGGTGGCCGACGAGGAGATCCTGGATTTCTTCGGCGGCGAAGAGTCGATCGCGCTGACGCTGGAGAAGGACAACACCGGGCGTACCCCGGCACAGGCGCTGGAGGAGATCTACCGCAAGCTGCGTCCGGGTGAGCCGCCGAACGTCGACCAGGCCGGTCAGCTCCTGCTCGGCATGTTCTTCGCCGGCAAGAAGTACGACCTGGCCCGGGTGGGCCGCTACAAGATCTCCGGCCTCGAGGACGACGGCCAGGGCCAAGTCAAGCACGGCAAGCTCACCGACGAGTTCGAGGCGCACGGCTTCGCCCGGCGCGATGAACACGTGCTCACCGCCCAGGACGTCCTTGCCACCATGTCCTACCTCGTCAAGCTGCACGCGGGCGAGGACGGCTACGACACCGACGACATCGACCACTTCGGCAACCGCCGGCTGAGGTCGGTGGGTGAGCTGATCCAGAACCAGGTGCGCATCGGCCTGTCCCGCATGGAGCGGGTGGTCCGCGAGCGGATGACGACCCAGGATCTCGAGGCGATCACGCCCCAGACGCTGATCAACATCCGTCCGGTCGTGTCCTCGATCCGCGAGTTCTTCGGGACCTCCCAGCTCTCGCAGTTCATGGACCAGACCAACCCACTGGCCGGTCTGACCCACAAGCGCCGTCTGTCGGCGCTGGGCCCGGGGGGGCTCTCGCGGGAGCGAGCCGGTTTCGAGGTCCGTGACGTCCACCCGTCCCACTACGGCCGGATGTGCCCGATCGAGACCCCAGAGGGTCCCAACATCGGCCTGATCGGCTCGCTGGCGACCTACGCCCGGATCAACGAGTACGGCTTCGTCGAGACCCCGTACCGCAGGGTCGTGGACGGCAAGGTCACCGACGACTTCGAGTACCTCACAGCCGACGAGGAGGACCGCTACGTCGTCGCCCAGGCCAACGCGCCCGTGGACGAGTCGACCGGCGACTTCGAGAACAACATGGTGCTCGTGCGCGCCAAGGGTGGTGAGGTCCGCGAGATCCCGCCGGCCAACGTCGACTACATGGACGTCTCCCCCCGCCAGACGGTGTCCATCTCCGCGGCGCTGATCCCGTTCCTCGAGCACGACGACGCCAACCGGGCCCTGATGGGCGCCAACATGCAGCGCCAGGCGGTGCCGTTGCTGCGGGCTGAGTCGCCCTTCGTCGGGACGGGCATCGAAGCCAAGGCTGCCCGGGACGCCGGTGACGTCATCACCGCGACGAACGCCGGTGTGGTCGTCGAGGTGGCGGCCGACCACGTGGTCGTGCGGACCGATGACGACGAGATCGACCGCTACTACCTGACCAAGTTCCAGCGCTCGAACCAGGGCAGCTGCATCAACCAGCGGCCCCTGGTGACCGAGGGCGACCGCCTCGAGGTCGGCGACCCGATCGCCGATGGGCCCTCGACCCACGCCGGTGAGCTCGCGCTCGGCCGCAACCTGTTGGTCGGCTTCATGTCCTGGGAGGGCTTCAACTTCGAGGACGCCATCATCCTCTCCGAGCGACTGGTGCGCGAGGACGTCCTCACCTCGATCCACATCGAGAAGCTCGAGGTCGACGCCCGGGAGACCAAGCTCGGCCCCGAGGAGATCACCCGCGACATCCCCAACGTCTCCGAGGAGGTGCTCGCCAACCTCGACGAGGAAGGCATCATCCGCATCGGGGCGGAGGTCCAGCCAGGCGACATCCTGGTCGGCAAGGTCACCCCCAAGGGTGAGACCGAGCTGACGCCTGAGGAGCGGCTGCTCCGGGCGATCTTCTGCGAGAAGGCACGTGAGGTCCGTGATACGTCCCTGAAGGTGCCCCACGGTGACCGCGGCATCGTCATCGGGGTCCAGCGCTTCAGCCGGGCCGACGGCGACGAGCTGTCCCCGGGTGTCAACGACATGGTGCGGATCTACATCGCCAAGAAGTCGAAGATCTCCGAGGGCGACAAGCTCGCGGGCCGCCACGGCAACAAGGGCGTGATCTCGAAGATCCTCCCCGTGGAGGACATGCCCTTCCTCGAGGATGGCACCCCACTGGACATCGTGCTCAACCCGCTCGGTGTCCCCTCGCGGATGAACGTCGGGCAGGTGCTCGAGACCCACCTGGGCTGGGCGGCTGCCAACGGCTGGCACTTCGAGACCGCGCCCG
>PWWI01000280.1 GCA_003561535.1 Nitriliruptoraceae bacterium
GTGACGCCCGCCCCTCCTACGAGAGAACCTCCCGGGGCCCGGGAGGTTCGCGCGTGCTCGGAGCGAGCACGCGCTATGGAACGACGACGAGGACGCGGCCGCGCGGGCGTGCCGTCACGCCCCCGCCGCTCCCCAGGTCCCGTAGCACGTGCGCTGCCTTCGTGTCAGTTGTCCCGCCGTCCGCCCGGACGACGCGGTGATGGTTGCGCGTCGAAGGCTCCAGGTCAAGTCGGAGGCCCGAAACGTCCGCGCACGCGACCCGCCACGTCCCGACGACGCTCAACGCTCGTCGGTCAGCGCCTTGCGTGTCGCCGCGGCGATGCCGGCGGCGTCCAGGCCGAGCTCGGCGAGGATCCGGTCCGGTGCACCGTGGGGCAGGTACGCCGCGGGCACACCGAGACGGAGCACCGGTGGGGCGTGGCGGACACCAGCTCGCTCGACCATTCGGTCCGCCAGCTCGGCGCCACCGCCGCCGCCGACCAACCCGTTCTCGACGGTGACGACCAGCGGCGCCTCTGCGGCCGCAGCCAGCATCGTCGCGTCCGCCGGCCGGACGCTGCGGACGTCCCACACCTCGGCATCGAACCCGTCGACGGCGAGCAGCTCGGCTGCCTCCAGCGCCGGTAGCACCCGGTCACCGACGGCCAGCACACACACGTCCGCGCCCTCGCGGAGCCGGCGCGCGCCCAGCCCTGCCATCTCGGTGTCGGGGTCGAGCCCGAGCTGCTCAGCCGTGACCGCGCGGCCCTTGGGGAAACGCAGGAACACCGGGCCCCCGAGCTCCAGAGCCGTCCGCAGCAGGGCGTCGAGGTCCTCTGCGCAGGAGGGAGTCAGCACGGTCGCGCTGGCGATGCGCAGGCTCAGCGCGAGATCGAGGATGCCGTGGTGGCTCGGGCCGTCGTCACCGGTGATCCCGGCCCGGTCGAGGACGAACACCACGTGCTCGTCGTGCAACCCGACGTCGAGGTTGGCCTGATCGAACGCCCGCGAGAAGAAGGTCGAGTACAGCGCCACCACGGGGAGCTTGCCGGCGTAGGCCATCCCGGCCGCCGCCGTCACCGCGTGCTGCTCGGCGATCCCGACGTCGAGCACCTGCTTGGGGTGGCGCGAGGCGAGCGGCAGCAGCCCCGTGGAGCCTGGCATCGCCGCGGTGATGGCGACCAGCTCCTCCCGCTCCTCGGCGAGCTCCAGCAGCGACGCGCTGAACACCGAGGTCCACGAGGGGCCGCTGTCACTGCCGTTGGCCCGCCCGGTCTGGACGTCGAAGGCCGAGGTGTCGTGCAGCTTCTTCTCGGGGTCGGTCTCGGCCGGGGCGTAACCCTTGCCCTTCTGGGTGAGCACGTGCACCAGGACCGGGGTCTGCGACCTCGCCGCGTGGCGCAGGGCGTGCTCGAGCTTGGGGAGATCGTGACCGTCGTAGGGCCCGAGGTAGCGGACGCCGAGCGCCTCGACGAAGGACTGCAGCGCCGGCGCCTCGGACACCGCCGACTTGATCGCCTCCAGCCCCGCGCCGGTGAGGCGTTCCACGAAGGGCAGGCGGCTGAGGGAAGCGTCGATGCGGTCCTTGAAGGTCCGGTACCGCGGATCGCTGCGCAGGTCGGCCACGCGCTCCGACAGCCGGCTCACGGTCTCGGCGTAGGAGCGCCCGTTGTCGTTGAGCACGATGATGGCCGGCTGTTGGTGGTGCCCGAGGTTGTTGAGCGCCTCGTAGGCCATCCCGCCCGTCAGCGCACCGTCGCCGACGACCGCGACGAGCCGGCGCCGATCCTCGGCGGCGAGCTCCGCCTGGCCCTGAGCCAGCCCCCACACCCACGACAGGGCGGTGGACGCGTGGCTGTTCTCGACCAGGTCGTGGGCGGATTCGGCCCGCGAGGGGTAGCCCGACAGACCACCCGCCTGGCGCAGGGCCCCGAAGGCATCCCTGCGGCCGGTGAGCATCTTGTGGACGTAGGCCTGATGTCCGGTGTCCCAGACGACGAGGTCGCGAGGTGACTCGAACACCCGGTGGAGAGCGATCGTGAGCTCCACCACCCCGAGGTTGGAGCCGAGGTGCCCCCCGACCTTGGCGACGGCCTCGACGATCGCCTGCCGTAGATCCTCGGCCAGCAGCGGCAGCTGCTCAGCGGGGAGCGCTCGCACGTCAGCCGGTCCGTCGATCTGCTCGAGCACCACGTCGTCCCTCACTTCCCGCCTGCCGCCGGTACAAGCGTACGCGAAGGAGCTTCGGAGCCGACCCAACCGTTCGGCTGGGTGCGGCGTGACCTTTCCGACGGCCAGCCCCACCGCTCAGCCGATCAGCTCCCGCAGCAACTCGTTGGTCTTGCGGGGGTCTGCCTGCCCACGCGTGGCCTTCATGACCTGCCCGACGAGCGCCCCGATCGCCTTGGCGTTGCCGCCGCGGATGTCCTCGACGGTGCGGGCGTTGTCGGCCACCACCTGCGCCACGATGGCGCGCAGCTCCCCCTCGTCGGAGACCTGCTGCAGCCCCTGCTCCTCCGCCACCTCGGCGGGTCCCTTGCCGCCCCGTCCGGCGATGACCCCGGCCAGGACCTGCTTGGCCAGCTTGGTGGACAGCGTGCCGTCGTCGATCAGGCGGACGAGTTCGAAGAGGTGGGCGCCGGTGAACCCGCTGTCGGCCAGCTCCAGCCCCTCGGAGGTGAGCTGCCCGGCCACGTCGCCGACCAGCCAGTTCGCCGCGACGACCGGGTCGGCGCCCCGGTCCACCGCGTCGTCGTACACCGCCAGCGCGTCGGTGCCCACCAGCGCGACCGCGTGGGGTCGGGGCAACCCCGCCGCCAGCAACCGGGCCCGCGTGGCGGCGGGCAGCTCGGGCAACCGGGCCCGGATGCGCTCCACCGCCGCGGGCGGCGAGGTGACGGCCACCAGGTCCGGGTCGGGGAAGTAGCGGTAGTCGGTCACCGACTCCTTCACCCGCAGCGTCTCGGTCACCCCACGGCCCTCGTCCCAGTGGCGCGTCTCCATCCGGATGGCACCGCCGTCCTCGAGCACGACGACCTGCCGGCGTGCCTCGTAGGCGATGGCGCGACCGACCGAGCGCACGGAGTTGAGGTTCTTGATCTCGGTGCGGGTCCCCAGCGGCGCCCCGGCCCGCCGCACGGAGACGTTGGCGTCGCAGCGGATCGAGCCCTGGTCCATGCGGGCGTCGGAGACATCGACGGCACGCACGATGGCCTGCAGCTCGCGGAGGTAGGCCTGGGCGGTCTCGGGGTCACGGATGTCGGGGTGGGACACGATCTCCAGCAGCGGGATGCCACACCGGTTGTAGTCGATCAGCGAGCGGTCGGCGCCGTGGAGGCGACCGGTGTCACCGACGTGCAGCGACTTGCCGGTGTCCTCCTCCATGTGGAGGCGCTCGATGCCGATCCGCCGGGTCTCGAACGTCCCGTCCGCGAGCTCCACCTCGACGTCGAGGTGGCCGTCGTGGATCAGGGGGACGTCGTACTGGCTGATCTGGTAGTTCTTGGCGAGGTCGGGGTAGAAGTAGTTCTTGCGGTGGAACCAGCACCGCTCGGCGACCTCCCCGGCCAACGCCAGCCCGAGCAGCGTGGCGTCCTCGATGGCGCGGGCGTTGGGGACCGGCAGGGCCCCGGGCTGGCCGGTGCACACGGGGCAGACGTTGGTGTTGGGGTCGTCGCCGAACTCCGTCCCGCACCCGCACCACATCTTGGTGGTGGTGTGGAGCTCGACGTGGACCTCGAGCCCGACGACCAGCTCCCAACCCTCCGGTAGCAGCGTGTCGGTGGCCATCAGCGCACCCCCTCAGTCGCCACGGCACGGGGGCCGGTGGGCACCGGGCTGAACCCGGTCGCCTGTTCGAAGGCCCAGGCGGCCCGGTACATCACGTCGTCCCGCTTCAGCGGGGCCATCACCTGCAGCCCCACGGGCAGCGAGGTGGACGGGTCGTCGGGCGCTGCGGCCAACCCGGCCGGCAGGGACAGCGCCGGGATGCCGGCCAGCGAGGCCGGCACGGTCGCGACGTCGTTGAGGTACATCGCCATCGGGTCCGCCGTCTTGTCCCCCAACCGGAAGGCCACCGACGGCGAGGTGGGGCTGACCAGCACGTCGACCTGCTCGAACGCCGCCCGGAAGTCGTCGGCGATCAACGTGCGGATCTTGGACGCCTGCAGGTAGTAGGCGTCGTAGTACCCGCTCGACAGCGCATGGGTCCCGATCATGATGCGCCGCTTGACCTCGGGACCGAAGCCGGCCGCACGGGTCGCCGCGTTCATCTCCTCCGCGGTGGGTGCGTCGACGCGCAGTCCGTAGCGCACCCCGTCGAAGCGGGCGAGGTTCGAGGACGCCTCCGAGGGCGCGATCAGGTAGTAGGCCGGGAGCCCGTAGGCGGCGTGGGGCAGGGAGACCTCGACGATCTCCGCACCGAGGCCGGCGAGCCGCTCCAGTGCCGCGGCGAACACCACCTCGACCCCGGGCTCGTAGCCCTCGCCCTGCAGCTCACGAACCACGCCGACCTTGAGCCCCGCCACGCCCTCCTCGAGCCCTTCGAGCAGGTCCGGGACCTCCCCGGGGACCGAGGTGGCGTCGCGGGGGTCGTGCCCCCAGGTCACCGACTGCAGTAGCGCCGCGTCCTCGACGGTCCGGGCGAAGGGCCCGGCCTGGTCGAGGGAGGAGGCGAAGGCCACGAGCCCGTACCGCGACATCGTGCCGTAGGTGGGCTTCACCCCGACCAGCCCGGTCAACGCCGCGGGCTGGCGGATCGACCCGCCGGTGTCGGTCCCGATCGCCAGGGGCGCCATGAGGCCCGCCACAGCGGTCGCCGATCCCCCCGAGGAGCCACCCGGGACCCGGTCGAGGTCCCAGGGGTTGCGGGTCACACCGAAGGCGGAGTTCTCCGTGGAGGAGCCCATGGCGAACTCGTCCATGTTGGTCTTGCCCAGCACCACGATGTCGGCGGCCCGGAGCCGCTCGGTCACGGTGGCGTCGTAGGGCGGGACCCAGCCTTGGAGCATCCGGGAGCCACAGGTGGTCGGCGCGCCCCGCATGGTGAGCACGTCCTTGAGCGCCAGCGGCACGCCGGCCAGCGGCCCGAGCGGTGCCCCGGACGCCCGCCGGGCGTCGATGTCGTCGGCGTGTTCGCGGGCGGCGGCAGCGGTGACGGCGAGGTAGGCGTGGGGCTCGTCGGGGCTGAGCTCGGAGGCGGGCTTGGCCGCCCAGACGTCGCCATCGACGATCACCCCGTCGACCGCGGCGATCCGGTCGAGGTGGGCGTCCACGGCCTCGCGTGCGGTGACCTCTCCGGCGGTCAGCCGGGCCGCCAACTGCGCGGCGGTCAACTCCGTCAGCTCCGTCGACTCCGCCATGTCAGCCCTCCTCCGCGACGATCCGCGGCACGGCGAAGCGGGCCTGCTCCACGGCGGGCGCTCCGGCCAGCACGTCCTCCCGGGGCAGGGAGGGCGCCCGCTCGTCCGGCCGCGTCACGTCGGCCAGCGCGAAGGGATGGGTGGTCGGCACGACCTCGCCTGCCGCCACCTCGCCGACCTGCTCGGCGTAGCCGAGGATGGCGGACAGCTGCGGCGCCAGCGCCGCGACCTCGTCGTCGGTGAGGGCCAGGCGGGCGAGCCGCGCGACGTGGCGGACCTCGTCTTCGGACAGGGCCACGACGGGCCTCCTGCGACAGCGGGACACGGACGGCGCCGAGGCTAGCGCTCCACGGTCGGTGCCCCCGCCGCCGGCCACGGTGACAGTGACCCACCACGGCGGTTAGCGTCGAGGTGTCCCCCGCAGTGTCCCCGCACCCAGAGGCCCCGCCGTGTCGACCGCACTGCTGACCGACCGCTACGAGCTGACCATGCTCGATGCGGCGCTGCAGAGCGGGGTCGCGGACCGACCGTGCGTGTTCGAGATGTTCGCCCGCGAGCTGCCACCGGGGCGGCGGTACGGGGTGGTAGCGGGGCTGGGCCGCCTGGTCGAGGCGCTGGCGGCGTTCCGCTTCGACGACGACACCCTGGCCTGGTTGGACGACGCCCACGTGGTCAGCCCCGGCACGCTCACCTGGCTCACCGCCTACCGCTTCCGGGGTGAGCTCCACGCCTACCGCGAGGGCGAGTTGTACGTCGCCGGGTCACCGGTACTGACGGTCTCGGCACCCTTCGCCGAGGGCGTCCTGATCGAGACGCTGGCGCTGAGCGTGCTCAACCACGACTCGGCGATCGCCGCCGCAGGCGCCCGGGTGGTGTCGGCGGCCGGCGGCCGGGGGCTGCTCGAGTTCGGGAGCCGGCGAGCCCAGGAGGAGGCAGCGACCGCCGGCGCCCGCGCGGCCTACCTGGTCGGGTTCGATGGCAGCTCCAACCTCGCTGCCGGCGCCCGCTACGGCGTCCCGACCCTGGGCACCACCGCTCACGCCTTCGTGCTGCTCCACGACGACGAGCGCCGAGCCTTCGAGGCGCAGGTCAAGGCGTTCGGGCCCGACACCGTCATCCTGGTCGACACCTACGACACCGCCCGTGGCATCGCGCTCGCCCTCGAGGTGGCAGGGAGCTCGCTGGGCGGCATCCGTATCGACTCCGGCGACCTCGCCGAGGAAGCCCGCGCCGCCCGCCGGCAGCTGGACGCCGCCGGTGCGACGGGGACCCGGATCGTGGTCTCGGGCGACCTCGACGAGCACCGGATCGCCGAGCTCGCCGACGCGCCGATCGACAGCTACGGGGTGGGGACGCGGTTGGTCACCGGCAGCGGTGCACCGACCGCCGGGTTCGTCTACAAGCTGGTCGCCCGGGCGCCCGCTCCCGGTGCCCCCTGTGTCCCCGTGGCGAAGGCGGGTGGCCGCAAGGCGACGATCGGGGGCCGCAAGGCCGCTAGCCGCCGACTGGCGGGCGGCCACGCGGTCGCCGAGGTGGTGCGGGCCTGGGAGCAGGTGCCGTCCGCCGACGAGCGGCCGCTGCAGGTCCCCGTCCTGGTGGACGGCGAGGTTGTCCACGATCCCGACCTGGCGACGATCCGCGCCCACCACCGCGCAGCACGGGCCGAACTGCCCGACCACGCTCGGGACCTGCAGCCGGGCGAGCCCGCGTGGCGAACCGAAGAGGAGGTCCAGAGATGACCGCAGCAGACACCACCGCGACCGACCGCTACGACCCCACCACCGCCCTGGTCGTCGTCGACGTCCAGAACGACTTCGCCGATCCTGAGGGCGGCCTCTACGTGACCGGCGGGGAGGAGGTGGTCCCGGTCGTCAACCGCGAGATCGCGGCCGCCCGCGAGGCCGGCGCCTTCATCGCCTACACCCAGGACTGGCACCCGCCCGAGACCCCGCATTTCGCCAAGGACGGCGGCGACTGGCCGGTGCACTGCGTCCGCGACACCTGGGGCGCTGAACTCCATCCCGACCTCGAGGTGGTGGACGATGCCCCGGTCGTGCGCAAGGGCGTCGACGGCGGGGACGGCTACTCCGGGTTCTCGGTCCGCGACCCCGTCAGCGGCGAGGAGTCGGCTACCGAGCTCGGACGCCACCTCGAGCAGGCCGGGACCCAACGCGTGGTGGTCGTCGGGCTGGCGGGTGACGTGTGTGTCAAGGCCACGGCGCTGGACGCCCGGGAGCTCGGCTACGAGGTCGTCCTGCCCGAGGCCGCCACCCGCATGGTCGAGATGGAGCCCGGCGACGGCGAGGCCGCACTGGCGGCGCTGCGCGAGGCCGGTGTGGACGTCCAGCCGGTCTGACCGGGCCCGGCCGGGGGGCCGCCGCGGCGGCCGGGGTGGGCCGCGGTGGGCCGCGGTGGGCCCCCGCGGGTTGGGTGCCGAAACCCCCGCCTCCCGGGGCCCAGCTTCCCCAACCCCCCAAACCCCGCGCGGGCCTCCGCCGGCCCGCACCGGGCCGCGGTGGGACGCCGCGGGTTGGGTGCCAAAACCCCCGCCTCCCGGGGCCCAGCTTCCCCAACCCCCCAACCCCCGCGCCCCCCGCGACGGGTTGGGTGCCAAAACCCCCGCCTCCCGGGGCCCAGCTTCCCCAACCCCCCAAACCCCGCACCCCCCTCCGCCGGCCCGCACCGGGCCGCGCCGCCCGCGACGGGTTGGGTGCCACAACCACCGCCTCCCGGGGCCCAGCTTCCCCAACCCCCGCGCCGGCCTCCGCCGGCCCGCACCGGGCCGCGCCGCCCGCGACGGGTTGGGTGCCAAAACCCTCGCCTCCCGGGGCCCAGCTTCCCCAACCCCCCAAACCCCGCGCGGGGGGCGGGGGCCGGGGCGGCCGGGGCGGCCGGGCGGCGGGGCGGCCGGGCGCCCGGGCGGCCGGGCGCCCGGGCGGCCGGGGTAGCGCGGGGCGGCCGAAGTGCGGGCGGGCCGGACCTCGTCAGCGCAAGGGAGTCGGCGGCCACGGCCCGAAGACCGGGGCAGCGACCGGGGGTGCCGGTCGCGACGGGCCACCGCGCTCGAGGTGCGCGACGGCCGCGGGCTGGTCCACCTCCGGCCAGGTCCGCCAGTCGCCACCCGGCTCGCACTGGATGCGGGTCGCACGACCCGGCAGGTAAGCCAGGGCTTCCGTGAGACGCCAGCGGCCCGCGACGACCACCTCGCCGACCCGCCCGAGCTGGTAGGTGCCCGGCGGCGCGAACCGGCCGTCGCTCTCCCCCACCAGGACCCGCTCCGGCGTGTGCTCCGGGACCCGCCCCTCGGTGCGATCGAGCAGGACCGTCGCCGCCGGAGGCAGCCCGAGCACCCAGGTGTCGGTGACCGCGCCCGGCTGCGGCACCAGCGTCAGTGGGACCGCGCCGTAGCCGGTGCGACGTGCCTCGAAGGCGGGTACGTACCCGCGCAACCGAGCCGGCAGCAGCACCGCCCCGTCCACGTCCAAGCCCTTGTCGTGGAGTCGCCCGGGCGAGGCGTTCGACCCGTAGGCGACGCTGAAGCGCACCTCGCCGGGTCGGCGGAGCACCGGCGGGGTCGGCCCGACACGACAGCCCGCGGGGGGCTCGGAACCGGGCGCGGGCGTGGACCCGGGTGCGGGCGTGGGCTCGAGCGCGGACCCGGCCGGCCCCGCACCGGCGGCAGCAGGGCTCGCCGCGCCATCACCCAGCCAGACATCGAGGTCGAGGTCTGCCACCTCGCCGTCGTACACCACGACGGGCCCGTGAGGTCGCGGGCCGGGGTAGCTGCAGGGATCGAAACGCGGCACGGGCGGTCGGCTCACCCTCCCCCGGGATCGCCGGGCAGCTCGCCGTGCTCGAGCAGGTGTCGGAAGCCCGCCTCGTCGACCACGGGCACCCCGGCCGAGCTCGCCTTGTCGAGCTTGGAGCCGGGGTCGGCGCCGGCCACCACCACCGAGGTCCGCCCCGACACGCTGCCGGTGACCTTGGCACCGCGGGCCTCGAGTGCCTCCTTCGCCTCGTCCCGGGTGAAGTCCTCGAGCGTGCCGGTGACCACCACGGTCCAGCCCGACAGCAGGTCCGCGTCCACCCCGGCTGCGGCGTCGTCCACCTCGGCGTCGGTGGTGATGCCGAGCGCGATCAGCTCGTCGACCAGCTGCGCGTTGCGTGGGGTGGCGAACCAGGAGTGGACGGCGCTCGCGATCACCGGCCCGATCCCGTCGACGGCCTCGAGCTCCTCGGGTTCGGCGTCGCGGATCGCCTGCAGGCTGGGGAAGGCGCGCACCAGCGTCTTGGCGTAGGTGGGGCCGAGGTGGCGGATGTTCAGCGCGACCAGCACCCGTTCCAGGGGTCGCTGGCGGCCCTCGTCGATGCCGGCGAGCAGGTTGTCGACCCGCTTGGTCCCCCACTTCTCCAGCGCCAGTAGCTCGTCGCGGCGCTCATGGAGGCGGAACACGTCGGCGAGGTCGTGGACCAGCCCCTCGGCGAGCAGCAGGTCCACGGTCTGCTCCCCCAGCCCCTCGATGTCGAGCGCGCCGCGGGAGGCGAGGTGGGCGAGCGACTCGCGCAGCCGGTTGGGGCAGTCGACGTTCTCGCAGAAGTGGTGCGCCTCGCCCTCCGGCCGCACCAGCGGCTCCCCGCAGAACGGGCAGTCGGCGGGCATCGACCAGACCTGCGTGCCCTCGGGACGCTCGCTGAGGACGGGCCCGACCACCTCGGGGATCACGTCGCCGGCGCGGCGCACCAGCACCCGGTCACCGGCGCGGACGTCCTTGGCGTGGACCTGGATCTCGTTGTGCAGGGTGGCGTAGGTGATCGTGGTGCCGGCCACCAGCACGGGCTCGAGCACGGCGTAGGGGGTGGCCTTGCCGGTGCGGCCGACGTTGACCTCGATCGCGCGCAGGGTGGTCGCCTGCTCCACCGGGGGCATCTTGTAGGCGATCGCCCAGCGCGGCGCCCGGGCGGTGGAACCGAGCTCGGCCCGCTGGGCGAGGTCCTCGACCTTGACCACGACGCCGTCGATCTCGTAGCTGACGTCGTGGCGGGCAGCGGTCCACCGCTCGACGTAGGCCCACACCTCGTCGAGGTCGGTGTGCTGCTCGCTCTCCTCGGCGACCGGCAGGCCGGCTGCGGCCAGGGTGCGCATCGCCTCGGCGTGGGTGGTGAAGCCGACGCCCTCCACCGCGCCGAGCCCGTGGCACCACACCGCCAGCGGCCGGGAGCGGGTCACCTCGGGGTCCTTCTGCCTGAGCGCCCCCGAGGCGGCGTTGCGGGGGTTCATGAAGGCGGCCTCGCCCCGCTCGATGCGCTCGGCGTTCATCGCCTCGAAGGCCTCCAGCGGGTAGTACACCTCGCCGCGGACCTCGAGCAGCGCCGGCGGGTCGTCGAGGTGGAGCCGGTAGGGGATCGAATCGATCGTGAGCACCTGGTGGGTGACGTCCTCGCCGGTGGTGCCGTCCCCGCGGGTGGCGGCGGTGGCCAGGACCCCGCCGCGGTAGACGAGGTCGATGGCGACCCCGTCGATCTTCAGTTCGCAGCCGAAGACGACCCGCGGTGCGTCGTCGGGGTCGGCGGCGGCGAGCTCCTCCTCGTCGAGCTCCTCCGGCGCGGCGTCGCTGGCCAGCCCACGCCTGACCCGCTCGGCCCAGGCGTCGAGCTCCTCGCGGGAGAAGGCGTTGTCGAGGCTGAGCATCGGCTCCGGGTGGGAGACCGGCGGGAAGGCCGTGTCCGGTGGCGCCCCCACCTGCTGGGTGGGCGAGGCGGGAGTTCGCAGCTGCGGGTGCTCCTCCTCGATGAGCTCGAGCTCGCGCACCAGCGCGTCGAACTCCGCGTCGGCCAGCTCGGGGGCGGAGAGGACGTAGTAGCGGTAACGCGCGGTGCGGATCAGCCGAGACAGCTCGTCGTGCCGAGCGCGTGCCTCGGCGGGGTCCGACGGGATCTGCGGACGGTCAGCCACCTCGCTCTCCTCCTCACCGAGCCCCTGGCACCGGACGCCGACGGGACGACGTCCGCCTCGGACCGGTCCGAGGCTACTGAAGCACGGGACGCTGACACCGCCGGAGGCGTCCGTGTGGAGATCGTCATCGCCAGCGGCCGACCAGGTGCGGCACACTGTCGTCGGTGGAGAGCCGGATGCCTCGGAACTGCGACGCATCATCATCGAGCAGCGACCGAGAGGGAACCGGTGGAGACCGAACTGCATGCCGCGGGACGACGGTGGGGGGCGGAACCGGAGGGGCAGCGGCGGCTCGCGGTCCTGCGCACCCTGGCCGACATCGCCGTGCCGAGCGTCGCTCCGCCACGCAGCGGGGGAGGCGATCCCGCGTTCTGGGCCCGTCGCGCGTCCGACCTGGACATCGCGGACGCCGTGGCGGGGGCCATCGCCACGCGGCTGCGGCCCGGCGACGCCGCCGGGCTGACCGAACTGCTCGATGCCCTGGCCCGGTTGCAGATCGACCGGCTCCCCGGACCGGTCCGCGACACCGTCCTGGCCGGCCTGCGCAGGGCGTCCGCCGACGCGGCACGCGGACTGGACGCGGTGCGCACGATCACCCTCATGCTGTTCTACGGTCTGGCGGATGCCGACGGCACCAACCCCAACTGGGCCGCGGTCGGGTACCCGGGGCCGTCCACCACGACCCCGCGACCCCCGAGGCAGCTGACGTCCACCCCGGTGCCGACGGACCGCGAGGTCGTCTGGGACGCCGACGTGTGCATCGTCGGCTCGGGGGCCGGCGGCGGGGTCATCGCTGCAGAACTGGCCCAGGCCGGCCTCGACGTCGTCGTGCTGGAGGCCGGGGGCCACGCGGAGGCCGCCGACTTCTCACCCTTCGAACTCGACGCGATGGCGCAGCTGTACTGGCGGGGTGGCCACCACCCGACGGCCGACGGCAACGTCACGATGATCGCCGGGGCGACGCTGGGCGGCGGCACGACCGTCAACTGGACCGCCTGCGTCCCCCCGCCGGCCCACGTCCGTGCCCAGTGGCAGCAGGAGCACGGACTCGAGGGTCTGGACAGCTCCGAGTTCGACACCCCCCTCGCGGCGGTGTCGGAGCGGATCTCGGCGACGGACACCTGCAGCGACCGCAACGGTCCGAACCAGCGCCTGGTCGACGGCGCCGAGGCGCTGGGATGGTCCTGGACCGCCGCCACCCGCAACACCGACCCGCGGACCTACGACGCGGACCTCGCCGGCCACCTCGGCTTCGGTGACGTGACCGGGAGCAAGCAGGGGGGCCTGGCCACCCACCTGTTGGACGCGGCGGCGGCGGGGGCACGGCTGGTGACCCGGGCACACGTCGACCGCGTCCTGGTGGACCAGGCCAGGACCACCGGCGTGCGCGCCACCGTGACCCACCCGGATGGGGCCACCACCACGCTCGAGATCCGGGCACCGAGGGTCGTGGTGGCCGGCGGGGCGCTGGAGACGCCGGCGCTGCTGCTGCGTTCGGGGATCGGTGGGCCAGCCGTCGGCCGGCACCTGCGCCTGCACCCGGTGGCGGTGCTGGCCGGCTACTACCCCGACGACCAGCGCCCCTGGTGGGGGCCACCGCTGTCGGTGGTCGTCGACGAGTTCGCACAGCTCGAGGAGGGCCACGGGCTGCTGCTCGAGTGCAGCCACTTCGGGACCGGCCTGTCCGGTGCGAGCCTGCCGTGGCGGTCGGGCCGCGACCACAAGCTCCTGATGGGGCGCGGCGCGAACGCCTCGCCGACGCTCGGGTTGCTCCGCGACCGGGGCGCTGGACGGGTCACCATCGACGACGACGGCGAGGCGGTCGTCACCTACCCGCTGGACGACGAACTGGACCGGCGACTGCTCGACCGGGCCGTCCACCTCATCGCAGAAGTGCAGCGGGCAGCGGGAGCCACCGTGATCGTCGACTTCGGGCCCGCCGGGCACATCTGGCGTCGGGGCGACGATCTCGACGCCTTCGTCCAACGGGTCCGAGCGCAGCCGCTGGGGGCCGGCGGTCGGCTGCTGTTCAGCGCCCACCAGATGGGCACCGCCCGTATGGGCACCGATCCCGCGACCAGCGTGGCCGACGCCCATGGCCAACTGCACGACGTCGCCGGGGTGTACATCGGCGACACCAGTGCGTTCCCGACCGCGGTCGGCTCGAACCCGATGCTGACCTGCATGGCCCTGGCACGTCGGACCGCCCACGCGATCCTCGCGGCGACGCCTGCCGGGGCCACCGCCGCGACCGGCACGCCAACGGCTGCTACGCCGACGGCCGCTACACCGACGGCCGCCACGCCGACGGCGGCTACACCGACGGCCGCCCCCACGACGGCCGCCCCCACGACGGCCGCCCCGGCCGGCTGAGGAGGCGCGATGCAGATCCTGCGGACCCCGGACGAGGCGTTCGACGACCTGCCCGACTTCCCGTTCGCGCCACGCGAGCTCGCGGTCCGCGACCCGGACGGCGAGGGCACGCTGCGCCTGCACCACCTCGACGAGGGCGATCCGCAGGGACCGGTGGTGGTGCTGCTGCACGGCGAACCCACGTGGAGCTTCCTCTACCGGCACGTGCTGCCCCCGCTGGTCGACGCTGGATGCCGGGTCGTCGCGCCGGATCTGATCGGCTTCGGCCGGTCCGACAAGCCGACCCGTCAGCAGGACCACACCTACGCGCGCCACGTCGCCTGGCTCGACGAGGCGTTGTTCGGCCACCTCGACCTCACCGGGGTGGTGCTCGGCTGCCAGGACTGGGGCGGGCTGCTCGGCCTCCGGTTGGTGGCGGACCGGCCGGACCGCTTCGCAGGCGTGATGGCGTCCAACACCGGACTCCCGACCGGCGACGAGCACCCCGGCGAGGCGTTCCTCGCCTGGCAGCAGGCCGCCCGGACCATGCGGGAGTTCCCCGCGGGACGCATCGTCGACGGCGGCACGCTCACGGCGTTGCCCGACGAGGTGATCGCTGCCTACGACGCCCCGTTCCCCGATGCCGGCCACCAGGCGGGTCCCCGGATGCTCCCGAGCCTGGTGCCGACCACACCGGACGATCCCGCCGCGGAGGACAACCGGCGGGCGTGGCGGGCACTGCGGGGGTTCGACGCGCCCTTCCTGACCGCGTTCACCGATCAGGATCCGATCACCCGCGGGTGGGACCGACCCCTGCGCACGCTGATCCCGGGCGCGACCGGCCAGCCCCACCGGACGGTCGAGGGTGCGGCCCACTTCGTCCAGGAGGATGCGCCGGGCGCCTTCGTGGACGCCATCCTGGCGGTCCTGGACGCGGTCGACCGACCCCGCTGACTAGCTGCGCTGCCGGCTCGTCGCCGAGGTCAGCGGCAGACCAGCGGGGCGTTCCGCCGCGATGACCCGTCCACCACCGAGGCACACGAGATCGTCCGGGTCGTAGACCACCGCCGCCTGTCCCAGGGCGAGGCCGTGGACGGGCTCATCCAGCTCGACGCGAACCCGGTCCTCCCCGACGTGAAGCCGGCCCTCCCCGACCACGAGCCGGCCCGGCACGCTGCGACCGTGCGCGCGGATCTGCACACGGACCGGTCCCGACGGCGCAGCGCCGCGGGTCCAGTTCGGACGGTCGAGCTCCGCCCACGCGCAGGCGAGCGCCTCTCGGGGTCCGACCCGAACCGTCCGACTGGCGGGCTCGACGTCGGTCACGAAGCGCCGCTCGTGGTGGTCGAGGCCGAGCCCCCGACGCTGTCCCACCGTGAACCGCCACAGCCCGTCGTGGGTCCCCAGCACCTCGCCGTCGGTATCGACGATCGGGCCCGGTGCTGCGGGCAGGCGTTCGGCGAGGTAGCCCGTGGTGTCCCCGTCGGGGATGAAGCACACGTCGTAGCTGTCCGGCTTGTTGGCGACGCGCAGGCCGCGTTCGGTGGCGACCGCACGGACCTGCGCCTTGGTGAGCTCACCCACGGGCAGCAGGGTGTGGGCGAGCTGGTGTGGTGTCGCGACGTACAGCACGTAGGACTGGTCCTTCGCCCCGTCCACCGCCCGTTGCAGCTCGACGCCCGGACCCGGCCCGACCACGGGGGCACCATGACGACGCAGACGGGCGTGGTGGCCCGTCGCCAGCGCGTCGAAGCCGAGCGCGAGCGCCCGGTCCAGCAGGGCCGCGTACTTGACCCGCTCGTTACAGGTCACGCACGGGTTCGGCGTGCGACCCGCGGCATAGCTGGCCGCGAAGAGCGTCTGCACCTCACGCTCGAAGACCTCGCTCAGGTCCCACACGTAGTACGGGATGTCGAGCACCTGTGCCGTCCGCCGCGCGTCCTGGGCATCATCGAGGGTGCAGCAGCCGTGGCCGGGCACCTGGGCATCCAGCGGCAGGTCCGCGAGCTTGAGGTGCACGCCGGTGACCTCATGACCCTGGTCGACCAGCAAGGCAGCGGCCACCGCACTGTCGACCCCCCCGGACATCGCGACCAGCACCCGGGCCATCAGCGCACCACCGCCGACCGGGAGGCCCGCAGCCGCGGGATCAGGTCCGTGAGCACGTCGATCCCCCGATCCACCTCCGCGGCCGTGCTCGTCCACCCGAGGCTCAGCCGTAGCGGCGTGCCCTGCAACCCGCAGGCCTCCAGCACCGGCGAGGACTTCGCCGCCCCGGCCCCGCACGCCGCCCCGCTGGAGGCCGCGACCCCAGCCGCATCAAGCTCCAGGGCGAGCGCGGTCGCCTCGACGCCGTCGAGGAGCAGGTGGACGTGGGAAGCGAGTCGCCACGACGGATCGGACGGACCGGAGCGCCGCCCCCCCTCCAGCGCGGTGACCGCGGCCGCCAGGCGGTCGGTCAGCGCGAGCAGACGCGGACGCAACTCGGCACGATCCGCCACGGCCGCGGTCAGTGCGGCCCCGCAGGCCGCGTCCAGGCCCACCGCGAACGTGCCCGACCGCACGCCCCGATCCTGCCCTCCGCCGTGGGCGAGCGGCACCACCGGGAGCCCGCGACGCAGCACGGCGAGGCCGACGCCCTGGGGACCACCGAACTTGTGCGCCGACAGCGCCAGGGCATCGACGCCCCAACGGGCCACGTCCAGCTCGAGCGTGGCGACGGCCTGCACCGCATCGGTGTGCAACGGGACCTCCCGCTCGGCCAACCGCGCGGCCAGCCCGGGGATGTCGTTGACCGCGCCGAGCTCGTTGTTGGCCGCCATCACGCTGACCAGCGCCGTCTCCGGACGGAGCGCAGCGAGCACCTCCTCGACGTCCACGCGGCCATCCCCGCCGGGCGGGACGACCGTCAGCGTCGCATCACCCCGCTCGGCGAGCCAGCGGGCGGGGTCGAGCACGGCCGGGTGCTCCACCGCCGTGGTCACCACGTGGGGCACCCCTCGGCTGCGGTCACGCGCCGCCCAGGTGATGCCCTTCACGGCGAGGTTGTCGGCCTCCGTGCCCCCCGAGGGGAACACGACCTCGTGGGGCGAACAACCGAGGGCGGTGGCGACCGCCTCACGGGACTCCTCGACCGCGACCCGAGCCGCCTGGCCGGCGAGGTGGGTGGAGGAGGCGTTCGCGGCATCGAGCCACGCTGCGAGCGCCGCCCGCGCTTGAGGGCGCGGTGGCGTGGTCGCAGCGTGGTCGCAGTAGGTCGTCATGGGGTCGCCGACGGTAGCGTCAGCAGCCATGAGCGCACCCCACCTCCCCGAGCAGGCCCCGTTCCCCCCGATCCCGCGGGGCGTCCTGCCGCTCGGCGTCGACCTCGGGGTGGCCCACGGGCACCGGCTGCTGCTGCTCAGCCTGGAGCGTTGGGACGGGTGGGCGGACCTGCGCTTCGCCCGGTTCGACACCGGCAGCGGCCAACGCCTGGCACGGCGGGTGCCGCCGGCCGAGCAGTGGCGGGTGCACGCCGATGGTGTCGCGATCGAGGTCGTGGATGCGGTCGGACGCGGTGACCGCTGGTTCAGCAACGGCGAGGTGCGTCTGGTGCCGGCGCCCCCGCCCGGGAGCAGCCTCGAGGTCGAGGTGCTGCTGGCACCGGGCGCTCCGGCGCTGTCGGGGGTCGTGGCACTGCCGGGGTGACGGCCGAGAACGACCGGACACGAGCAACGAGGTGGCGATGGCAGCGGCGGATCAGCGGTTCACGGCCCGAGCAACAGCGCTCGGCGTCGAGGTCGACGCCCGGCGGTTCCCCCAGGGCACCCGGACGGCCGCGGACGCGGCAGCGGCGATCGGCTGCGACGTCGCGCAGATCGTCAAGTCGCTGGTGTTCATCGCCGACGACCAACCCGTGCTGGCCCTGACCTCCGGGGCGAACCGGGTCGACGAGGACCGACTCGCCGCGGCCACGGGCGCGGAGCGCGTCCGCAAGGCGACGGCCGAGGAGGGCCGGACCGTCACCGGCTACGCGATCGGTGGGACGCCCCCCTTCGGCCACGACCGTGAGCTGACGGTGCTGTGCGATCGCGACCTCGCGGCCCTGGAGGTGGTGTGGGCGGCGGCCGGGACCCCAAGGGACGTGTTCGCGATCAGCTCCGACCAGCTGGTGCAGGCGGCCGGCGCCCGCGTCGTCGACCTCGCGGGCTGACACGGCCAACGCCCGCGTCGTCGACCTCGCCGGCTGAGCTGCCCGGTGAACGTCGCCCACGAGGTGCCGGTGATCGGCCAGCTGACCGGACGGTCACCCACCCGTGCCGATGGCCGTGGTGGCCGACCGTGGACGTAGGCCACACTCAAGCTTCGGCACCACCACCGGCACGACGCACGCCCGCCCACAGGAGGCACCATGAGCACCCAGGACCGGTTCGAAGGCAAGGCCAAGGAGACCGCTGGCAAGGCGACCGGCGACGAAGAGCTCGAGGACGAGGGCAAGACCCAGCACGCCAAGGGCAAGGTCAAGGAGAAGGTCGAAGAGACCAAGGACACCGCCAAGGGCGCCTTCGAGGCCGCCAAGGACGCCGTCTCGAGCGACGACGACGACCAGTCCTGACCACCGGAGCACACCCCGGACACCGACGGTGCCCCGACCTCACGGCCGGGGCACCGTCATGTGCGTGGGGTCGCTGCGGGTCAGCGCCCCACCTCGATCACTTGCGCGCCTCGAGCTCCTCGACCAGCTTCGGCACGATCTTGTAGAGGTCGCCGACCACACCGAAGTCCGCGATCTGGAAGATCGGGGCCTCGGCGTCCTTGTTGATCGCCACGATGTTCTGGGAGGTCTGCATCCCGGCGCGGTGCTTGATCGCCCCCGAGATGCCGGACCCGAGGTACAGGGTCGGGGAGATCGTCCGTCCGGTCTGGCCGATCTGGTAGCGGTGCGGGTACCAGCCCGCGTCGGTGGCGGCCCGGGAGGCGCCCACCCCGGCCCCGATCATGTCCGCGAGCTGCTCCATCAGCTGGAAGCCGTCCTCGGAGCCGAGCCCGCGGCCGCCCGCGACGACCACGGCCGCCTCGCCGATGTCGGGACGGTCCGCGCCGGCGACCTTCTCCACCGACACCACCTGGGCGGCCTTGGCCTCCTCGGTGAGATCGATGTCGATGGCCACGAGCTCCGGGGAAGCCCCGTTCGACTCCACCGCGGGGAAGGCGTTGGACGACACCCCGAGGAAGGACAGCTTGCCCTCCGCGAAGGTCGACTTGGTGATCATGTCACCACCGAAGACCTCCTTGGTCGCCACCCACCGTCCGTCCTCGGCGAGCTCGATGCCCGACACGTCGGTGATGACCCCCGCCTCCATCCGGATCGCCAGCCGGGACGCGACGTCCTTGACGTGGTTGGAGGAGGCGAACAGCAGCGTGTCGGCCTCGGAGGTGTCGATCAGGTACTCCAGCGCCTCGACCTGCGGCAGGGTCACGTAGCCGTAGGCGTCGGCGGAGTCCCAGTGGTACAGCTTCCCGGCGCCGTAGGCACCGAGCGTCGGGGCGGCGTCCGCCGCACCGGGGCCGAACCACACCGCGGCGACGGTGTCACCGGTGATCTCGGCCAGCTCCCGGGCCTTGGTCAGCATCTGCAGGCTGACCTTGCGCGGCCCGTCGTCGCTGTGGTCGATCAGAACCAGCATCTCGCTCATCGTTGCTCCTCGCTGTGCAGCCCACATCGGGGCCGATCGGTGGCCTCCTGGCGATCGCTCACACGAACTTCTTCTCGACCAGCCAGTCCGCGAGCTGCGCCGCCGCGGCACCGGAGCCGTCGTCCTCGATCACGGTGCCCGCCTCCTTGGGCGGACGGGGTGCGAACTCGTACATCGTCGCCGAGGCAGCACCGGCCCCGACCTCGTCGGCCGAGACACCCAGGTCCGCCAGCGACTTCGTCTCCAGCGGCTTGGACTTCGCGGCCATGATCCCCTTGAACGAGGGGTAGCGCGGCTCGTTGATCGCCTCGACCACGCTGACCACCGCCGGCAGCGACGCGGTCACCACGTCCCAGCCCTCCTCGTGCTCGCGGTGCACGGTGATCGTCTCACCATCCACCTCGAGGTAGCGGGTGTAGGTCAGGCTCGGCAGGCCCAACAGCTCCGCGACCGCGGCCGGCACCAGCGAGGTCCGCGCATCGGTCGACTGCCCGCCGAACACGACCAGGTCGAACTCGGTGGCCTCCAGCGCTGCGGCGATGACCCGGGCCGTCCCCAGCGCATCCGAGCCCGCGATGGCCTCGTCGGTGATCTGCAGACCGGCGTCCAGCCCGTAGGACAGCGCCTTGCGGACGGTGGGCTGGGCCTCCTCGGGTCCCACGACCAGCACCGTGACCTCGGCGCCGTGCTTCTCCTTCAGTCGGACGGCCTCCTCGATGGAGAACTCGTTCACCGGACACAGGACCGACTCACCGGCCTCCCGGTCCACCGTCAGGCTGTCGGCATCGATGACCTTCTCACCTGCGGTGTCCGGCGTCCGCTTCACAGGAACGACGACCTTCATACGGAACTCCCTCTGCGGTCGGGTCGTGGCCGGTGGTGCCCACCGGCCAACCGCGCGCAATGGAAGTTGAGTGGTCACTCAAAATCAAATCGGCGGGCGCTACCCCGGTCCACCTGCGCAACGGGCGCACCTGCCACCCGGGTGGCGCAGGCCCGCGGTCGAGGCAGTCGGCTGGCACTGCATAGGCTGCCGGCATGTGCGCCTCACCGTCTCCCACCTCACGCCCGCCGAACCCGTCCGACGACGTCCACGACGGCGACCAGGGCGACCAGGGCGACCCAGCCGAGGCGGTCCCCGAGCTGCCGCTCACCGGCGAGCGCACCCTGCCGGGCATCCCGGATGAGCGCTACTGGTTCCTGCGCCACGTGATCGCCTACCGCGCCGCCCAGGACCGCGTCCGCGAGCTGCGCGCGCGAGCCTCGGAGGGCGAGCTTGAGGTGCTGGACGCCGGCTGCGGTGAGGGTTACGGGTTGGAGCTGCTGCGGGCCGCCGGCGCCGACCGGGCGATCGGAGCCGACCTCGACCCCCTCACGGTGGCCCACGCCCGTGCCCTCTACAGCGCGGCCGATGCGGCCGTCGAGGTGGTGGAGGCGGAGCTGCGCGAGCTGCCCCTGGCCGACGACGCGGTCGCGCTGTGCGTGTCCTTCCAGGTGATCGAGCACCTCCATGACATCCCCGGCTACCTCGCGGAGCTGCAGCGGGTGACCGAGCCGGGGGGGCTGGTCATGATCGCCACCCCCAACCGGCTCACCTTCACCCCCGACAGCGACACCCCCGTCAACCCCTTCCACACGGTGGAGTTCACCGCCGCGGAGCTCACCCGGCTGCTCAGCCGGTGCGGGCTGGACGTCGAGGTGGTCCACGGGGTCCACCACGCCGGCGAGGTCGCTGCCGCCGAGCGGGACCGGCAGGTCTCGGTCCCCGCCGCGCTGGGCGAGGGGCCACCCGAGCAGTGGCCGACGTGGCTGCGCGCCCTCGTCCACGCGGTCGAGGAGACCGACTTCCGCCTCGACGAGCACGACCTCGATGCCAGCCTCGACCTACTGGCGACCTGCCGGGTCGGCCGGGCGTGACGCCACCCCCAAGCTCCGTCCGGCGCGACGCCCCCGGCGAGGTGGCCCTGGTGCTGCACACCCATCTGCCGGAGCTGCGCCACCACGGTGTGTGGCCGGTCGGCGAGGAGTGGCTGTTCGAGGCCTGGGGGACCTCCTGGTTGCCGGTCACCGCGATGCTGGAGCGACTGGCGGAGGAGGGTCACCGCGAGCTGCTCACCCTCGGCGTGACCCCGGCGGTCGCCCATCAGGTCGCCGACCCACGCGTGGCGCAGGACCTCGGCACCTGGCTCGGTGGGCAGATGTGGCGGGCCGAGGAGCAGCGTTGGCACCTCCACGAGCCGGTGGAGGTCCGGGACCTCGCCGGCTTCCACTGGCGACGGCACCAGGACCTGCTGGCCCTCCACGAGGACATCCAACGCCGAGGTGGGCTGCTGGCGGTGTGGCGCGAGCTGGCCGACCGCGGCGTGATCGAGCTGCTCGGTGGTCCGGCCACCCACCCCTACCTGCCGCTGGTGGCGGACCCGCTGGTGGTGGACGCCCAGCTCACCATGGGGTTGGAGCAGCACCACCGGTGGGCGGGCCGGCGCCCCACCGGCCTGTGGCCCCCCGAGCTCGGCTACCGGCCCGCGGGCCGGGTGGCGGATCCGACCGCGCGCCCCCGACGGGTGGACGTGCAGGGCACACCGACGCTGCCACGGACCGGTCCCGACCTGCCCGGCCTGGAGGAGGTCTACGCCGCCCACGGCATCGGCCACGTCCTGGTCGACGCCGCCACCCTGGTCCGCGCGGTGGGGGGACCGGACCGGGACTGGACGGCCCGTCCAGCCGTCCCGCCGCCCGGCACCGACCACCCCGACGAGGTGGTCCACGACGCGGTGTGGATCGGCGACAGCGACGTCGCCGCCTTCGCCCGGGACCTCGCCGTCGCCTACCACGTGTGGTCCCCGTCGGGCGGCTACCCCGGCAACGTGTGGTACCGGGACTACTTCGCCCGCGGCACCTTCGGGACCCACCCCTCCTGGCGGGTCACCGACCACGCGCTGCCACCGGACCAGAAGGCGATCTACGAGCCGACGCCGGCCGCCGTACAGGTGGAACGGGATGCCGACCACCTCCACGGCGTGCTGCGCGAGGTGCTCGACCCACGCCCCGGCAAGCTCGTCGTCGCCGCCTATGACACCGAGCTGTTCGGGCACTGGTGGTTCGAGGGGGTCGCGTTCCTCGAGGCCCTGCTGCGGCGGGTCGTGCGGGACCCGTCGCTGAGGACCACCACGCTCGCCTCCCGCCTGGAGCGCCACCCACCCACCCGGCGGCTGCAGCTGCCCGAGTCCTCCTGGGGCTACGCCAAGGGGCACGCCAGCTGGGTCACGCCGGCGACCCGTCCCCTGTGGCAGCGGCTGCGGGAGGCCGAGACCCGCGCCCGGGGAGCCCTGGCGGGAGGGCGGGGCACCGACCGGCAGCGGGCCGCCGTGGCACGGGAGCTCGCGCAGTTGCAGGCCTCCGACTGGCCGTTCATGGCGACCCGCGGCGCCAGCCCCGGCTACGCCCGGGACCGCATCGACCACCACAGCGGCGCGCTCCACCGCCTGTGCGCAGCGATCGAGCAGGACCACCTCGACGTCGACCACCTCGCCGAACGCGAGGCACGGGTGCTGGCACCGCACGAGGTCACCGCCCTCGTCGCCGCGCTCGATCCGAGCGTTCCCACCGCGCCGCAGGTCACACGTCGCGGACCCGCATGAGCACGATCGCCGCGATCGCCGCCACCAGGCAGTAGGCGACGAACACCGCGAGCCCCACCATGGGCTCCAGCGGCGCCGCCGCGTCGACCCCCATCCCCGCGGTCAACTCCTCGGACAGGAACATCGCGTTCAGCGCCTGGAAGGGCAGCCACCGGCCGACCTCGGGGAGGAACTGCATGACCAGCGACTCGATGAGGAACACGTAGATCAGCATCAGGGCCACGGCGACCACCTGGCTGCGCAGCAGTGCCCCGACGGCGACCCCGAACACCGCCATCAGCGCCAACCCGACCGGCCCCTGCCACAGGGCCCGGACCGTCGTCTCACCGAGGTCGAGCTCCGCCCCGGACAGCAGCAGGATCCCACCCACCACCACCAGGCCCAGCACGGAGAACACGACCCCGTAGACCGCTCCGACCAGCATCTTCGTCGCCACGACCCGGGTACGGCTCGGAGTGAGCTGGAGGGTCCGTCCGATCGTCTCGTGGCGGAACTCGGTGGTGACCGACAGCAACCCGACGATCAGCGCGATGACGCTCATGCCCCCGATCTGGTCGATGGTGGCGGCGACCTGGGGGTCGGTCCCGAGGAACTCGCCGGAGAACTCCGTCTCGAAGACGAAGAAGGCGGCGCCGAACAGCACCAGGAGCAGCCCCACCAGCGTGATGATCGTGGTGGTCCACACGGTGGTCAGCTTGCGGGTCTCCGCGACGACCAGCGACATCAGGCGATCCCTCCCCCGGCGGTCAGTTCCATGAACACGTCCTCGAGCTCGGCGACCGCGGGCCGGAGCTCGTGGAGGGCGATGCCCGCCGCCAGCGCCAGCCGCCCCACCTCCTCGGGCGCCGAACCGGTGACGAGCAGGTACCCGTCGGTGGGCTCGACCTCGGCGCCCGCGTCACGCAGATGGCCGACCAACGCAGCGTCGTCCGCGGACCGCACCGCGACCCCACCGGCCGCGGCCCCGGTCAGCTCGGCCACGCTCGCGTTGGCGACCAACCGGCCGCGACGGATCACCATCACCTCGTCGGCCAGGCGGGAGATCTCGCCGAGGAGGTGGGAGGAGACGAGGATCGTGCGGCCCTGACCGGCGAGGTGGCGCAGGAGCTGCCGCACCCAGTGGATGCCCTCCGGATCGAGCCCGTTCGCCGGCTCGTCGAGCAGCAGCACCCTCGGGTCACCCAGCAGGGCCTGGGCCAGACCGAGACGCTGGCGCATGCCGAGGCTGAACTGCCCGACCCGTTTGCTCGCCGCCTCCTGGAGGCCGACGAGGGTCAGGACCTGCTCGCACCGCTCGCGGGGGATGCCGACGGTGGCGGCGCTGATCCTCAGCTCCTCGATCGCACGCCGTCCGGGGTGGAAGCCCACCCCGTCGACGATGCTGCCGACCGTGTGCGCGGGGTCGGCGAGGTCGTGGAAGGGCACGCCGTCGAAGGTCGCCGTGCCCGCGGTGGGCGCGGTCAGTCCGATCATCATGCGCATCGTCGTGGACTTCCCGGCGCCGTTGGGGCCGAGGAAGCCGACGACCCGGCCAGGGGGCAGCTCGAAGCTGACGTCGTCGACGGCGAGCTGGTCACCGAAGCGCTTGGTCAGTCCCTGCACGACGACGCTGATGGTGGCGTCGGTGACGGTGGCCACGGGGGCTCCGAGGGTCGCGCCGGCCGGAGGGCGGCCAGCTGGGTACCGATCCGAAGCTACGCACCCCGGCGGCCACTGCCGTCGTCCTCCAGGAGGAACCCCGGGTCCCCCTCCGGACGGAGGGCGCCGGCTACGACCGGCCCGCGCTCAGCCGTGCCGCGAGGCACGCCGCGCCCTGCGGACCTCCACCAACCGGCCCAGGACACCGACCAGCGGCAGCAGCACCGCCCCGACCAGCAGCGACGAGGCGAGGTCCCAGCCCCGCACCAGGGAGGCCCCGGCGCCGAGGAGGACCCCGTAGGGCACCAGCGCCAGCAGCGCCCAGCGGGAGCGTCCGGTGTCGTCGAGGTGGCGTTGGGTCATCGTGGCGCCGACGGCGCCGATGAGCACCAGGGCCAGTCCGGCGAGCAGCGCCACGGCCGACCCGGTCGTGGTCAGGGTGTCCATCGGCCTCCTCCTCCCGGCGAGGTGAGCGTAAGCGCCCGTGGCCGGGCCGGCCGGGCTGGCCGGGCCGGCCTGCGCTCGCCTAGCCCTGCGGCGGGGCCTATCGTTGGAGCTCCAGACCCGGGAGGCCGGATCCGTTGGTGCGCAGCGCAGGGGTGGCGATCACCAGGTCGCGACCTGTGGCGATCCTGCTGGTCATGCTGCTGTGCCTCACGCTGGGCGGGCTGCCCTCCGCGAGCGCGCGGGAGCCGTCGAGCGCCGACCTCGGCGACGCCACAACGGTCGAGACCGAGGTCGACCTCCAGCGCACGCAGTGGCTGGTCGTCACGCCACCGGAGACCGCAGGGCTGCGCGCCGGGACCACCGCGACCCGCCGGGTGGAGACCGCGACCGGAGGCCGCCAGGTCGATCGGCTCCCCGACGGGTCGATCGTCGTGGAGCTGGATCGGGCGCTGACGCTGGAGGAGATGGCCGGGGTCGCCGACGGTTTGGTCGAGGCCGGCCTGGCCGTGGCAGCCGAGCCCGACCCGGTCACGACCATCGCCCGGGTACCGAACGACCCCCTCTGGCAGTCCCAGTGGGGCCAGATCGAGACGGCCATGCCCTCCGCGTGGGACGTCACGATCGGCGCCGGCCGTGCCCCGCTGGTCGCGGTGCTCGACACCGGCGTGACCGCCACCTCGGAGATCGCCGGGCGCGTCCTGCCCGGCTTCAACGCCCAGACCGGTGGGACCGACACGGCCGACGGCAACGGTCACGGGACCCTGTCGGCCACCCTCATCGCCGCCAGGGGTGACAACGGCGCCGGCTTCGCAGGGCAGTGCTGGGACTGTCGCATCCTGCCGGTGAAGGCGCTCAGCGACAACGGGACGGGGACCATGTCGCAGCTGGCGAGGGGCCTGCGCTGGGCGGTCGACAACGGCGCCGAACTCGTCAACATCTCGGCCGGCGGCACGGCTGGCAGCACCGTGATGCGCGACGCGGTGCTGCACGCACGCGCCAACGGTGTCACGGTCGTCGCCGCGGCCGGCAACGAGAGCGACACCGCGGTCTTCTCCCCCGCGGCCTACCCGGAGGCGCTGTCGGTCGCGGCAGCGGCTCCCGGCGGGACCCGCTACTCATGGTCGAACTTCGGTCCCGAGGTCGACGTCGCCGCCCCCGGGTGCAACGTCGCGCAGGACAACACGGAGGAGTTCAGGCTCTACTACTGCGGCACCTCCTCCGCGACACCCTTCGTGAGCGGACTGCTCGCCCTGGCCTACGACGACGACCCGTCCCTCACCCCTGAGCAGCTCCGCGACCGCGCGATGGACACCGCCGAGCCCCTCAGCTGGGTCGCATCGGGCCTGGTCTCCGCGCCCGGCATCGTGCCGGGCGGGGCCGAGTTCAACCCCGACGGTCCTGGTGGCGGCGATGGCGAACCCGATCCGCTCCCGGGTGTCGAACCGGACCCGCTCACGGCGGTGACGCTGACGGGCACGGCCGGGGACCTGGCCACCTCGCTGACCTGGTCCGCGACATCGGGCGGCTCCGGCAGCGGGTACCGCTACGCGTTGCACCGCTCCACCGGGGGCGACTGCGACGACACCTCGCCACGGATCCCGAACGCCGCCACCACCTTCACCGAGCTCAGCTACATCGACGCCGGCCTGACCCACGGGCGCACCTACCGCTACTGCGTCTACGCCAGCGATGATGCCGGCACCACCTCTGCGCGGTCGAACGTCGTGACCGTCACCGCCCAGGACACCAGCCCACCACCACCGCCTCGTCTCCGGCCAGCGGCGGCCGGTGACCGCTCGGTCGACCTGCAGTGGTCCGCGGTCTCCGACCCGACCGGTCCGATCACCTACCGCCTCCACCGGACGACCGCCAGCACCTGCTCGGCCTCCTCGCCGGTGGTGTGGACGGGCACGCGCACGAGCACCAACGACGAGGGACTGGCCAACGGCACGGTCTACCGCTACTGCGTCACCGCCACCGACGGCGCCAGCAACCGCTCGGCCGCATCGAACGCGCGCACCGCCGAGCCGAGGCGCAACCCCGGCACGTGCACCCCACTGACCGGCGATTGGCACGCCTCCGGGCGCGACGGCATCGGCTGGTGGTGCGACGGACAGGTCAGGTTGCGGACCGCCGACGGCGAGGTCCTCCGCTACACCTACGGCCGCCGAGGTGACGTGCCGATCGTCGCCGACTGGAACGGTGACGGCTTCGACACGGTCTCGGTGATCCGTGACGGGACCTGGTTCCTCAACGACGGCCTGGCCGGCGGTGCGGCCTCACGCAGCTTCACCTACGGCCGGGTCACCCTCGGCGACGTGCCGATCGCCGGCGCCTGGACCGGCGGCTCCCGCGACCTGCCGGGCATCGTCCGCGACCGCGAGTGGCACCTGCGGTTCCAGCAGAGCGGCGGCAACGCCGACCGCCTCTTCGTGTACGGCCGTCTCACCCGCGGCGACCTCCCCCTGTGGGGCGACTGGGACGCCAGCGGCCGCGACACCGTCGGCGTCGTGCGCGACGGCCGTTGGCTGCTCCGCAACGAGTTGGCGGGCGGGCCGGCCGACCTCAGCTACGTCTACGGCCGCGTCCTGGCCGGCGACGCCCCTGTCACCGGGGACTGGAACGGTGACGCCCGTGCTACCCCGGCCATCGTCCGGGATGGCCGCTGGATGCTGCGGTACGAGCACGCGGGAGGCAACGCCGACGAGACGATCGTCTTCCGGCAGCCGTGAGGGGCGTGCGCCCCCGCGCTGCTCGCGGGGCGGGCGGGGGCGCGGGCGGCGGCGCGGGTGGGGGCGCGGGCGGGGGCGCGGGCGGGGGCGCGGGCGGCGGCGTTGCTCGCGCACCGTGGCAGGACCTGTCCCCGCTCCGGTGCGCGACCAACCACCCGAGGGGACGCGAGCCGCTCAGGTACCGCGCATGAACGAGCGGAGGTGCTGTGCTCCCCTCGCCTAGCCTCGGCGCGTCGCCCACCCCCTCGAGACCGCCGTGACCGTCGAGACCGTCGTGACCGTCGTGACCGACCTGCTCACCGCGTCACCGCTGGTGGCGCTGTTCCTGGTGCTCACGCTCGGCACGCTGCTCGGTGCGGTTCGGGTCGCGGGCGTGAGCCTCGGGCCCGCCGGCGCGCTGTTCGCGGGCCTGGCCCTGTCGGCCCTGCTGCCAGGTGTCGCGGGCACCGTGCCCGACCTGGTGGGGACCCTCGGGCTGACCCTGTTCGCCTACACGATCGGGCTGGCTGGTGGCCCGTCCTTCTTCAGCGGGCTCAGGCGCAACGCCCGCGCCATCGTGGCGGCGGTGCTGGTGCTGATCGCAGTGGCCGCGCTGGCCGCGGGCCTCGGACGGGTGATGGGGCTCGAACCAGCGGACGTCGCCGGGGTGTACGCCGGAGCGATGACCAACCCCCCGGGTGTGGCGGCGGCGGTGGAGGCCGCCGGAACGAACGAGCCGGTCGTCGGCTTCTCGATCTCCTACCCCTTCGGTGTCGTGGGCGTGCTGCTGGCGATCGTGGCGGGGCAGGCCTGGAGCCGCCGCAGGCCGACCGAGGAGGACCGCGAGCCACCCCAGACCGCCGAGTACCGCACGCTCGAGGTCACGGCCGAGGACCTGCCGTCGCTCGGGGAGCTGCGCTCCTTCGAGGATGCCGAGCTGGTGTTCACCCGTCTGCGCCGGGACGGCGACGAGTGGACCCCCGACGGTTCCGACACGCCCAGACCGGGCGATCTGCTGACCGTGATCGGTCCCGCGCCCGTCCTGGAGGCGTTCACCGACCACGTGGGACACATCGCCCACGACGACCTCCCCCTGGAGCGCCACCAGGTGGACTTCCAACGGGTCGTGCTGTCCAACGCCCGCTACGCCGGCGTCCGGGTCGCGGACCTCGACCTCGACCGCTTCGACGCGGTGGCCGGCTTCGTGCGGCGCGGCGACGTCGACGTCGTCGCCCGTCCCGACCTGATCGTCGAGCTGGGCGACCGGATCCGCGTGGTCGCGCCCCGTGACCGCCTCCAAGAGGTCGTGACCGAACTCGGCGACTCCGAGCGGGCGGTGGTGGTGGCCGACCCGATCGGGTTCTCGCTGGGCCTGCTCCTCGGGCTCGCCCTCGGCCTGGTCCCGATCCCCCTGCCCGGCACGACCCTGACCCTCGGGACGGCGGCAGCACCCCTGCTGGTCGGGCTCGTGCTCGGCCGTGTAGGTCACGCGGGGCGGATCACCTGGCAGCTGCCCTACGCCACGAACCAGGCGCTGCGGCAGCTCGGGGTGCTGTTGTTCCTGGCGACGGTGGGGCTGAGCTCGGGACCCGACCTGGCCTCGGCGCTCGGTTCGCCGCGTGGCCTGCAGCTGTTCGGCCTCGGCGCGGTGCTGACCACCGTGATGGCGCTGACCGTGCTGCTGATCGCGCGCCACCTCGAGTTCGGCGGTCCGCGCCCCGCCGGCACGTTGGCCGGGGTCCAGAACCAGCCGGCCATCCTCGCCTTCGCGATCGAACGCACCGAGGGCGACGACCGGGTCAACCTCGCCTACGCCCTGCTGTTCCCGCCCACCTTCGTGGTGAAGATCCTGGCGGCCCAGGTGCTGGCCACCTGGTGACCCGCCCGTGTACGACGAGCCGCGCGGGACAGGGCACCATGGTGACCCACGTCCCGGAGGGCGCTCGTCATCGTGGTCCATTCCCCAGCCGCTCCACGCCCCCCGCGGCGCGGTGGACGACGGCCCCAGGTCCGCCGGATGGCGGTGTCCTCGTGGCTGGTCGGGCTGGCGCTGCTCGCGGGTGCCTGCGGCGCCGCCGGCACCCCCGAGCTGGAGGTCAGCGCCGCCCAGGCCGCGGTGCCCCTGGCCGGCAGCTCCCAGATCGTGCTGACCATCACCAACCATGGCGATGGCGACGACGCCCTGGTCGCCGTCGACACCGACGCCGCCGTCGGGATCGAACTGCACGAGACCCGGATCGCCGACGACCGGGCCACCATGGTCTCGCTGGAGGAGGTCGAGCTCCCGGCCGGTGAGACCGTACGTTTCCGCCCCGGCGGCCTGCACCTGATGATGATCGCCCCGGACGACGAGGTGGTGCTCGGCGCCACCTTCCAGCTGACCCTGGAGTTCGACCGCTCCGAGGCGATCACGACCACGGCCGAGGTCCGGGACCTGCTCGACCTCGCCGAGGACGCCCTCGACGACCCCGACGCCTGAGGAGCACGCCCCGTGTCCTCCACGCGCTCTCCCCGATCACCCCAACGCCCCCAGGTGCGCACGCTCGCGCTCCTGCTGGTGGCCGGGCTGCTGGCGGTCGCCTGCGGCCCGGCCAGCGCGACCGCCATCGCGGCCCAGGGCCTGGAGCCCGGCCCCGACGGCTGGCGAGGTATCCCGCTCGAGCGGCAACGCACGATGCCCGAGGCCACGCTCCTCGACACCCAGGGTGGTGAGGTCGCACTGCACGAGGCCTTCGCCGGGACGCCGACGTTGCTGTTCTTCGGCTACACCAGCTGCCCCGACATCTGCCCGATCCACCTCGCGGCCATCGCATCGGCCATGGGGACCGCCGGGGTCTCCTTCGACGACCTCGACGTGGTGTTCGTCTCCGTCGATCCCGACCGGGACACCCCGGAGCGGATCGATGAGTACCTGGCCAACTTCTCCCGCCGGATCGTCGGGCTGCACGGCGACCTCACGGTGGTGGAGGACGCGCTGGCCCAGCTCGACCTGCCCGGCCCCGTGGTGGAGGGTCCGGACCCCCGCGGGGAGGGCGATCTCATCGGCCACCCCGCCCAGGTGATCGGGTTCGATGCCGACGGCCAGGCGCTGCGCACCTGGCCCTTCGGCGCGCGCCGGTCGGACTGGATCGCGGACCTGCCCCGGATCGTGGAGGAGTGGTCGTGAACGTCGCCTGGTGGTGCTCGTCCACCCCGGGCCAGATCTGGACCTGGCGCTATACGCCGTTCATCGGGGTGTGGGTGGTCGCGGCCACGTTCATCGGCGGCTACCTGCTCGCCCACCGTCGAGCAGGGCGAGCGGTCGAACCCCGGCTGCTGCGCCGCTGGGTCCTGGGGGTCCTGGCGCTGTTCCTGGTCTCCGAGTGGCCCATCGGACAGCTCGGGGTCGGCTACCTCGCCACGGTCGGCATCGCCCGCTACATCGTCTACACCTTCGTCGCCGCGCCCCTGTTGCTGGCCGGCCTGCCCGACTGGCTGGTGACGCGCTGGTTCCCCGACCGCTCGCGCCGGCGGCAGGTCCTGGCGGCGATCACCAGCTGGCCGATCGCCCTGCTGGTGTTCAACGCGGTCCTGTTCGGCACCCACCTCCCGATCACCGTCGACAGCCTGAAGGTCACCCAGCTCGGCTCCTTCGGCGTGGACGTGCTGCACCTCGGCGCCGCCCTGATCTGGTGGTGGCCGGCGATGCAGCGGGTGCCCGCGGAGAACGCGATCGAGGAGCCGCTGCGCGCCTTCTACCTGTTCGCTTCCTCGGTGCTGATGTTCGTGCCGGCCGCCTTTCTCACCTTCTCGCCCCTGCCGTTGTACGGGCTGTACGAGCTCGCCCCGCCGCTGTGGCTCGGGTTCGACCCGACCGCCGATCAGCAGGCCGCCGGGATCATCATGAACATCGGCGGCGGGTTCGTGCTGTGGGCCATCATCGCCACGCTGTTCCTGCGCTGGGCCGCCGCGCGCGAGGCCGAGGACACCGCCGCCCGACGCCTCCGCAACGAGGCCACGCTCGCGCGGATGGCCGCCCTCGACGCCGAGACGTCCGGGGCCGCCGGGACGGCCGGGGCTGACCCCGACCGCCAGCCGACGAGCGACTGACCTAGCGCGCCCTCACCGCGTCAGCCCGACCCGCTCCAGTTCACGCTGCATCCCGAGCTCCACCGCTGAGATCAGCTCCGGTCGGAGCCGGGCCGCCGGGATGATCTCGGTGACCGAGCCCATCTCGCGGGCCCGCTCGACCGAGTGGATCGCGTCGAACTCCGCGGCGAGCTCACCGAGCTTCTCCGAGCGGACCTCGGCGGTGAGCTCGTCGAGCTGGGTGCGTAGGTGGGCGCGGTCGGCGCCGGTGGCCGCCTCGGCCGCGGCCGCCAGCTCCACCACCCGCTCGTCGCGCGCGGTGCGCTTGGCCAGCTGTCCGGCGAACACCACCGCCGCGGCCGGCGCGCCTCCGATGACCGAGGCATGGGAGCCCTCGACCGCCAGGGTCACCAGGTTCTCGTTCAGCCGCTGGCTGAACACCACGAACGCGCCACCGTGGTAGCGGCTGACCACGCAGAACACGATCGGGCCCTGGAAGTTCACCGCTGCGCGGCCGATCTCAGCCCCGAACTCCAGCTGCCGCCTGCGCATCGACTCCGGGGAACCGTCGAACCCGGACAGGTTCGCCAGCACGAGCAGCGGACGGCACCCGCTGGCGGCGTTCACCGCCCGGGCCACCTTCCACGACGACATCGGGAACAGCGTGCCCGACGTCCAGCCGTCCGGACCGTCGGCGGGCACGATCCCACGGCGCGCGATCGCGTGCGCCTCCAGCCCGATGGTGCACACCGGGATACCACCGAGGTGGGCGTCCCAGACCACCGCCGTGTCACCGTCGGCCAGATCCCGCCACCGCTCCATCGGCGGGAGGTCGGCGTCCACCACCGCCCGCATGACGGTGCGGATGTCGAAGGGCTGCTTGCGTCCCGGGTTGGCGACGTCGTCGAAGATGTCGCCCACGCTGGTCAGCGGACTCCCCGGTAGGTGGTGCGGCGTCCGCCGCACGTCCCGGTCCGGGGGATCCTTGGTGGCCGCCCGCCGCGGGAAGCGCTCGCCCTCGGCGATGTAGGTGTGCTCGTAGTGGGTCAGGAGGACCTTGAAGGCCCCGACGAGGTCGGGCGCCCAGTACTGCGCCTGCCCGTTCGGACCCATGACCCGCTCGTAGCCACCGATGCCGTGGTTGTCGTCGGCGGAGACCCCACCGGAGAAGTCCAGCGCCTGCTTGCCGGTGAGCACCATGGCGCTGTCGGGCGTCATCACCAGGATGCCCTTGGTGTGCATCAGCATCGTGGCTTCGGCGTTCCAGTAGGGCTGGGCAC
>PWWI01000315.1 GCA_003561535.1 Nitriliruptoraceae bacterium
AGTTCCTGCGCGAGGTGCGCGGGGAGCTCCGCAAGGTCGTGTGGCCCAACCGCAAAGAGGTGACGTCGTACACCATCGTCGTCCTGGTCACGACCCTCGTGCTCGTCGGGATCGTGTGGGGGATGGACGAGGTGATCCGCCGCGCCGTCATCAACACCCTGGGGTGAACAGCGTGTCCGAAGAGACGACGACCGATCGCGAGTCCGACGTGGCCGAGCAGCCCTCGACCCCGACCACTGCCGCTGAGCAGACCGACGAGGTACCGGTGACCGACGAGGCGCCGGATCCGACGGAGGAGAGCGAAACACACGCCGTGGGCGACGACCTCGACGACCTGCTCGGAATGGCGGGCGCGGGCGCCGAACTGGACACCGTGGAAGCGGGCTCCGAACCGCAGACCGCGCCGGCCGCCGAGGCCGAGGCGACCAAGCCGGCCCGGCCCCGACGGCCACGGTCGCTCGAGGACGTGCGTGACCAGAAGGACCTCGCCCGCCTGCTCGGTGACTGGTACGTGGTGCACACCTACTCGGGGTACGAGCAGCGGGTCAAGGACAACCTCGCGAACCGGGTCGAGGCGCTCGAGGCCGAGGACCGGGTCTTCGAGGTCGTCATCCCCACCGAGGAGGTCACCGAGTACAAGAAGGGCAAGAAGACCACCTCACAGAAGAAGTTCCTGCCCGGCTACGTCCTCGTGCGCGCCATGATGGACGACGAGGTCTGGGGCATCGTGCGGCACACCCCGGCGGTGACCGGGTTCGTCGGCTCACCCGGTACGCGGCCCGTGCCGCTACCGCTGAAGGAGGTCGCCGACACGCTGAAGATCCCCGCGGAGGTCGTCGAGGAGGTCGAGTCCGAGGAGGGCGCGGAGGCCGTACCCTCCAAGGTCGTCGCCGAGATCGACCTCGAGGTCGGGGAGACGGTCCGTGTCACCGGCGGGCCCTTCGCGGACTTCACGGGGACGATCTCCGAGATCAACCTCGACCAAGCCAAGCTCAAGGTGCTCGTCAGCGTGTTCGGTCGCGAGACCCCGCTGGAGCTCCCTTTCGACAACGTGGCCAAACTCTAGGACCACAGCACCCTCACAGCGCCAGCGCACCCCGCTGGGCAGCACAGGCACGACCCATCGATCGTGGGAGGCCAACCCCCCCGGCCGTCAGCACCACGCGAGGAGAGAACGAACCATGGCGAAGAAGGTCGCAGGCTTCATCAAGCTGCAGATCCCGGCCGGTCAGGCCAACCCCGCACCGCCCGTCGGGCCTGCGCTCGGTCAGCACTCCGTGAACATCATGGAGTTCTGCAAGGCGTTCAACGAGAAGACCGCTGCGATGCAGGGCGACATCGTCCCGGTGGAGATCACGGTCTACGAGGACCGGTCCTTCACCTTCATCATGAAGACCCCGCCCGCGGCCCAACTGCTGATGAAGGCCGCCGGCGTTCCGGGCGGTTCGGGTGTCCCGCACATCACCAAGGTCGGCTCCGTCACGCGGGAGCAGGTCAAGGAGATCGCGGAGAAGAAGATGCCCGACCTGAACGCGATCGACATCGAAGGCGCGATGAAGATCATCGAGGGGACCGCTCGGTCCATGGGTATCACCGTCGCGGACTGAAGCGATGAAGTCGACCGACCGTGACGGGGTCGCTGCCCCGGTGCGGCACACGTCCTAGGTGGGAGACGGCTGGGCGCCGTCGTCGGGACCACGAGGAGCGAACAACGATGGCGAAGAGAAGCAAGAAGTACCGGGCGGCGCTCGAGAAGATCGAGACCGACCGCCTCTACGGGCCGAAAGCGGGCTTCAGCCTGCTCAAGGAGATCGACGCCGCCGGCTACGACGCCACGATCGAGTGCGCGTTCCGCCTCGGCATCGACCCGAGGAAGGCCGACCAGATGGTCCGCGGTGCCGTGGCGCTGCCCCACGGCACCGGGAGCGAGGTGACCGTCGCCGTCGTCGCGGCGGGCGAGAAGGCGGCCGAGGCGACCGCGGCGGGGGCCGACCACGTCGGTGCCGACGACCTCGTGGAGCTCCTGTCCGCCGGTGAGCTGATCGACGAGCTCGACTCGATCATCGCCACCCCGGACATGATGGGCAAGCTCGGCCGGTTGGGGAAGACCCTCGGGCCACGCGGGCTGATGCCGAACCCGAAGTCCGGCACGGTCACGATGGACGTGGGCAAGGCGGTCAGCGAGATCAAGGCCGGCCGGGTCGAGTACCGCTCCGACCGAAACGGCAACGTCCACGTCGTGCTGGGGAAGGCGTCCTTCAGCTCCGAGCAGCTGGTCGACAACTACTCGGCGTTGTTGGATGAGATCCTGCGGCAGCGTCCGTCGGCCGCCAAGGGGCGCTATGTGCACACCGTCGCCATCTCGACCTCGATGTCGCCGTCGGTGCCGCTGGACCCCGCCCGCTTTCGGGATCTGCTCGAGGACGACGACGCCTGACCGCCCCGCGGGCCGCGCGGACCTCGCGCGGCCCCGCGTCCCGTTCGGCAGCCTGCGAGCGGAACGCTATCCTCACCTACGAAACGAGCCGAAGACCGCCGGATGCCCCTCGGGGCCGAAGGTCGTGGCTGCCCGGAGCCGATGCTCCCCACCACGCGTCCCGCGCAGGATCGACCGAGCCGCTCCTCCTCGTGAGGCTGCGCGCCCCAGTCGTCCCCCTGCGCGATGCGCACGGGGGACGTTGACGTTCCCGAGCCGCGTCACCGACGGGAACCGGCGCCGGACCCAGGAGGTCACACGTGGCACGGCCGGAGAAAGTCGCCAAGGTCGAGGAGGTCCGAGCGGACCTCTCCGGCGCTGCGGCGACGCTGCTCACCCACTACCGGGGCCTGTCGGTCACCGAGCTCGCCGAGCTGCGCGCCAAGCTGCGTGAGGCGAACGCGGAGATGAAGGTCGTCAAGAACACCCTCACCA
>PWWI01000169.1 GCA_003561535.1 Nitriliruptoraceae bacterium
CGGTGACCCAGGCCGCCCGGGAGGCCTTCGGCAACACCAACCCGGCGCTGCCCCCACCCGACGTGTGGCCGCTGCGCCACCCCGTGGCCTACACCCTGCTGTGGGTCGGCATCATCCTCGCCGTGTTCGTCCCGCTGTCGGTCCGCCAGTACCAGCGCGCCGCCACCCGCTGAGCCGGAGAGAGGCTCCGGCGACGGCCAGCCCCGGCGCCTGGCGTTCGTGCCGGCGGCGAGGTGGGGACGCTGGTCGGACGTGGATGTCCGGTTCTGTGCCCCGGAGCTCCCGGGATGGACCCTGCGGTGGACCGATGCGGCCACAAGCGTCCGGCTGGCGACCCCGCGCGCGGGCTCGGCGCGTGATCGGGGCCGGCTGTCACCTCACCGGCGCCCGGCGGTAGCTCACCGGCGCCCGGCGGGGACGGGTCCCCACCGGGCGCGGATGGCTTGGCCCGGTCGCCTACTCGACGATGAGCTCGGCGTACATCCCCTGCACGAAGTGCGGGGGACCGCCCTCCACCTGCGGTGGGCCGGACTCGGTCGCCGCTGCTGCCTCGAGGTAGACCTCGGGTTCGACCCCGGTGGGGATGAAGCACAGGATGGCGTAGCGACCGGGCTCGTCGAACGTGCCGTCGCCGACCGCCGAGATCTGCGGTCCCCCGGGAGCGGCGAGCAGCACCGCCGTCGGCTCGCCGATCACGGGGCCGACCTCCTCCGGTGGCAGCTGGATCAGCTCCGATACCGCGCGCTCCTCGTCGTCGGGCAGACGGAAGGCGACCAGCTCGTGCAGTTCCGCTTCAGCGGTGTTGATCACCGACAGCCGTGTGCCCGCGGGCACGCTGTCGGGGAGGCCCACGTAGGCGAAGTCGACCAGCTCCACCTCGATGTCGGCGGCGCCGTCGTCGTCCGACTCCTCCGCGGGCTCGTCGGGCTCGTCCGCGGCCTGCTCGAGGTCGGTGTCGGCCTCTTCCTCAGCCGGTTCCAGCGCTGCGGTGTCAGGATCGGTGTCCTCGCCGTCGCTGCAGGCCGTCAGCGCGAGTGCCAGACCGGCGGCCAGGGCCACGGTCAGGCGCAGACGCGGGGATGCGGTGGACGGGTGGCTCATGACGTGCTCCTGTTCCTCGGTGTCGATCGCGGTGCGCGGTGCCCCCGGAGCCTCCGACCAGCGCGTCCTCGTGGGACACGTTGGGCACTCCGTCCGCAGCATCCGCCTGCAGCCGTCCCGCGGGGAGAGGGCTAGCCCCCGAACCGACGGGGGACAGCCACACCCGCTCGGGGAGGCCACCGTCCCGACGCATCGGCGGGCCGGGAGTGGCAGGCTGCCGGGGCCCCCTTCAGAGATCCTTCAAGGACAGGCGAAAGACGCATCCCTGAACGGTCGCGCCGCGCGATCGACCGCATGCACGTCGTGACCCGTAGCCGCCGAGGTGATCACGTCGAGGCGTCATCCACCTCGGTGTCCGACGGGCCATCGTCGGCGGGGTCGTCGTGCCCGCCATCGTCGTCGGCGGCAACGCCCTCGAGCAGCCCGTAGCCGCCCAGCCGCTCGGCGAATGCGAGCACGTCGGCCTCGACCTGCTGCCTCGGTGCTCCGAAGGCGTCCGCGAGCTGGCTGGCTGCCGCTGCGATCGAGGTGGTGCCGTCGAACACCTGGCAGGTGATGGCGCCGATCGCGTCGAGCTGGTGGAGCTCGCCGGTGGCCTCGACGTAGAGCAGCGCCTCGTCCTTGACGGGCACGAACGCGACCTCGTCGCGGAAGCGCGGGACGAAGCCCGGGTCGAGTGGAGGTGCGGTGTCGGCTGCCGCGTCCATCACACCTCCCGTCGGACCGTCCGGCGCTGGTTCACCGTGCCGGACGGACCGTAGCCCTGCCCGGAGTGGGCGGCCAGCGGGCCGAGGCCGCCCTCGCACCGAGCGCAGCGTCAGCCGCGCGCGCCGAGGCGCCGACGTCGCCGGTGTCGCTCTGCCCGTCTGCCACGACCCCCGGGTGGAGGGGCCGGCCCAAGTGGACGGCGCCTGGCGCGTTGGGCGTGGAGCACCGCCTGGTCCTCACGGCGATCGGCGGCCGACCGCTGCCGCCGGCGACGCGGCACCTCGGCGACGCCCAGGCCGACCGCCAGCAGGAGCAGCCCGGCGGCGACGAGCAGCACGGTCCAGGAGAACACCCACAGGGTGATCTCGCTGGAGGTGAAGCTCAGAGGGGCGTCATCACCGCCGACGACGTCGAGGGCTGCGACGGACCTGGCGCGGCCGAACCACGGTGGGTCCTCCCACGTCGCGCTGAGGGTGGCCGTGCCGCCGGGGACGGCGTAGAGACCAGCGGGCGACAGCTCGAGCTCGAGCTGTCGGCCCCGCACCTCGGTGGTGACCGCACCCGAGCTCGTGACGGTGACGTTGCCGGTGTTGCGGACCGGTAGCTCGAAGCGGATGCGGCCTCGTTCGCGCACCGCCACGAGTTCGCCGGGCTCCACCGCGAGGTCGCTCTCGTCGGGCACGGTGATCAGCACCCGCTGCGCGAGTCGAGGGTCGATCGTCGGCGCGGTCTCCTGGGCCTGCGAGGTGCGGCGTTCGACGACCAGCGCCCCTCGGTGGTTGCCGGTCCGCGTACCGACCGGGATCGACACCGTGAAGGGAACCTCGACCGACCCGCGCGGTGCCACCTCGACGGTCGCGAACGCCGGCACGATCCAGTCACCGGCGCTGCGGGAGGGGGACGCGCGGGACGCGGGGGCCAGCCCGCCACCTGCCGCGGTCAGCAGGTCGGCCCCGTAGATGTCGAAGCGCAGCGACTCGGGACTGAAGTTGAGGATCTCGATCCCGTCGTCGATCGAGGTGCCCGCCTCGAGGGCGTAGGTGAAGTGCCCGCCGGGAAGGCTGGTGTCCGCCCAGTACACCGGGCGGATCTCCCAC
>PWWI01000285.1 GCA_003561535.1 Nitriliruptoraceae bacterium
AATCCGGGCGGGTAGCTCAGGTGGCCAGAGCGCCTCGTTTACACCGAGGAGGTCGGGGGTTCGAGCCCCTCCCCGCCCACCGCATGCCCCACCAGCCTGGAGAGGCCATGTCCCACCTGCCTGCGCCGCTGACTCGAGCCGTCGACGCCGCGCTCGAAGCCACCGTCGTGCTCTCGTTCAGCAAGGTCGGCCACGCCGTCCGCTCCCGGCTGGACAGCTGGACCCCGCTCGAGGAGCTTCCGGCCGAGGGCAAGCGCGTGCTGGTGACCGGAGCGAACTCCGGGCTCGGGTACGCCACCGCACGCAGCCTGCTGGCCGCGGGCGCTGAGGTGCTGATCTCCGTCCGGTCCGAGGAGAAGGCCGAGGACACGCGCCGGCGCCTGGAGGCCGACCTCGGTCGTGACCTCGACGGGTTCCTGGAGACCGACCTGCTCGACCTCGGTGATCTCACCCAGGTCCGGGCCTTCGCGGAACGTCGACTGGCGGAGGACGCACCCCTGCACGCGGTCGTGCACAACGCGGGGGCGCTGTTCGCCGACAGGGTGATGACCGTCGACGGGCTGGAGCAGACCTACCAGGTCCACGTGGTCGCCCCGTTCCTGCTCACGACCCTGCTGCTGCCGAAGCTGGCCGCGACGGCCCCGAGCCGGGTGGTGACGGTGACGTCCGGTGGCATGTACACCGAGAAGCTCGTGACCGCACGGGTGGACTCCCCCGGCGGGTACCGGGGAACGGTCGCCTACGCCCGGGCCAAGCGGGCCCAGGTCGTGCTGACCCGGGAGTGGGCCCGGCGCTTCGGCGACACCGGCGTGGCCTTCCACGTCGTCCACCCGGGCTGGGCGTTGACGCCGGGGGTGGAGTCGTCGCTCCCCGGCTTCCGCAAGCTGACCGGACCGATCCTGCGTGACCCCGATGAGGGCGCCGACACGATCGTGTACCTCACGCTCAGCGAGGAGCCGGACGAGATCGGGCGGCTGTGGCACGACCGTCGACCCCGCAGCGAACACAGGCTGCCGTGGACCATCGCTGAGCGTGGGGAGTCCGGGGAGCTGTGGGCGAGGGTCTGCCGGGACGCGGGCGTCGAACCGGTCGTGCCGAGCGTGACCGGCTGACACCCGCCCCGTCTGATCCAGCCCGGAGGCAGGCACCGAACCGAGGAGGCGGCCGCGTGACCGGCCGGATCCGTCCCCGAACCCGGAGTTCCCCGTGTCCGACGCCCCCGTCCACCTGATCATCGGCGCGACCGGCGCCGCCGGCAGCGCGACCACCCGTCGGCTGACGTCGGCCGGGGCCACGGTGGCCATCGCCGGCCGGGACGAGGAGGCGCTGCAGGCGCTCGCCGAGGAGACCGGGGCCACCGTCCACCCGGTGGACGCCCGGGACATCTCGGCGGTCGGGTCGGTGGTGGAGGCGGTGGTCGGTCAGCACGGCCGCCTCGACGGCGTCGCGAACCTGGCCGGGTCCGTGCTGCTCAAGCCCGCGCACCTGACGACGCCCGAGGAGTTCCACGACACGATCGCCACCAACCTGACCTCGGCCTTCGCGGTGGTGCGCGCCGCCGCCCCGGCGATGCGCAGCGCAGGTGGCGCGATCGTGCTGGCCAGCTCCGCCGCCGCCCAGATCGGCATCCCCAACCACGAGGCGATCGCGGCCGCCAAGGCCGGGATCATCGGGCTCGTGCGGTCAGCCGCCGCCACCTACGGCGCGAAGGGCGTGCGGGTCAACGCCGTGGCCCCCGGCCTGGTCGACGCGAAGATGACGGCGCGGCTGGTGGGCAACGAGGCCCAGGCCGAGGCCAGCCGGAAGATGCACGTGCTCGGGCGGCTCGGGACCGGCGAGGACATCGCCGCAGCCGTCGCCTTCCTGCTCGACCCGGCCAACGACTGGATCACCGCGCAGGTGCTGGGCGTGGACGGTGGGCTCGGGCAGGTGCGCACGCGGGGCTGAGCCCGGCAGGCACCGCTCAGGCCGTCGGCAGGTCCTCGAGGCGCACGTGCGCGACCCTACGACCGGACTCGGTGAGCGCCGCATGGTCACCGGCCGCCTGGGCCCGCTTCAGCCGCGAGAACCCGTAGGGCTTGCCGGGGATCTCGGCGTCCTCGGGATCGTCGCCGACCACGATGAGGAACGCCGCCCGATCGTTGCCCCCCTTGTGGAGCTGGCCCGTGGAGTGGAGGTAGCGGGGACCGATCCCCACGGTGACCGGTACCCCGGTGCGATGGCGGAGCACGTCCGCGGCGGCGTGCACCCGGGCCTCGTCCTCGCCGTCGGGCACCACGAAGGCCAGCAGTCCGAGCAGGTCACCCGGCTGCAGCGTGTCGAGCACGGTGGCGGGGTCGGTGGTCGGCGGCAGTTCCTCCCCCGTCTCCAGCACCTGGGCGGTCGCGGTCTTGGCGGCCTGCACGTTCGGCTGGTCGAAGGGGTTGATACCGAGCAGCGCACCGGCGATCGCGGTGGCGAACTCCCAACGTGCCACCTCGCCGGCCAGCTGGTGGGGACCCGACCAGGCCAGCTGGACCACCGGCACCCCCGCCTGCAGCAGCTCGTCGATCTCGGGGTGGTCACCGAGGGCGACCACCACCCGGTCCTCGCCGAAGGTCGCGTTGGCGGGGCCCTCACCGATCACCGGCACGACCCCGACGCCGTGCTTGCCGGTCGACTCCGCGACCAACTGCTCGACCCACAGCCCGAAGCTGGCGATCTCGTCGGGGAGCAGCAGGGTCAGCTTGTCGCGACCGATCCGCGCCCCCGCGGCCATCACGGCGCCGAGCATCGCCGGGGCGTTGGTGTTGGGCTCGATGATGCGGGACTGGGTGAGCATCTCGCTGGCGCTGGCCAGGTGCGCGTCGAGGTCCAGACCCAGCAGCGCGGCGGGCAGCAGCCCGAAGGGCGTCAGCGCGGAGAACCGCCCACCCACGTCGGGTTGACCGAGGGCGGGGCCCCGGAAGCCCTCTGCAGCGGCGCGCTCGGCCAGTCCGCTGCCGGGGTCGGTGATCGGGAGGACGTGCCGACCGGCTGCGTCGCCGTGGACGTCACGCAACCGCACCAGGAACCGCTCCAGGTGGCTGAGGGTCTCGATCGTGCCACCGGACTTGGACGCCGGCACGACCAGAGTGGTCTCCCAGGGCACCGACCGCTCGAGTCCGAGGACCGCCGCGGGGTCGGTGGAGTCCAGCACGTGCAGTCTCGGCCACCCTGCGGCGGCGCCGAAGGTGCTGGCCAGCACGGCCGGATACAGCGAGGATCCACCCATCCCGACCAGCACGACGTCGGTGATGCCGTCGGCCCGCACCCCCTCGGCCAGTGCGACCAACTCGTCCTTGGCCTCCGCGGCCCGCTCGGGGGCGTCCAGCCAACCGAGCCGGTCGGCCAGCTCGGTCGGGTCCTCCGACCAGACCGTGTGATCACGATCCCAGATCCGCGGGACGGCGGCCAACGCCTCGGCTGAGGCGGCGGCGACGGCGTCGGTCAGGGGGCCCAGGGTCACGGCGACTCCGAACGTGTCGATGGTGCGTGTCGATGGTGCGTGTCGATGGTGCGAACGGTCACCGCGAGCCTAGACGGGCCACCGGTAGCCTCGTCCCCGTCACCTCCGACCACACGGACCCCGATCCGACAGGACCACGACGTGAGCGATCAGCCGAACCCCGACCCCGGCAAGCAGCCGGCAGCCGGCAACAAGCAGGTGCAGGTGGTCGTTCCCGACGAGCACAAGCACGGCGAGTACGCCAACTTCCTCGTCGTGTCCCACTCACCCCACGAGTTCACCCTGGACTTCTGCCAGCTCCAGCCCTCGGGCGAGGCCGGCAAGGTCAACGCCGAGGTGGTGTCGCGGGTGCGGATCGCACCGACGATGGTCGGCCGCGTCCTGAACGCACTCAACACGAACCTGTCGAACTACGAGGACCGGTTCGGCCAGGTCAAGGCGCTGGGATGACGGTCACCACCTCGCTGCCCGCCGGGCTGGCCCCGGGGGGTCGGTTCGACGAGTGGCAGCCCTCCGCGGTCAGCTACGTGGTCTGCGACGTCGACGGCACGCTCGTCGGTCCAGCCGAGCTGGCCACGAGCGAGGTGGTGGCAGCGATCGGCCGCGCCCAGCGGGCGGGTCTGCGCGTCGGCTACGCCACCGGTCGGATGCGCGACGGCGTCCGAGAACTGCAGGAGCAGCTCGGCGCCGACGGCCCCCATGTGCTGCACAACGGCGCTGAGGTGCGGCACAACGGCACGACGGTCGCACGATGGGCGCTCACCCACGACCAGGTCGATGCCCTGCTGGCGCTCGCCCGGGAGCGGAGCGACCTCTACCTCGAGGTCTACGGCGAGTCCGGCTTCCACGTGTCCTCCCTGGACGAGCGGGCCCGGCCCCACTGGGACCTGCTCCGCGCCGAGCCGCTCGGTGTGCTGGAGCGCGCCGCCGACCTGGGTGACACCCCGGTGCCGAAGGCCACCTTCGCGCTGTTCTCCGATGAGGCGCTGCCTTGGCTGGAGGCCCGACTGGCCGCCCTCGACGCGGAGGTCGGGACCGCGAGCTCGCCACGCACCCCGGGCATGGTGTTCACCAACGTGAACCAACCGGGGGCGACCAAGGGCGCGGCGATCCGGGCGGCGGCGAGCCACCTCGGTGTGGAACTGCACCAGGTGGCGGCGATCGGCGACGCCGGCAACGACCGCTCGATGCTGGCCGTGGCCGGTACGGCGATCGCGATGGGGCAGGCCGAGCTTCAGATCCGCGCCGCCGCGCACCTGGTCACGCGTAGCGTCGACGAGGACGGGGTGGCGGCCGCGCTCGACGCCCTGCGCACCTGGGCCCCGGCGAGGTGAGCGACGAGTTGCCGGCGCTGCGGCGGTTCCCGCTGACCGCCCGGCTCGACCCTGGCCACCCGTCCTACGCGCTGGTCCTGCGCGCACACGAGGCGGCGGTGGCGGCCGACCTGCCGACCTACCCCGACCCGCTGTCAGGGTTCGAGGTGCTCACGGCGGCGGAGCTGTGGGCCCGGGGGTTCTGTTGCGACAGCGGCTGTCGGCACTGCCCCTTCGACGAAGGTCCGCGCGGCCCGGAAGGAGCGGTCCCACCGCCGTGTCCGGACAGCGACTGAACGACCGCCGGGCGCCGGACCGGGCGGCGGTCAGCCCTTGGTGGGCACCTGGTAGTTCGGTGCCTCGTGGACCACGTCGAGGTCGTGGACGTGGGACTCGGCCGCGCCCGCTGCCGTCTGGCGCACGAACCGGGCCCGCTCGGTGAGCTGCGCCAGATCGCCGGCACCGAGGTAGCCCATGCCCGAGCGGATCCCACCGGCCAGCTGCTGGGTGACCTCGGCGACCGTGCCGCGGTAGGGCAGCAGGCCCGAGACCCCCTCGGGCACCAGCTTGGACGGCTGCCGTGCCTCCGCGGCGCTGCCACCGGCCCGGTCGTCCTGGAAGTACCGATCGGCGGAGCCGGCCCGCATCGCGTCGATCGAGCCCATCCCCCGGTACTCCTTGTACCGACGACCGCCGACCAGCACGAGCTCACCAGGGGACTCGTCGGTGCCGGCCAGCAGGTTGCCGACCATCACCGCGGTCCCGCCGGCGGCCAGGGCCTTGACGACGTCACCGGAGTAGCGGACGCCCCCGTCGGCCACGGTGGTGACCCCGACCTCGACGGCCGCCCGGGCGCAGTCCAACACGGCGGAGAACTGCGGCATGCCGCCCCCGGTGACCACCCGGGTCGTGCAGATCGAGCCGGGTCCGACCCCCACCTTCACGATGTCCGCACCGTGGTCCGCGCAGGCGCGCACCCCGTCGCCTGTGGCGACGTTGCCGACCATCAACGCCACGTGCGGGTGCCGGTCCTTGAGCTTGGCTGCGAACTCCAGGATGCCGGCCGAGTGCCCGTGGGCCGAGTCGATGGCGAGAAGATCGACGCCGGCCTGCGCCAGCGCCTCGGCCCGCTCTTCACCTTCCGGGCCGACCCCCACCGCGGCTGCACACAGCAGCCGGCCCCGCGCATCCTTCGCCGCGCCTGGGTACTTACGGACCTTCTCGATGTCCTTGAAGGTGAACATGCCCGTCAGCCGGCCGTCCCCGGGGTCGACGATCGGGAGCTTCTCGACCCGGGCGTCCTGCATCAGGTCGCGGGCCTGGTCCAGCGTCGTGCCCGGCGCCGCCGTCACCAGCCCGCTGCTCGTCATGTGCGCCGCCACTGGCGTCCCGGGCTCCGCGCCGAGCCGCAGGTCGCGGTTGGTCACGATGCCGACCAGTCGGCCCTCGCCGTCGACCACGGGGAAGCCGGAGACCCGGTAGCGGGCCATCAGCTCGAAGGCGGTGTCGACCGGGTCCTCGGCCCGCAGGGTGACGGGGTCGACGATGAACCCGGACTCGGAACGCTTCACCGACTCGACCATGCCCGCCTGGGCGCTGATGGGCACGTTCTTGTGGATCACCCCGAGCCCACCCTGCCGGGCGAGCCCGATCGCCATGTCGGCCTCGGTGACCTTGTCCATCGCGGCGGAGAGCACGGGCAGGCTGAGCGACACGCCGTCGTGGAGCCGGGTCGACAGGTCGACGTCCCGCGGGAGGACCGCCGAGGCCTGCGGGACCAGCAGGACATCGTCGTAGCTGAACGCCTCGGTGATCTCGGTCACTGGCCAGATCCTCAGGGTGAGCGGTACCGCCAACCGTAGCGCCGCCATCGCGGCGAGCATCCCGGCCGGCCCGTCACCCCGCCCGCGAACCTCCCCCGGGGTCCGACGGCCGGCCCGGGGTCGTGGGGTGGTCACCGCTGGCCGGCAGGGCGCACCGCTGTGCCCACGTCGCCGGATCGGGGTGGGATGCCGGCCATCCACGGCCGGATCTGCACCCACCATCCACCACCGACCCACTCCCCCGGGCATGGGCTGACCTCGCGCGGTCGGGCCGAGACCCGCCCGTCGTGCCGACGGCGACGAACGTGACCGATGGGCCGGATGGTGCGACGCAGCGTCGTGGCGGGTGCGATGCTCGCCACCCTGCTGGGTTGCGCCGGACCCGATCCGTCCGGTTCGACCACCGGACGGGCGACGCTGGTGCTGAACGGCGCATCCATCGACCTCGAGGTCACGGGGTGTGCGCTGCTCGGTGGACGGTTCCTGGAGGAGCTCCCCGCTGGCGGGGTCGAGGTGTCGCTGGTGGCCGAGGGCCGCGACGCCGACGGCTCACCGGTGCGGGTCATCGCTCGTCGGGGCACCGACGAGGTGGCGCCCCACCGGTACGACCTGTTGGAGGTGGCGGTCGGCGAGGTGGAGCACCACCTCGAGGTCCTGGTGGTCCTCAGGGGCTTCGACCGCGACACGGGGACCTGGACCCAGGTCGACCCCGACGCGCCGGGCGCACGCCGCCCGGTCGCCGGCCCGCTGTTCGATGTCGAGGGGACCCGCTTGACGGCCCGCAGCGTGGCGCCCACACCGACCGACGGTCGGCGCGTACCGGTGTCGCTGGAGGCCACCTGCCCCCCGCAGCTCGGGCCCGATCCGGGCCTGGCCTGACCGATGCGATCCGCGTCCGGACCGCATCGATGTGGCCCCGTCGAGGAGCCGTGGAGCCAGGCCTACGACGCGACCGTGCCCACCCAGAGGACCCAGGACGCGAGGACGCAGGACGCGAGGACCCAGGGCGCCCGGGGGGCATGGCGGGGCCGTGCGGCCGTGATCAGAGCGCGCCGATCTCCTTCAGCGCCGACTTCCAGGTCTGCTGATCGCGGGCTTCGGGGATCGGGTTGCGGTCGGTGAAGACCACCTTGCCGCTCTTGTCGACGATGAACGTCCCGCGCAGGGCGAGGCCGATGCGGTCATCGAACACCCCGTAGGTGGTCGCCACCTCGCCGTGGGGCCAGAAGTCCGACAGCAGCGGGAACTCGAAGCCCTGCTCGTGGGCCCAGCGGGCGTGGGTCGGCGGGGCGTCGCAGGAGATCGCGATGGTCTCGACCTCGTCGTTGCGGAAGGACTCGATCGAGTCCCGGATCTGGCACATCTCGCCCTCGCACACCCCGGTGAACGACAGCGGGTAGAAGACGACGACCACCGCCTTCTTCCCGCGGTAGTCCGACAGCCGGACGGGCTGGTTGGTCTGGTCCTTCAGTTCGAAGTCGGGCGCTTCGTCGCCGATCTGCACGCTCATGTCGGGCTCCTCGCGCGCCGGGAGCAGGCGCGCCGTTCGGGGGTGATGGGGTCCGGACAGCACAGGAAGCCGGCCCGGACGATCGACCGCGGAGACTAGCCGCGGCCCTCCCCGACACCTGGCGACCCGCCTGGGTTCGGCGCATCCGCCGCTGTGGATCCGTCACCCGGGTCCTGGTCGCCGCCGTGACCCTCACGACCGAGGGGCACCAGTCGGGCGCGCTGGTCGTCGGCGACCACCGCCTCCACCCCGCGCTGTGAACGGAGCTCCTCGACCCGGTCGAGCTGCCGCTCGAGCTGCGAGCGCCGGGTACCGGCCAACGCCTCGTAGGCACGCTGGGTGGAGTCGAGACCGCGGCCGACCTTGTCGAGCTGGTCGGTGAAGCGTCCCCACTGGTCGGCGAAGCCGGCGAGCAACTGCAGGATCTCACCGGAGGCACGCTCGAGGGCGAACGCGTCGACCGCCTGACGGAGCACGGCGAGCACGGCGAACAGGGTCGACGGCGAGCACAGCACCACCCGCTGTCCCAGCGCGTCGTCGAGCAGGGTCGGGTCGTGCTCGTGAAGGAAGGCGTAGACCTGCTCGTTGGGGATGAGCAGCAGGACCACGTCCAGCGTGCCGTCCTGCTCGTCGATGTAGCCCCGCTGGGCGAGCTCCTTGACCCGGGCCCGGGCGGCCCTGAGGAAGCCGTCACGGGCCTGGTCGCGCTCCACCTCGGTGTCGGCATCGAGCAGCTCGAGGTAGCCGGCGAGAGGGAACTTCACGTCCATGTGGACCACCCGGTCGCCCGGCAGCAGGAACGTGACGTCGGGGCGGCTGCCGCTGCGGGTGGTGACCTGGGTCCGGTAGTTCACCCCCTCGACGAACCCGGCGGCCCTCAGCACGTCGGCCGCCATCCGCTCACCCCACTGCCCCCGGGTCTGGGCGTTGGTCAGCGCCTGCGCCAGTGTGGCGGTGGTACGACCGAGTTCCGAGTGGGAACGCGCCACCCCGGCCAGCTGGGCCGAGACCTGCCCGAGTTGGCCGGCCCGCTCCGACTCGGCCCGCTGGACGAGCCCCGCGAGCTCGGCCAGGGTGGCCCTCAACCGCTCGAGTTCCGCGTCGATCAGTTCCTTGCGGGCCTCGAGGTGGGCCGCGCCGGTCCGGGTGCGGGCATCGAGCTGCTCCCCCGCCACCGCCACCAGCGTGTCGACGGCCCGCTGCAGCTCCGCCCCGACCGAGCCGCCGTCTCCGGGTCCCGGTTCCCCGGCCCGGCCACCGGGCGAGGACCAGCGAGCGACCACCAGCGCGGCGACGGTGCCGGTGACCACCGCGGTCACGACCACGACGAGCACCAGCTCGAGCGTGCCCATGGGTTCCCCTCTCCTCGGCGTTCGCGCCCGGGGACCACCGCGTTGCCGACAGCGGGCGCTGGAGGCCGTTGGGCCTCACGTGGGACCAGGCTACGGAGCGGGTGGGACACGGCTCGGACCACCGTCGCTAGCGTGCCGCCGATGCGCACGCTCTCCTTGGACCGGGCCCGGCGGCTGGCCCTGACCTCCCTCGGGCTGGCTCGTGGGCGCCCCGACCCGGCTCGGCGCCGGGACACCCGACACCTCAGGAGCGCGGTGGCGGCCGTCCGGGTCGTCCAACTCGACAGTGTGAACGTCCTCGTCCGCGCCCACGAACTGCCCTTCTGGTCCCGGCTCGGGCCGCATGATCGGGCCCACCGCGACCGGTGGCTGTGGCGGTCCGGGGAGCAGTTCGACGGTTGGGTCCACGTGGCGTCCCTGGCACCGGTGTCGGTGTGGCCCTGGCTGCACCACCGGCGCCGGGCGGCCCGGACGGGCGCTCGCCTGGAGCAGCACCTGATCGAGGACCCGCACCTCCTCGACCGTGTCCACGACGAGGTGGCGGCCAGTGGGCCGGTCAGCGTGCTCGACCTCGCCGACCCGGGGCAGCGATCCGGACCGTGGTGGGGCGACCCTCGGGGCAAGGTCGCCCTCGACCACCTCGCCCATACCGGCCGGCTCGCGATCCGCGAACGTGACGCGCGGTTCATCACCGTCTACGACCTGACCGAGCGGGTGCTCCCTCGGCACGTGCTCGACACCGAGCCGCCCGACGAGGAGCGTGCGCCGGAGTTGCTGGTCCTGCAGGCCCTGCGTGCCCAGGGGCTCGGAACGGCGGACCACCTCGCCGACCACCACCGGCAGCGCATCCGACCGGCCCGCGCAGCGCTGGAACGCCTGGTCGCCCGAGGCGAGGTGGAGGAGGTCAGGATCGCCGAGTGGGGAGCGACGCCGGTCTACCTCGATCCCGCGGCCGTCGCCGCGAGGACCCCCCGCGCGAGGACGCTCGTGTCCCCCTTCGACCCGCTGGTGTGGCACCGGGACCGTACGGAGGCGTTGTTCGGGTTCCGGTACCGCATCGAGATCTACGTCCCGGAGGCCGACCGGGTGCACGGCTACTACGTGCTGCCCTTCCTGCTCGGCGACCGGTTGGTCGCACGGGTGGACCTCAAGGCCGACCGGCAGCGGGCGCGGCTGCTCGTCCGTGGCGCCTTCGCCGAGGACGGGGTCGATGCCGTGCAGGTCGCCCGGGAGTTGGCGGCCGAGTTGCAGGAGCTCGCGGCCTGGCTGGAGCTCACCGAGGTGGAGGTGGCGCCGCGAGGCGACCTGGCGGTGCCGCTGGCCCGCGCCCTGCGCGCGGCCTGAGCTGCCGCGGCCGTAGGTCGGGCGGGTGCTGCCTCCGTCGTCAGCGCCCCCCGGCCGCCCGCGTCGCCGCATCTCGCCTCACCTTGGCCACAGCCGGTTGGGGCCCGCCAGCCCCGGAAACCGGGGCCCAACTTCCCCAACCCCCACGCGGCACGCCCAGCCCAGCCGGTTGGGGCCCGCCAGCCCCGAAAACCGGGGCCCAACTTCCCCAACCCCCACAGCCGCACCCAAGCCACAGCCGGTTGGGGCCCGCCAGCCCCGAAAACCGGGGCCCAACTTCCCCAACCCCCAC
>PWWI01000303.1 GCA_003561535.1 Nitriliruptoraceae bacterium
ACCAGGCCTCGGTCGACAAGGTGTTCACCAAGGCTGGCAGCGTCGAGGCACTGGAGGCCGCCCACGCGGCGTTGCAGGCCTGCCCCTGGAACACCGCGGCGATCGAGGAGGCGCTCAGGGCGCTGTCGGACGAGCTCGGCATCGGCTTCGGCAAGGTCGCGCAGCCGATCCGGGTCGCGGTCACCGGCTCCTCGGTCAGCCCGCCGTTGTTCGAGTCGCTCGAGCTGTTTGGGCGGGCGCGCTCGCTGGAGCGGATCGACGCGGCGATCCCGGTCGCCAGGGCGGCGCGCGGGGACGCCTGACCTCGCTGTGGTTCGGTCGGTCGGTGGACGGGGCCGGGGCGCCTTTGCGTGGGACTGGCCAGGTGCGTACCCTCCCCAGCTGCGCGTGCGCAGGTGGTATCGGCTGCGGATCTGGCCGGCCCACCTCAGGGTGCGCAACACCCGATCGGGGGTGGTGTAATCGGTAACACGGCTGGTTCTGGTCCAGTTATTGAGGGTTCGAGTCCTTCCCCCCGAGCTGGTCGAACCGCGGCGACCCCGCGGTTCGACCCCGGAGCCGACCTCGGTTAGGCTCCGCGCCACCGCCGGTGATCGTGCTCGCGGTGGTCAGGCCCCCGTCGTCTAGCGGCCTAGGACGCCGCCCTCTCAAGGCGGTAACGGCGGTTCAAATCCGCTCGGGGGTACGTGTTCCAGGAGCTCTACACACAGGTGCGGGTGCCGGTTGCCGGTCCCGCACCTTCGTGTGTCACGGATCGCTGGGCTGCTCGCCCAGGAGTTCGGGCGCGTACCGTCGGAGGATGTGCAGGGCGAATGCGACCTTGTCTCCGACGCGCTGCCCCCTCGGGTGCGCCGTGGACCACAGTTCCAGGTTGGTCGGTCGGTTGTCGGTGCGGTCACCGTTGATGTGGTGCACCACCTCGTCGTCTCTCAGGGCTCGTCCCAGCGTGCATGCCATCACGAGACGGTGCTCCAAGGCGTGGGCCTCACCCCCGACGAGCCACCGTTCTGCCGCCGGGACCGGCACCTTCCAGTACCCGTGGCTCAACGTGCCTTCGCCGGTGACGATGCGGATCGGTTCCTCGGGTCGGGCGTCGCCGGTCGCCAGCAGCCGCCGGTAGTGGGTGTTGCACAGCGCCCGGGCGTAGCGCTGCCGATCGCAGCCGTCGACGCTGCAGGGCCCGCCGGCGCGCAGGGGCACGTGGGCCCGGACGTCACCGTTCTGACGCCAGCGCTGGTAGTGCGCGTGGCACCAGCCCCGGCTCTTCGCCTGACGATGGCAGTCGTCGACGGCGCAGCTGCTCGGTGAGGCGCCACGGATCGGGCTGCCGGTGCGCAGCCAGCGCTTGTAGTGCATGCCGCACCAGCCACGGGCGTAGTGCGCTCGGTCGCAGTCGTCGATCGTGCAGCGGGGCTCCGACATCGCGAGGTGCTCCAACCGCCCCCACGGGTGGAACGCGGCGGGGTCGCCGTGCGGGCACAGCATGCCGGTCACCTGTGACAGCCAGGGTGGGGTGTCGGCGCTGGCAGCTGGCGTTGCCGCGTGAGCGGCTCCCGGGGCAGCGCGGAGAGGGGCGTCCTGCAGGTGAACGGACGTCGGCAACCGTTCATCCTCGGTTCACCTACGACCGCTCTCGTGGCTACCCAGCCTCCGTAGCGTCCGTCTCGTACGACAACCTCCCTGCTCCGCTTGGAGCTGTCTCCCACAGGAGTCGCACCAGATGCGAACCACCACCCGACGGGCTGCCGCCACCCTCGCGGCCATCGCCCTCCTCGCCGCAGCTTGCGGAGGCGGCGGTCTCGACGCCGAGATCCCGACCGCAGACGACGCCCAGGACACCGACGACACCGACACCTCCGATGACGGCGATGACGGCGATGACGGCGATGAAGCCGACGGCGGCACCATCGCCGGTGACCTCGTCGGTGCCGGCGCCACCTTCGTCAACCCCGTCTTCGTCGACTGGATCCTCGACGGCTACCAGGCCACTGTGAACCCCGACGCCAACATCAACTACCAGTCGATCGGCTCCGGCGGCGGCATCGAGCAGTTCCTGCTCGAGCAGGTCGACTTCGGCGCCTCCGAGCGCTACCTGCGCGACGACACCCTCGAGGAAGCACGTGAGACCCGCGGCTGCGATGCGATCCAGTTCCCCATCGTCTTCGGCTCGGTCACCATCGCCTTCCACGACGAGTTCTACGACGGGCTGATCCTCGATGGCACCACGATCGGTGACATCTTCGAACGGCGGATCACCAACTACAACGCCCCGGCCATCCAGGCCCTCAACCCCGACCGTGAGCTACGCGACGAGGACATCATCCCCGTCCACCGCTCTGACGGCTCTGGGACCACCTCGGTGTTCACCACCTACCTCGACCTCGACGACGAGGTCGAAGGTTGGACGCTCGGTAACGGCACCGAGGTGCAGTGGCCCTCCGGCACGATCGGAGGCCAGGGCAACGAGGGCGTCGCCGCGGCGGTCCAGCAGAACCCCGGCGGACTCGGCTACCTGAACCAGGCCTACGTACTGGAGCAGGGTTTCCCGCAGGCCCAGGTCATCAACGCCGACGGCAACCCGGTCTTCGCGACGCTCGAAGCGACGACCGTGGGAGCGGAGGTCGCCGAGATCCCGGACAACTTCCAGTTCGACATCCTCAACATCGGTGGTGACGGCTTCCCGATCACGGGCACCGCGTGGGTGTTCGTCTGGGAGTGCGGCTACGACGACACGACCGCGGCACTGCTCAAGGACTTCTGGTCCTGGGCCGTGACCGAGGGCGGCCCGCAGGCCGAGGCGCTGGGCTACGCCCCCCTCGGTCCGAGCCTCCAGGAGCGGGTCCTCGACGCCATCGACCGGATCAACAGCGCCGAGTGAGCTCTGCGAGGGTGGCGGCCATGACCATGGCCGCCACCCTCGAGACGTTCGCTCACCACCACCTCGTGGAGGTCCAGGGTGAGCCAGACCAGCAGCGAGGCACCCGGCGCACTCCGTGTGACGGGCAAGGCGCGTTTCGGCGACGCCTTCTTCCGGATCATCGCCTACTCGGCGGGCCTGAGCGTCCTGGTGGTGCTCGGGCTCATGATCGGCACCACCACCCGTGACGCCCTCCCGGTGTTCGAGTACCAGGGGCTGTGGAGCTTCTTCACCAGCGACGAGTGGCGGGCCGGGTTCTCCCGGACCGAGTTCACCGGCGAGTACGGCGCCTTCTCGTTCATCTACGGGACGCTGGTGACCTCGCTCCTCGCCGTGGTGATCGCGGTGCCCTTCGCCATCGCGATCTCGCTCTACATCAACCGCATCGCTCCCAAGCGCCTGGCCAAGCCGCTGGCCTACACCGTCGAGCTCCTGGCGGCCGTCCCGTCGGTGGTGTTCGGTCTGTGGGGACTCCTCTACTTCGGGCCGACCTACGTCCGCCCGGTCATGGAGCTCCTCAACTCGACCCTGGCGCCGATCCCCTTGGTCGGGATCCTCTTCGAGGGGCCCATCTTCACCACCAGCTACTTCACCGCCGGGGTGGTGCTGGCGATCATGATCCTGCCGATCATCACCGCCATCACCCGGGAGGTCACCGCTCAGGTCGCCGAGGACCAGGTCCAGGCCGCCTACGGCATGGGTGCCACGGACTGGGAGGTGATGCGCAAGGTGATCCTGCGGGGCGCCTTCCCGGGCATCGTCGGTGGCACCATGCTCGGCCTCGGCCGGGCGCTCGGGGAGACCATCGCCGTCGCCATGCTCGTCGGCGGCTCCCAGCGGTGGGGTCTCAGCCTGTTCTTCGGCGGCGACTCCATGGCTGGGCACATCGCCAACACCTTCCAGGATGCCGCCCCGGAGACCGTCCTCGCGCTGATCGCGATCGGCGTCGGGCTGTTCGTCATCACCGTCATCGTCAACGTCGCCGCCCGCGCGCTCGTGTGGCGGATCGGCCGGGTCGCAGGAGACGCAGCGCTGTGAGTACCACCCTCACCCCGACCACACCGCCGGCGCCCACCGGCCCCGGCGGCCTCCGCGAGATCGACGCCCACACCCGTGGGCGGAAGCGACGCTCCCTCATCGCCCGCTACGTGTTGACCGCCGGGATGGTCATCGCGCTGATCCCGCTGCTGATGATCATCTGGACCGTCGCCAGCAACGGCGTCGGTGCGCTGGGCTGGTCGTTCTTCACCGAGATCGAACCACCGGCCCGGCGCGAGGGGGGTGGCTACCTCAACGGCATCGTCGGCACGGTCTACATGGTCAGCATCGCGAGCCTGCTGGCCATCCCCCTCGGCATCATGGCGGCGATCTACCTGGTCGAGTTCGGCCACGGGTGGCTGGCCCGCATCATCCGGTTCTTCACCGACGTGATGACCGGGGTCCCGAGCGTCTTCGTCGGACTGTTCGTGTACGCCGCCCTGGTCCGGCAGTTCCGGTTCGGCACGATCATGGGTGCCATCGGGTTGGCGATCATGATGCTCCCGATCGTCGTCAGGTCCAGCGAGGAGATGCTGAAGCTGGTCCCCGACGACATGCGCTTCGCCTCGTTCGGCCTGGGCGCCCGGCGGTGGCAGACGGTGCAGAAGGTCGTGCTGCCCATGGCCGGCCCCGGCATCACGACCGGCGCCATGCTGGCCGTGGCGCGAGCCGCCGGTGAGACCGCCGTGCTGCTGCTCACCGCCCTCGGGTCGCTGCAGGTCGTCACGGCCCTGTCCGGCGTGGCGCAGTCCTCGATCACGCTGCTGATCTACGACGGAGCCAAGCAGCCCTTCGATCCGGGGAAGGAACGCGCCTGGGCCGGGGCGCTGGTCCTCATGGGCTTCGTCCTCCTGCTCACCATCACCGCCCGCTACATCAGCTCACGAGCACGTCGATGAGCTCCCGCGAACGACCCTCAGGAGATCCCCAGATGAGCGAGACGAGCTCCCAGACCCGACGGGCGCCGGAAGCTGCCACCCCCCGCATCGAGGTGGCCGACAGGGACCGTTCGACGGACGTCACGACGACCGTGCGGCAGTCCACCGTGCCGAGCGCGATCACCGAAGCGGTGTTCGAGGCCAAGGACGTCAGCGTCTTCTACGGCGGGACGCCAGCGGTCAGGAACATCGACCTGAAGGTCCCGAAGGGCGAGATCACCGCGCTCATCGGGCCCTCGGGGTGCGGCAAGTCGACGATGCTCCGCACCTTCAACCGCATGAACGACCTCATCCCCGGCTGCACCCTCGAGGGATCGATCACCTACCACGGCGAGGACATCTACGCCGACGACATCGACCCGGCGGAGGTGCGGCGGCGCATCGGCATGGTGTTCCAGAAGCCGAACCCCTTCGGGATCTCCATCTACGACAACGTCGCCTTCGGCCCCCGCCTCCACGGGATGAAGGCGAACCTCGACGACCGGGTCGAGCAGGCGTTGCGGGGTGCCGCCCTGTGGGACGAGGTCAAGGACAAGCTCGGCCAGCCGGGGGTCGCCCTGTCCGGTGGGCAGCAGCAGCGGCTGTGCATCGCCCGGGCCATCGCGCTCGAGCCCGACGTGATCCTGATGGACGAGCCGGCCTCGGCGCTGGATCCGATCGCGACCTTGGCGATCGAGGACCTGATGCGCCAGCTCCGCGGGCAGTACTCGATCGTGGTGGTGACCCACAACATGCAGCAGGCCGCCCGGGTCTCTGATCGCACCGCCTTCTTCAGCGTGGACATGGAGCAGGGCGTGCGCGTCGGCGAGCTGGTCGAGTACGACCTGACCGAGAAGGTCTTCACCGCCGCCAGCGACCCTCGCACCGAGGCCTACATCACCGGCCGGTTCGGCTGACCCGGCTGCGCACCGCCCAGGTGCAGCAGTGGGACCCGGGTCAGCCGAGCTCCGGGAGGCGGGCGCCGGCGTGGATGGCCCGCACCGTGGCCAGGGTGTCCGCCTCGTGCGGCCGCTTGTCCGGTCGGTACCCGCGCACGCGGGCGAACCGCAGCGACACCCCGCCGGGGTAGCGGCTCGAGCGCACGACGCCGTCCAGCGCGATCTCCACCACCAACTCCGGCCGGACGTGCACGATGTGCCCCTCGCGCCGGGTCTCCCGGGCCAGCAGGACCTCGGTCTGCCAGGCGAGCACCTGGTCGGTCAGGCCCTTGAAGGTCTTGCCGAGCAGCACGAACCCGTCGGCGTCGGCCACCTCGGTGTCGGACGCTTCCGCCCGGGCACCGAGGTGGAGGTTGGAGAGCCAGCCGCGCCGCCGCCCCGACCCCCACTCCGCGGCGAGCACGACCAGGTCCAGGGTGTGGACCGGCTTGACCTTGCGCCAGCTCGCACCCCGCCGACCAGCGGCGTACGCGTCGTCCAGGTCCTTGACGATCACCCCCTCGTGGCCGGCGGTGAGCACCTGCCGGGTGAACTCCCGGGCGACCTCGGGGTCGTCGGTCACGACCCCGTCGGCGCGCAACGGCGCGGGCACGAGGTCATGGAGCGCTGCTCGGCGGGTGGCCAACGGCTCATCGAGCAGGTCGACCCCGTCGAGGTGGAGGACATCGAAGGCGCGGAGCTCGACCGGGACCTCACGCTGCACGCGGGTGACGTCGCGGTCGCGGCCGATGCGCTGCATGGTCTCCTGGAAGGGGCGGGGTCGCCCGTCGGTGTCGAAGGCCACCACCTCACCGTCGAGCACGACGCGGTTGGTCGGGAGCGACCGCGCGACGGCGACGACCTCCGGGAGGCGGTCGGTCACGTCCTGACCGGTCCGGGTGAACAGCTGCACGTCCGCGCCGTCGCGGTGGACCTGGAGGCGTGCGCCGTCGAGCTTGGTCTCCACCAGGGCCGGCGCACTCGCGGCCAGGGCGTCGGTGAGGCCCGTGGCGGTCGTCGCCAGCATGGGCTCGACGGGGACGCCGACCACCAGTCCCACGGCGGCGAGCGCGTCCTGCCCACCGGTCAGCGCCAGCGCAGCGGTGTTAGCGAGGTCACCGTTGAGCATCGCCGCCCGGCGGACCGCGCGCTCGGGCACGGCGGCGGCCCGTGCGACCGCAGGGAGCAGGACGCCCGCCAACGCACCCTGCCGGAGCTCGCGGAGCACCAGCTTCACCAGCCACGCCTGCTCTTCAGGCCGCGCCCGCCCGAGCAGCTCGGCCCAGACCGCCAGCCGTGCGGTGCGGGAGCCCGAGCCTGCGGGGGTGTCCTCGATCCGCTGCAGCGCGCCGTCGACGTCGGTGATCGTGAGCGTGGGGTGCGCCGCCGCCCGAGCTGTGACCGAGCGGACCGCTGATGGCCCGAGACCCAGGCGGTGCTGGCGTGGCTCCCCGGTCAGGTACCTGACGCCCACCTCCACGTCCTCGGGTGGGCACCGAGCCAGCAGCTCCGCCAGCAGGTCGATCTTCGCGCGCCGGGAGGCGGTGGCCGCGACCTCATCAGAGACCCGCACGAGGTCCTGCAGCAGCATCATGACCTCCGATCGGCACGCTGCTGCGGTTCGGAGCGGCCACGGCGGCGGGCGAGGCGGGGGGAGCAGCCGGGCGGTCCGGGGGCAGCGGTCAGGGTGGGGATGGCCGGTGGGAGCTCAGCCCGCCCGGTGCACCCCCACCTCGATCGCGTCCAGCTCCGGCAGGACCGTCGCCAGCAGGGTGTGGTCGAACCGGTCGACCTCGATGCAGCGGGCGAGGTCATCGGGGGGTGCCCACGCGGGGCCGCCCGGCACGAAGTTCCGACCGGCATCGGAGGTGGCGACCCGCGCGGTGAACGGCTCGGGATCCGGATCGTCGCCGCGGGCGCGTGCGGCGATCAGCTCCGCGGCGGCGAGGTCCTCATCCCCGTCACGGCCCTGGGAGGCGCCGGTGATGACGAAGGTGACCCGTGACGGTGCCGCAACCCGCAGCGCCCGGGCGGTCGCGTCGGCGGTGACGAAGGCGGCGGCGAGCACGAGCCCGCTACCGGTGGTACGGGCGAGCCCCTGGGTCCCGGCCGAGGTGCGGTGGATGATCGTGCGGTCGGTGACGTCCGCCTGCGCGACCTGGGTGGGGGAGTTCCCCAGATCGAAACCCTCGAGCTGCACTCCACCCTCCTCCCCGGCCAGCAACGCGTGGGGGAGGTGCTGGTCGCGGAGCGCGATCGCCTGCTGTTCACAGGCGACGGCGAGGATCCGGCTGGCACCACGGTGGAACAGCCAGGGCTGCACCGTGAAGGCCCGTAGTACGTCGATGACGATCACGGCCTCGTCCGGCTCGGCGTCGGCCAGGGACACGAAGTTCGCCTGCATCACCCCACCTCAGGTCCAGGTTGAGGGAGGAGGAAGCGACGGAGGCGTCGGTCGGCCTCGACCAAGGCGTCGACCGGGACGAACTCGCCGCGCTGGTGGGCCTGGGTCGTGAGGCCAGGGCCGTAGTTCAGCGCTGGGACCCCGAACTCCGCGAAGCGGGCGACATCGGTCCAGGCCTGCTTGCCGGCCACGGGGGCGTCGACCGCCGCGACGAAGGCCTCGACGATGGGGGTGCGCCGGTGGGGTGGCGCGGGAGGGGCCCGGTCGACGACCTCCACCTCGATGTCGGATCGAGACCCGATCCGCTCGCGGAGCTCCTGTTCCGCCTCGCCCAGCCCCCGCGAGGGCGCGAATCTGAAGTTCAGGTTGATAGTGAAGGATGCGGGGAGCACGTTGCGGAAGGGGCGGTCGCTGCCCTCGTCCGGTCCCAATCCTGCTGTCCAGGCCTGGGTCGCGGACCACACGTCCCGGTAGGCGATCCCGTCGACCTCGACGTCGCGGACGTGGTCCCGGTCGAGCTCGGCCAGCAGCTCGCCGGCCATGGTGAGCGCGTTGCGGCCATGCCATGGGCGTGCCGAGTGGGCCTGCTGGCCGCGGAATCGGATCAGGGCGTGGAGCCCACCGAGGCACCCGAGCTCGACGTCGCCGTCCGTGGGCTCCAGCACGATGGCGAGCATCGCGTCGGCCAGCCATGGGGCGGCGCGCAGCAGGCTGCGCAGCTCGTTGCCGTCGGCCGGTCCCTCCTCGCCGGCGTAGAGGACGAGCACGAGCTCGTAGGGGCTCTCTGCTCGCAGACCGGCGTCGTCGAAGATCCGCATCGCGACGGCGTTGCCGGACTGCATGTCGGAGGCACCCCGGCCGATCACCACCTCCTGGCCATCGTGGCGGGCGACGCGGGGCGCGCGGTCCTCATCGGTCGGTGGGACCACGTCGATGTGGCCGACCAGCAGCACCAGCGGTCGTGTCCCCGACCAACGCTCGCCCGGCGCACCGGGTCGCTGGACCGCAGCCTCGGCGGGGGCGGGTCCGCCCATCACCAGGCTGTTGCCGACCCGCCGCACCACCTCGCCAGCGTCGCGGTAGCGCCGTTCGAGGGCGTCGGCCAGGGGGCCCTCGGCCCCGCTGCTGTAGGGCGTAGCCAGGAGGTCGAGCAGGTGGGCCGTCAGTTCGCTGCGGGCCTCGTCCGGCGGTATTGCCACCTCGGTTCCTCTCGGGCCTCGCGGAGCGGCCCTGGTCGCATCAGTTGGCGTGGAGCTCCGCGTTCAGCCCGCCCCAGTCCCCACGGGTGCCGTCGCGCTGGAAGCCCACCACCGCGCCGGACACGGAGTCGCGCCGCAGCAACAACCCGTCGCGTCCCGACAGCTCCGCCGCCTTCACGATCTGCCCGTCGGGCAGGGTGACCTTGGTGCCGGCGGTGACGTAGAGGCCGGCCTCGATCACGCAGTCGTCGCCGAGCGAGATCCCGATCCCGGCGTTGGCGCCGATCAGGCAGCCGCTGCCGACGGAGAGGATCTCGGTCCCGCCACCCGACAGGGTCCCCATGATCGACGCACCTCCGCCGATGTCGGAGCCGTCGCCGACGACGACCCCGGCGGAGATCCGGCCCTCGACCATCGAGGCGCCGAGCGTGCCGGCGTTGAAGTTGACGAACCCCTCGTGCATCACGGTGGTGCCGGGGGAGAGGTGCGCGCCGAGCCGGACGCGGTCCGCATCCGCGATCCGTATCCCCGAGGGCACCACGTAGTCGGTCATCCGGGGGAACTTGTCCACCGAGGTGACCCTGAGCCGCTGGCCGACGCGCGCGTGCTCGAGCTGGAGAGCGTCGAAGGTGTCGGGGTCGCAGGGGCCCTCGTCGGTCCACACCACGTTGCTGAGGATCCCGAAGGAGCCGTCGAGGTTCGCGCCGTGGGGGCGCAGCTGGCGGTTGGAGATCAGGTGCAGGCGCAGGTAGACGTCGTGAGCGTCGACGGGCGGTGCGCTCAGATCCTCGACGAAGGTCGCGACCGGCACCCGCTCGGTGCGCGTGGGAGCGGGCCGCAGCGCCGCATCGGCGGTGACCGCGGAGACCGCTCGGGCCACGGGATGGTCGGCGTTCAGGTCGGTGCTGCGGAGGACCTCCCGGGTCAGTGGGTAGGTCGCGGTGCCACTGCGGTGTCGAAGCGTCGAGGCGATCGCCACCGCCTCACCGGCGTCCCCGCCCGCCACGGCCAGTGGGTACCAGGTATCGAGGATGCGGTCGGAGCCGGCCACCCGGGTGGCCAGGCCGATCCCGAGGGCGGCGAAGGTCGTCATGGGTGCGGTTCCGGTCGATGGTGAGGGTGCGGACACGGCGGAGCGTAGCCAGCCCGTGGGCGACGCCCGGCGGGGACCGTCAGCCCGGCTTCCGACGGCCGTTGGAACATGGCCGGGACCATGGACCCTCGAGGCATGGGCCTCCTCGTGAGATCAGTCACGAACTCCGGGGTACGACTGCCCTAGGGGGTCGGTTCGGTCCCGACCACCATGCACGCCAACGGACGGACGTGGCTGTGCTCCCTCCACGGACCGATCCAGCACGTGACACCGCACAGGCGTTACCAAGGCTCCCACACCCTGTTGTCCGCAGGCCGGAGACCGGTGCGCCGGATCTAGGACAGCAGATGCCCAAGGTGCAGTTGGAGATCACGCGTCGGACCTTCATGAAGTCGGGTGTCGCCGCGGGGGTCGCCGGCACCCTCGGGACGCGCGGCATGAAGGGGGCACCGGCCTTCGCCGCCGGGATCGACGAGGGTGCCTGGTACCGCCAGGGCAGCATCGAGACCACCTACAACGTGTGCGACATCTGTCCGTGGCACTGCGGGCTGGTGGTGCGCTCGGTGGACGGCGTCGTCCGCAAGATCGACGGCAACCCCGACGACCCCAAGAGCCGGGGCATGCTCTGCCCGCGGGGTCAGGGCGGGGTGTCGTTCATGTACGACCCCGACCGCCTCCAGGCGCCGATGGTCCGCACGGGCGAACGCGGCGAGGGCCGGTTCCGCGAGGTCGAGTGGGACTTCGCGCTGGACCTGATCGCCCAGAAGATGAACGAGATCAAGGACCGCTCGGGGCAGGAGTCGGTCGCGGTCTTCGGGCACACGGCCGGGGACAGCTGGTGGGTGGAGCACCTGGCACAGGCCTGGGGGACCCCGAACGCGGCGAAGCCCTCCTCCTCGCTGTGCATCTCGCCGCGGGACGAGGCGTCGACGCTCACCTTCGGGTTCCCCGTCGGCGGGCACGAGCCGCTCGACTGGGAGCAGCTCGAGTGCCTCACCCTGATCGGCAGCCACATCGGTGAGGATGCCCGCAACACCGTCATGCAGGACTTCGCGAACATCCACGGGCGCGCGGGCAAGATCATCGTCGTCGACCCTCGACTCTCCAGCGCGGCCACGAAGGCGGACCACTGGCTGCCGATCAAGCCCGGCACCGACACCGCGCTCCTGCTGGCGTGGCTGCACGTGCTGATCACCGAGGAGCTCTACGACGCGCCCTACGTCGATCGCTGGACGACCGGCTTCGACCAGCTCGCCGCCCACGTGGCGGAGATGACCCCGGAGTGGGCCGCAGAGATCACCGATCTCAGCGCGGAGCAGATCCGCGACACCATCCGCACCATGGCGGCGCACGCGCCGCGGGCGGTGATCATGCCCGGTCGGCACGTGACCTGGTACGGCAACGACACCCAGCGGATGCGCGCCGTCTACCTCGTCAACGCCCTGCTGGGCGCGTACGGGCGCGAGGGCGGGATGTACTTCAACCGCACTCCCTACATCGGTGACGTTCCCCACCCGCCCTACGCGGTCGCCGGCAGCGCCGGTGGCTGTGCCGCGGAGCCGAGCGAGGACGAGGAGGACGGTCCGGGCGAGCTGGCCCCGGGCCCGACGGGCAAGGTGCGGGCCGACGGCGCCCAGGAGCGGTTCCTGCAGGGACCCACCGCGATGCAGGAGCTCATCGAGCCGATGATCTCCGGTGACCCGTACCGGATCGAAGGGCTGATCTGCTACGGCGTGAACCTGCTGCAGTCGATCCCCAACCCCGAGCGGACCAAGGAAGCGCTGCGCAACCTCGAGCTGTTCGTCGCCATCGACGTGCTGCCGATGGAGCACATCGAGTGGGCGGACATCGTGCTGCCGGAGGCCACCTACCTCGAGCGGTACGACGACCTGTTCACGATGGCGCACAAGACGCCCTACATCCACCTGCGGGAGCCGGCGGTCGAGCCGCTCCACGACACCAAACCCGGGTGGTGGATCGCCAAGGAGTTGGGCGCCCGCATCGGCCTCGACGGGTTCTTCCGATGGGACGACATCGAGGAGTAACTCAACACCCGGCTGCGGTCCGTCGGCTCCAGCATCGACGACCTGAGAGCGAACAACGGCATCATCAAGCAGGAGGGTCGCCCCTTCCTCGAGGACTTCGACGGCTCGAGCCCGTTCCTGACCCGATCGGGCAAGATCGAGCTCTACGCCCAGAGCCTGGCCAACGCGGGGCTCGACCCGCTGCCGGTGTACGAACCCACCGACGAGCCGCCGGACGGCTACTTCCGGCTGCTGTACGGCCGCCACCCGGCGCACACCTTCGCCAAGACCCAGAACACGCCGGCGCTGCACCAGGTCTACCCGGAGAACGAACTCTGGATCAACGCCGACGCGGCCGCGGAGCTCGGGGTCGCCGACGGTGATCGGGTGATGCTCGAGAACCAGGACGGCGCCTCCGACGGCCCCATCAAGGTCAAGGCCACCCAGCGGATCCGCCGCGACGCGGTGTTCATGGCCCACGGCTGGGGCCACGCCTCGCAAGGTCTGAGGCGGGCCGATGGCAAGGGTGCCAGCGACGCCAAGCTCCAGACCGCCTACAAGCTCGACCCGGTGTGTGGCGGGGCGGGGCTACGCGTGAACTTCGTGCGCCTCATGGAGGCCTGACATGCGACAAGCGTTCCTCCTCGACCTGACCCAGTGCATCGGCTGCACCGGGTGCGTGGTGGCCTGCAACACCGGGAACGAACTCGGTGAGGACACCAACTACATCGCGATCGGTGACCACGAGCGGGGCACCTTCCCGGAGGTGGTGGCCGGGATCGACAACCACCGCTGCTACCACTGCACCGAGGCGGCCTGCGTCAACGTGTGTCCGACCGGCGCGCTGTTCCAGGAGGATGGCCTCACCCGCATGAACGCCGATGCGTGCATCGGGTGCCAGTACTGCGTGCAGGCCTGCCCCTACGACGTGCCCAAGATGGTGAACGGGGTCTCGACCAAGTGCGATGGCTGCCGTGACGTGACCCGGGCGGGCGGCAGCCCCTGGTGCGTGCAGACCTGCCCGAGCGATGCCCTCCGCTACGGCCGCCGCGAGGAGATCGCGGCCGAGGCGCACCGCCGTGCGAGCGTCATGCGTGCGAAGTACCCCAACGCCCAGGTGTACGGGGAGAGCCAGACCGGCGGCCTCGGGATGATGGTCGTGATCCCCGAGGACCCGGACACGATGGGGATCCCCGCCGACCCCGCCATACCCACGGTCACCGAGGCCTGGCAGGACTTCGCCCAGCCGATCGGCGTCGGCGCCATCGCCCTGACCGTGGCCGGCGCCGGGGTCGCCGCGGTCATCGCCCGGCGTCACCAGCTCCATGGCGGGCACGAGCACGGGACGGCCGAGACGGCCGAGGCGGTGGCTGCCAGCGCTGCCGCCGATCAGGATGAGGAGCGGTCATGAGCGAGACGAGCGTCGCCGAGGTCGAGGGTGTCGACCGCGAAGGCCAACTCCTGCGCTATCGCACCGGTCAGCGCTACATCCATCTGTTGGTCGCCAGCTCCTTCACGGTGCTGTTCCTGACCGGTCTCCCGCTGATCTTCGAGCCGCTGTCCTTCCTGGCGGCCAACGGCTGGTCCCGGATCATCCACCGCGTGGCTGCGGTCGGGTTCATGGCGGTGCCGTTCCTGTACCTCCTCGTCGACCGACAGGGAGCGAAGGAGCTGATCGTCGACTCCTTCAGCTACGACAAGGACGACCGCCGCTGGCTGCTCCACATGGGGCAGTACTTCCTCGGCAACGCCGAGGGCATGCCGCCGCAGGGGCGCCTGAACGCCGGTCAGAAGTTGCACCACGCCTCCGTGATCATCCTCGGGGCCGGGGTGGTGTTCTCCGGGCTGGTGCTGTGGATCTGGGCCGGTCAGCTCACCGACGTCCAGCTGTCCTGGGCAGCACTCGTCCACAACGTCTCCATGCTGGGCCTCGTCCTCCTGTTGATCGGCCACATCTACTTCACCGTGGTCTACAAGGCCATCAACGCCATGCACACGGGCTACGTCCCACGCACCGACGCGGAACTCGAGCATGCCAAGTGGGTCGCGGAGATGGACGCGCTGAAGGCCCGTGAACCCCAGGTGCCGCCGACCGAGCAGGACCCGCCGTCGGGCCCCGGCAACCCGTGATCCCAGCTGCTCGCGGTGCCCGACGGGCGAGCCGCGCGCTGCCATCGACCTGCACGTGAACCAAGGACGAGCAACCCCGACCGGTGGGCCCCACCGGCGGACAACCACTGAGAGGATGCATGATGCGCACATCCCGCACGCGGTCGCTGACTGCGGCCCTGTTGGCACTGGTGATGGTGCTGGCGGCCTGCGGCAACGGCGACAACGGCGAGACCGCTGAGCCGGAGGACGAGCCCCTCGCCCTCGATCTCGAGGAGGACGCGGAGGAAGCGGTCGAGGAGGAAGAGGAGGCCGTCGAGGAGGAGCCGGCTGAGGAGTTCGACCTCGTCGCTGCGGTCACCGAGTACACCGAGACCATCCCCGACGGTTGGATGTTCATCCGCACCGTGGAGGACCTCGAGGAGGCGATCGCAGCTTCGGACCCGGTGCTCCTCGATGTCAGGACCGCCGCTGAGGTCGAGGAGAACGGGACGATCCCCGGCTCGATCAACATCGACCTCCGTGATCTGGCGCAGAACCTCCAGAACGTCCCGACCGACCAGCCGGTGTACGTGTTCTGCGCCACGGCGTGGCGTGCCGGTCTGGCCACCTCCGCGCTGCGCATGCTGGGCTACGACAACGTGCTCGGCTTCTCGCCCAGCGCCCCGGGTTGGGAGGCCGCCGGGAACGAGCTCACGATGGATGTCGAGCCGCTCGTGGACTACGGCGCCCCGGACGTCGAGCCGGAGTTCGTCGCCGCCGTCGATGAGTTCCTGTCCACCCTGCCCGAGGGCTACCTGACCTTCCCGGGGGCTGACAACGCCCTCGAGGCCCAGGAGGCGGGAGCGGTGCTCCTGGACATCCGCCAGCCCGACAACTTCGAGGAGGGCTACGTCGCTGACGCGCTGACGATCCCGATCCGCGAGCTGGCCGCGTCCGACGAGATCCCGACCGACACCGACGTGGTGGTGTACTGCCAGACCGCGTGGCGGACCTCGCTCTCGATGCCGATCCTGCACCTGTTGGGCTACGACAACGTCCGCGGGTTCCCAGGTGGGTTCGACGCTTGGGCCGAGGCTGGTGCCGAGATCTTCTGATCGGCGCTCACCGACGCGCTGGGGGCGGCCTTCGGGCCGCCCCCAGCTGTGTTGGCTCCAGCGCTACTTCCTGGCTGCCAGGACCTCCTCGATCCACTGCAGCCCGGCGATCGCGGTCGGCAGCCCGCAGGTGGTGATCGCCAGCATGGCGACGTGGTGGAGTTCCTCGGGCGGGACATCGAGGTCGAGCGCTTTGCGGGCGTTGGAGCGCACCGCCCCCTCCGCCAGCGAGCCGATCGCCAGCCCCAGCTTGACCAGCCGCTGGGTGCGCTCGTCGAGTGGCCCCGCGGCGGCGGTCGCCGCCCCGAGGCCGTCCATGGCGCTCGCCACCGCCGGGAACCGCTCCCGGTAGTCGGCGTAGATCTCCGGCACGTGCTCGGTCATCTGGTCCTCCACGTCGGCGGTCGAACGCCACGGTAGGCCAGGGTCGGCTCCTTGCGGGCGACCGAGACGTGCGCTGGTCGGATCGCGATGTGCGCTGGAGCAACATTCCAGCGATCTCGGGAAGGTCGGTGGTCGTGCAGGGCCGTGTGGCCCTGCCGAGCTTCCAACGGCGGTAGGAAGGATGGAGCCGTCAGCTCTCCTTCCCCTCCCACCTCCCGTGCTGCGCGCGCCCTCGGAGCCGTCTTGTCCACGATCACGCTCCCCGCCCCCACCATCACGAGCGCGACGTGCGCGGTCGGACCGGTCGGCAGCGACGGCTGCCGCGCCTGCCTCGACACGTGCCCCTACGGCGCGATCGGGCTCCGCAACCGGCCTGACGGCGTTGAGATGCGCATCGACGCCAACCTCTGTCAGCGCTGCGGTGCCTGCAGCGGCGTCTGCCCCACGGCCTCGATCGAACGGCCCTTCCTGCCGGCCGAGGAACTCGTCACGCTCGTGGCCGACCGAGCCGCAGATGTCCGTGACGGGGTGCTGGCCATCACCTGCGAGGCATCGCAGGGTCGGGTCGCCCGCGAGGTGGGAGTCGATGCCGTCGTCGTGCTCCCGTCGCTGCTGATCCTCGACGAGACCGTCCTGCTCGCGGCACTCGGTGCTGGTGTCCGAGGGGTGGTGCTGGTCGGTTGTCTCGCGTGTACCCACGACCGGCCGCGGATCCTGCTCGACCCGCTCACGGTCACGCGGACGGTGGTGGACGACCCCCGGCGGGTGGCCTTCGTCGAGGACGTCGGCTCCGCCGCTCCCCTTCGACACGCGCTGGAGCGCATGGGGAGCCTCACGCGACTCCCCGTGCGGGTCACGCTCGAGGACCGTCTCCGCCTGGCCACCGCCCACGATCGCCGCGAACGGCTGCGGATCCTGCTCCCTCGGTTCGGGGACGAGGCGATCGCGCCCGTCGCGGCCACGGGCTTCGGCCACATCGTCCTGGACCAGTCGGCGTGCGTGGTGTGCGGTGCCTGCGCTATCGCCTGCCCGACCGACACCCTCCAGCTCGACGGCTCGGTCGCGAGCCTCACCGTCACCGACCTCGACTGCGTGGGCTGCAACGCCTGCGTGGCGGCCTGCCCCGACGATGCCCTCATCCTCGAGCCGGCGGTACCGATCGGTGCCGGAGCCATGGAACGCCGGATCCTGCTCACCGACGAGAGCGTGGCCTGTCGGGCCTGTGGCGAGCAGTACGCACCGCAGCGCCTGCTGGCCCACGCCCGCTGGACCCTGGAGGAGGCCGGCCTGGATCCGGACGAGCCACGGTTCCAGCTGGGTGTCTGCCCAGACTGCCGGGTCGCCAGCGCCCGTCACGATCCGGCGACGGCCCTGCACGCAGCGCCACGCCAGTGCGCCTGCGGTGGCGAGGGCGGCACCTGCGGTGACGGTGCGACGACCTGCGCCTGTGGTGGTGGCCCGGGAGCGTGTTGCGGGGGCGCCGATGCGGGCGAGCCCGCGGGCGTGGGCACCGGCCTGGACCGGCGCTCGTTCCTGAAGGGAGCGATGACCACGGCTGCGGCCGGCGCGGTCCTGCCCCTGCTCCCCAAGGGCAGCGCGGCCTACGCGGAGGAAGCCCCGGTCATCGTGCCAGGGCGGCTCGGCATGGTCATCGACCTCGAACGGTGCATCGGCTGCCACGCCTGCACCAACGTGTGCAAGGCGGAGAACAACGTGCCGCTCGGAGGCTTCCGGGACTGGGTGGAGGAGCACGTGCTCGGCGAGTACCCGGATGCCCAGCCGTACTTCCTGCCCAAGCTCTGCAACCACTGCGACGACCCCGGCTGCCTCAAGGCCTGCCCGACCGGCGCGATCTACCAGCGTGAGGACGGCATCGTCGAGCTCGACTCCTCGATCTGCCTCGCCTGCCAGGCCTGCATGCAGGGCTGCCCCTACGGCATGACCTTCTACAACTCCGCGCGCAACACCGCGGACAAGTGCAACTACTGCGCTCACCGCGTCGACGAGGGTCTCAGACCCGCGTGCGTGGAGGTCTGCCCGTCCCAGTGCCGCATCTTCGGCGACCTCGACGACCCCGACAGTGCCCCGTCCCGCTACATCGCTGAGCACCAGACCACGGTGATGCGCCCGGAGATCGGGTTCGGCCCCAACACCCACTACGTCGGCCTGCCCGGCGAACTCAACCGCTGAGGAGCGCGTCCGATGCTCGAGCTGATCCTCACCGTCGGCAGCTGGACCCCGCCCTTCTTCGGGGACTGGGCCCTGCCCAACGAAGCCGTGTACTGGAAGGGCCCGGTGTGGGCGTACCTGTTCCTCGCGGGTCTGGGCAGCGGCAACCTGATCATCTCCATCCTTCCGCGCCTGCCGTGGTCGATGGAGGAGCCGGGGCTCGCACGGTTGCGACGCATCGCGCTCATCACCGCGCTCGCCTGCTTCGTCACGATCCCACTCGGGGTGCTGGCCAACGAGTTCCAGCCGCTGCGCATGTGGCGCGTCGTGGTGTTCCCGAACCTCAGCTCGGTGATGCCCTACGGCGCCTACTTCATGACGGTGCTGATCGTCCTGACGGCCTTCCACATCTGGTACCTGCACCGCGCGGAGTTCGCGTGGTCGGCCTCCGTGCGCAGCGACTGGCTCGGCAAGGTCTACGGCTTCCTGTCCTTCGGCTACGACCTGGACAACCCGCCGCGGCCGATCTCCGAGCGTCGGATGCGGACCCTCGAGATCGCCCGCATCGTCGCTGAGATCGGGTTCGTCGCCTACTCCGGCTTCCTGCTGTCCACGCTGGTCGGTGTCCCCGGTGGCGTCTGGAACAACCTGCTGCTCGGCCCCCTGTTCTTCTTCATGGCGATGGCGTCGGGCTACGCCTGGCTGTCACTGGTCGGCGCGCTCACCGGCTTCCTCCGCGACCAGGGCCGGATGATGCAGCTGCTGACGGGCAGCGGTGCCACCTTCTTCGCCGGCTACCTGCTGCTGCGCGTGTGGGATCTCGGCTGGTCCGCCTACACCGGCTCGCAGACGTGGGAAGCCGTCTCCGCGGTGCTGTTCGGGGTCTACGGCTGGAGCTTCATCGGGATCGAGCTGCTGCTCGGGGGCCTGGTGGTGGTGATGCTGTTCGCCCTGGCAGCCCGACGCCAGGGACTGCCGAGACTCTGGCTGGCCGCCAGCGCAGGCGCCCTCGGGCTGGTCGGGATGCTGGCAGCGCGGTGGCACCTCGTCATCGGCGGTCAGCAGGTGTCGCGCACCCTCGAGGGGGTCGTGCCGGCCGAGCTCGCCGGCCTGTGGCTGGGGGAGGAGGGCTGGCTGGCCACGATCGCGCTGTTCGTGTTCTTCGCGGCCGTCATGTTCGGGCTGCTGTGGTTCCTGCCCTACCGCGGCGCGATCCACAACACCGCCAACGTCGATGAGTCACTGCCGGCGGAGGAGTTGCAGCTGGCCAAGGACGCGGATCGGCGCCGGATGCTCGGCGTGGCTGGCGGTCTCGCACTCGGTGCCGCAGGTGGGTACGCGACCATCCGCAACCTCGTCTCACCGACCTACAACCCCCGGGATCCGTCACCTACAGGACCGACGGCCGATCGGGTCGTCAACTCGATCTGCCTGTCGTGTGACGCGAGGTGTGGGACCCGGGCGTTGGTGGACGCCGACGGCAAGGTCCGCCAGATGTTCGGCAACCCCTTCCACCCCGCGTCCACGATGAACCAGCCGATCGCCTTCGAGACCTCGCTGGACGACTCGCTGAAGACCAACGGCACCCTGTGCATGAAGGGCGTGTCCGGGATCCAGTACCTCTACGCCCCCTACCGCATCCGGCTGCCGCTGAAACGCTCGGGGCCCCGCGGGTCGGGGGAGTTCGAGGTCATCAGCTGGGACCAGCTCCTCGAGGACGTCGTCGAGGGCGGCCAGCTGTTCAGCCACCTCGGCGAGGACCGCGACATCGAAGGGCTCCGCGCCGTCAACGACAACGACACCCCGATCGATGAGGACGCGCCGGAGCTCGGGCCCAAGAGCTACGGGCTGGTGTGGAACACCGGCCGTGGGCAGACCCCGCGGAGCAACTTCATCCAGCGGTTCCTGGATGCCTTCGGTTCGCCGAACTACGTCTCCCACACCGACCTGTGCCAGATGAACTGGTACGTGGCCAACTACCTGACCACCGGCCGCTACGTCGAGGACGTCTCGGTCACCAACCAGCTCTTCGGCGACATCGTCAACGGCGAGTTCATGATGATGTTCGGCGTGAACCTCGGTGGGGGGTGGAAGCCGGCGGTCAACACCTCCGCGCCCATCCTCGCCAACCGCCACGCCGACGGTGACGGCTACCTCGTGCTCGTCGACCCCTACGTGCCCCACGGCCGGCACTACGCCGACGAGTGGGTCGGTATCAAGCCGGCCACCGACGCCGCCATGGTGCTCGGCATGATCCAGTGGATCCTCGACCGCGGCCGTGAGGACGTCGGCTACCTCGAGAACACCTCCCGGGCCGCCGCCGAAGCTGACGGTGAGCCGACCTGGACCAACTCGAGCTACCTCGTCATCGTCGAGGAGGGCCACGAGCGCAAGGGCCACTTCGTCCGCGCCGAGGAGGTCGGGCTCGGCGGGGACGAGTTCGTCGTCCGCAGTGGTGGTCAGCTGGCCACCCACCTCGATGTCGACGCCGGTGACCTCTACGTCGAGGAGACGATCGAACTCGCCGACGGCACCGAGGTGGCGGTCACCTCCTCCCTGCAGCTGCTGCGCGACGAGGCCTTCGCCCGCACCATCGAGGAGTGGGCCGAACTCTGCGAGGTCCCCGCGGCCGACATCGAGCGCTTCGCGGAGATGTTCGTCAGCCACGGTCGCAAGGCGACGGCCTCCAGCTACCGCGGTGCGACGATGCACTCCCAGGGCATCTACGCGGGGCTGGCGATCAACAGCCTGAACATGCTGATCGGGAACATGAACTGGAAGGGCGGCGTGGTCCGCAACTCCGGGGGTCCCGGTTGGGCTGGCGGGCTGTACGACCTCGCCACCATCGAGGACGCACCCGTGGTCAGCGGGGCCCACGTCTCGCGCATCGACGCCCGCAGCGACATCGCCTACGAGGACACCACGGAGTTCCGGCGCAAGCTCGAGGAGACCGGCGACGGCTACCCATCGACCAGGCCCTGGTTCCCCTTCACCCATGCCGGGATCACCACCGAGGCGATCGCGGCGGCCCACACCAGCTACCCCTACAACGTCAAGATCTGGATCAACTACTTCATCAACCAGCGCCACTCCGTGCCCGGCGGCATCCGGTTCGAGGAGACCTTCTCCGATCCCGATCGCATCCCGCTGTTCATCTCGGTGGACACCACCATCTCCGAGACCTCCATCTACGCCGACTACATCGTCCCGGACGTGATGTTCCTCGATGGCCAGTACGGGTTCATGGGTCAGCAGGTCGGTGCCGTCACCGCGTGGGGCTCGGCGATCCGCCAGCCCGCGGTCGAGCCTCTGACGGGTCGGATCGATGATGGCCGTCCGATGCAGATGGAGAACTTCCTGATCGATGCGGCGCTGAAGCTCGGGTTGCCGGGCTTCGGCGAGGACGCGATCCCCGGTGACCCCGACGGCCCCCACGCCGGGCAGCGGTTCCCGTTGTTCAAGGCGGAGGACTTCGCGGTGCGCGGGGTCGCGAACTTCGCGTTCAACGCAGGCGTCGATCCGGCGCCAGCGGAGGAGATCGAGTACGTCTCGACCTTCCCCGTCGCTGCGCACCGGGACGTGATGACCGACCAGGAGTGGGAGCGGGCCGTGGCGGTGCTCGTCCGAGGTGGGTACTTCGACCCGCCCGAGGCGGCGTGGGACGAGGATGGCCGGCACACGATCGGGGTGGCGCTGGACGACCGGGCGCCGCTGCAGGTGTGGCACGAGGGGCTCGGCACCACCAAGGAGTCCCAGACCGGTCGCGATCGATGGGGTGGGGCCACCTACCTCGAACCGGAGGACGGCGTCGGGCGGAAGCTCGCGGAGATCGACGCGGACTACCCCTTCACCGTGGTGACCTTCCGGCTGGCCACCCGCACCAAGGCCCGGACCGCCTACGACTACTGGGCGATCGAGACGATGCCCGAGAACTACGTGGAGATCCACCCGCGTGACGCCGCGGAGTACGGCATCGCCACGGGCGACCGGGTGCGGATCGCCTCGCGGAGCGGGGCCGCTGAGGGGGTGGCGAAGGTGAGTGCCCGGGTGCGGCCCGGCGTGCTGGCCGGGACGCACCACTTCGGGCACACCCAGCAGGGCGTGGGGGAGTGGACGATCACCGGCGGTGCGATCGATGCCGTCGCGGGTGGCCGCGAGTACTCGCCGGTGCTGCACAACATGACCGCATCCAACGTCGACGGCGACCAGGTCCACGGCGACACTCGGCGTGCCAAGCGCGGGTTCAACGTCAACGACGCCATGCGGCGCAACGACGACGTGCTCGACGACATGCCGCTGGTGGACAACGCCGGGGGTGGGACGGTGTTCCTCGACAGCCGCGTACAGATCGAGAAGGTCTGACCTCGCTTCGTGCTCGGTGACCGGGCGCTGCTGCGCTCGGTCACCGGCACGTCAGCGGTCTACCGTGCCTGGTCCAGCGTCGACCGGCGCCGTGAGTGGAGGAGGAACGGATGCCCATCGTCGCCATCGTCGGGGACTCCGACAGCGGGAAGACCCTGCTCTGTGAGCAGGTCGTCGCGGCGCTGGTGGCCGAGGGGCTCAGGGTCGGCTTCATCAAGCACGCGCCACACGGTTTCGAACCGGGCCGCCCCGACTCCGACAGCGAACGGGTGCTGGCGGCGGGTGCCGATCCGGTGGTGGTCCTCGGGCGCAACGGGGTACTGCAGCTCTCGGTGGGCTCCGGCGAGCCGGTCGATCAGCTGTCCCAGCTGCTGACCGGGTTGCGCGGCGATGTCGTGCTCCTGGAGGGGTTCAGCCGGAGCCCGTGGCCGAAGGTGCGGGTCTGCGTCGAGGGCCGTCAGCCGCGGGAGGTCGCCGGGCCGGTGCTGCTCGACGTCACCCGTGGCGCGGACGACCGTTTCTCCGACGACGTCGTGCGGGCGGTGGCGAAGGTGCTCACCGAACAGCGGGAAGCGATCGGCCCGGATCGGGCGACGATGTACGCCGATGACCGTGAGGTGCCGCTGCGCGGGTTCGCGCAGACCGTGGTCGCCAGCACCCTTCGCGGGCTGACGGCTCCGCTCCGCGGGATCGAGGGTGCCGACCACCTCGTCGTCGAACTCGACCGGCGTCCGCCATCGACTGGGTGAGCATCGCGGCTGGACAGCCTTGAGTTGACGCCCGGCCCGAATGGGGAGGGGCCGGTGGTGCTGAACCTCCGTGCTGGCTGTCCTCCGGGACCGCCCGGTATCCTCCGGGCATGATCGAACATCAGCTCCTGGAAGCCACCCTCGCAGCGGACCGGTTCTCCGCTGAGGGCAAGGTGCACCGCCTCAAGCTGTTGAAGGCGGTGGCCGACCCGACGCGGCTCGCGATCATTGACCGTTTGGCCGGGTGCGGTGACCGATGTCACTGCGATCTCGAGTCGGACCTCGACGTCCCGGCCAGCCGCATGTCCTTCCACCTCAAGGTGCTGCGCGAGGCCGGGATCGTGGAGTCCTTCCGTCAGGGGAAGCGGGTCAGCTACCGGCTCACGGAGCGCGCCCTAGAACGTATCCACGCGGCGTTGCCCACGGCCAGCGTCGGCTGTGAGCTCATCTGCGTGCCGATCGGGGATGCAGTCGACGGAGGACGCTGAGCGGACAGCGGATCGCCCCGTTGACCGTCGGTTCCGGGCCGCTCGCGCTGTTCAGCAGCCGCCGCGTGCGGCCAGGCGCGTGAAGTCGATACCGGCGTGCTCGTCGATCTCGGCCGCGACGGCGGTGAGCATGGCCGTGGCGTCCTGCTCTGCCTCGGCGAGACGACGGATGGTCGGGTGGCTCTGGATCGATGCCTGCAGCCCCTGGAAGACGCTGATCTGCTCGTCGGTGAGGACGTCCCCCGCACGCTGCTTGGTGGCGAGTTCGAGATGGGTCTGCTGGTAGCGCTCGACGAGCGAGCGGGCCTCGGTGTCACTGTCGAGGGCGGCTCGGGCCTCGCGCAGCTCGATCACGGCGGGCTCGTACGCCAGCTGGAGGGCGAGGTGGTCGGCGCTGGTCTCTAGGGTCGTGGCTGCCATGCGGTCTCCAAGGCGGTATCGCTGCGGTCGCGGGATGTTCAGGAGCCGAGCGGGGAATGACTCAGCCGCAACCGCCGGGGCCGCAGCTGGTCGCCAGGTCGATACCGACGGACTCGGACAGGGTGTCGGCGGCCTGCTGGCAGGCGGTGCGCAGTTCGTCCTGGGCCTGCTGGAGGGCAGCGACGCGCGGGTCGCTCTGGATGCGTTGCTGGAGGCTGTTCAGGTGCTCGGCTTCGGCCGGATCCAGTGCGCCGGTGCGCGCACGCCATCCGAGTGACTGGTGGGCTTCGCGGTACTCGGCGAGCAGGGCCTGGGTCGCCTCGGAGGTTGCGAGTGCCTGCTGTGCCGTCGTGAAGCCGACCACGGCATCGCTTCGCTTGAGCTCCCCGGCGAACCGTCGGGCGACGTCGAGCGTCGCGGTGGTCGGACCGGTCTCTTGTGTCGTCTGCACATCGGTTCCTGGTCCCTAGCAGTGGGCTCGGGTGTACGGTCGGATCAGTCGAGGATGGTCAGCAGTTGGGTGTTGGTTGCGCGATCGAGGGCGGCGAGCCCCTCCGGGTCGCCCACGCCCAGCACACATCCTGCGCGTTCACGGAAAGCGAGCCGCATCGTGAGGCGGCCGTCGACGCGTCGCGTCAGGGGGAGCTGCCGGACCAGGTCGAGCAGCCGTGCGGAGGTCGGTGAGGGATCGCTGCACACCTGGTAGTGGATCCAGGTCCCCGTCCGTTTCTGCGACTCGACGAGCCCGGCCTTCCTCAGCGCCGAGAGGTCCCGTGACACCTGGTAGTCCTCGAGTTCGAGGATGTCGGCGATCTCGCACCCGCACAGGGTCTCGGAGATGTGGAGGAACAGTTGCATGATCTGGAGCCGTCGTGCCATACCGAGGGTGCGGAACACCTCGGCGGTGGCCTCCACCTCCTCGGACCCGGTCGTGGCGGCCGACACGGCTCGCCGGTCACTGCTGTCGCTCTCCACGGGATCGCTCCGAGGTCCGGGGCCTGGGGCCTGGGGCGGTGGTGCCGGGTACGCGGCCACCGGCTGGGTGCTTGCACTCAACTGCAGGCAAGGGTAGTGTCGTTTGCACCGCAGCGCAAGCAGCGTAGCGGTCGCGCGGATCCGCCCCGCGGATCCGACGCACCCACCACCGCACGAGAGGACCCGCATCGTGTCAGACTCGCTGCCCGCGCTGGACCTGCCACTGGCGACCGGAACCGATGCCGCCAACCGAGCTACCGCCCCGACCGGACCGGTCGATGTCGCCGTGTTCGACCCTCCCATGTGTTGTTCGAGCGGGGTGTGCGGTCCGGGGATCGACCCGATGCTGTTGCGGGTGTCCGCGGACCTCGGCTGGCTGGGCAAGCAGGGGCTGACCGTCGAGCGGGTGAACCTCGGTCAGGAACCGATGCGGTTCGTCGAGACACCTGAGGTGCGTGAGTTGCTCGACCGTGATGGCGAGGACGCGCTGCCGGTGGTGTTCATCCGTGGCGAGGTGTTCGCAGCCGGTCGTTACCCCAACCGCATGGAGTTGGCCGGTGCCCTCGGCCTGTCGCTCTGAGGGGTCACTGCAGCGCCGAGCCCTCGGCAGCTCCCTCTGCCCCATCGCCACGGCTCGGTGCCCCCGACGGCGCCACCAGGAGTTCCCCCGTGTCACTGACCGTTCCTGCCCCGACCACGGCGGCTCCTGAGTGGAGTCGGTGGACCACCCCGTTCGCCTTCTTCACCGGCAAGGGCGGGGTGGGCAAGACCACGATCGCGGCCTCGTCGGCGATCGCGCTGGCCGACCGCGGTGGCCGCGTCCTGATCGTGTCGACCGATCCCGCCTCCAACCTCGGCGACGTGTTCGGCCTGGAGGTCGGCAGCGACCCGCTGCCGGTCCCTTTGGTCGAGCGGCTCGAGGTGATGGACATCGATCCGGAGGCCGCGGCGCTCGCGTTCCGGGAGCGGGTCGTCGGTCCCTATCGGGGTGTCCTGCCGGCGACCTCGATCGCGGCGATGGAGGAGCAGCTCGCGGGTGCCTGCACCGTGGAGATCGCCGCGTTCGATCAGTTCACGGCGCTACTCGCCGATCCGGACATCCGTCGACGCTACGACCATGTCGTCTTCGACACCGCGCCGACCGGTCACACCCTGCGGCTGTTGAGCCTGCCGGCAGCCTGGTCGGGCTACATCGAGAAGAGCCCACAGGGGGCGAGCTGCCTGGGTCCACTCGCGGGACTCGAGGCCCAGCAGTCCCGGTACCAGGCCGCGCTGGACGCGCTGGCCGACCCTTCGCTGACCACGGTCGCGTTGGTGTCTCGGCCGGAGGCCTCGGCGCTGGCCGAGGCGGCACGCGCCGGAGCCGAGCTGGCCGGGATCGGCATCGACAACCAGCGGCTGCTGCTCAACGGGGTGCTGCTCGACGACCCCGCTGGTGACGCCACGGCGATCGCGATCCAGGCCCGCCAGCAGGAAGCCTGGGCGGATCGCCCGGCGGCCCTCACCGAGCTGGCGGTGGCCGAGGTGCCGCTCGTGCCCTCGACGTTGACCGGGGTCGAGGCCCTGCGTGCGTTGGTCAGCCCGCAGGAGCTCGTGAACGTCACCGATCCGGACGAAGACGCGCCGGCGCTCCACGTGACCGACTCCCTGCGCGCCCTGGTCGACGATGTCGAGGCCGGCGGGCACGGCGTGTTCATGACCATGGGCAAGGGCGGCGTCGGCAAGACCACGGTCGCCTCCGCCGTCGCGGTCGCCCTGGCCGATCGCGGCCACCGGGTGATCCTGTCCACCACCGATCCGGCCGCCCACGTCGCTCGCGCCGTCGGTGAAGTGCCGGACGGTCTCGAGCTCCAGCGCATCGACCCGGTCGCCGAGACCGCCAGGTACTCCGCCGAGGTCATGGACGCCGCGGGCGAGCTCGACGAGGACGGTCGCGCCCTGCTGGAGGAGGACCTCCGCAGCCCCTGCACCGAGGAGATCGCGGTGTTCCGCGCCTTCGCTCGGACCATGGCACAGGCGGAGGACGCCTTCGTGGTGCTCGACACCGCGCCCACCGGACACACCCTGCTGTTGCTGGATGCGTCCTCGGCGTACCACCAGCAGCTGGCGTCCACCGGCGGCGAGGTCGCTGATGAGGTCAGGGCCCTGCTGCCACGGCTGCGTGACCCTGAGCAGGTGCGGATCGCTGTCGTGACCCTGCCCGAGTCAACCCCGATCCTGGAGGCCTCCCGGCTCTCCGACGACCTGATCCGGGCCGGCATCACCCCCTACGGCTGGATCGTGAACTCCAGCCTGGCGGCGACGGGTACGCAGCATCCGCTGCTCGAGGACCGTGCGCGTCAGGAAGCTCGCCAGATCAGCGAGGTCGCCGCAGCGGCCCAGCGGTTGTACATCTCGTCCTGGCGCGCGCAGGCTCCGGAGGGTGCCGAGCGGCTCCGCGAGCTCGTCGCGTGACCCGCGGCGATCGGCCTCTGGGCGTGCACCACCTGATGCTGGTGCACGCCGACCTCGCTGCGGTGCGAGCGCGGGAACTGGACGCGTCACTGGCGGCGCTCGGGGTGACCGACAGCGTGCGGTTCGGCTACCCGGACTCCGGACACGTCCCGGGCTTCGACGGGGTCTCGGAGCTCGATCCCGGACAGCACGGCCTGGCCCCCGACTGCTTCTACCGGGTCCCCTTCGAGCGACCGCTCGAACGGCTCGTGGCGCTGATCCGTGCGACACGGCCGGAGGTCCTGGTCACCTACCCGCCGGACGGGGACTGCCCCCATCCCGACCATACGCGCACCCACCTGTTGACCGTTGCGGCCTACGAGGCCGCTGCTGACCCGGAGCGGTTCCCGGATGCCGGTGCGCCGTGGGTGGTCGCGAAGCTGTACTACACCACGGTGTCCGATCCGGCGCGCAGCGCCTCGATCGACGCCGCCTCTCAGGCGCGCGCCCTCGGCTTCGCCAACTCCTTGACCTGGTTGGCCACCACCGCGAACCCTGGCCCACCTCACCCGGACGCGCCGCCTCGATCGTGTCGTTCAACGCCAACAGGTTCGTCTGCCCCGCGTTCGCGCCCATCTGTGCTGAGAGCCCCGCGGGTTCACCGGAGGAGCCCTCGACCTGCCCGGTCGCACCTTCGACCCGGGTGCGGACGCTGCTGGCAGTTCCGACGACCACATCGGCCGGTGCAGGTCCCGGCTCATGGGCCCGTGCAGATCCGTTTCGGGGGTGCCTTCCGGTGACCAGCGGCGGCTCGCGGTACCCCGGGACCGATGGGCCGCCGAGTTGGGGACCTTCGGCCTGCTTGCAGTTCACTGCAGGCCGGGTACTGTTCAACCATGGTTGAAACGTTGAACGCGGAGGTGGCAATGGCCACCGACCGCACCCCACCGGCCCTCGACGTCGAGGTGGATGACACCCGTCGCCTCGTGCTGCTCAAGGCCGCCGCGGACCCGACCCGCCTGGCGGTGTTGGACAGCCTCGCGCGTGGGGGTGCCCGCTGCCACTGCGACCTCGAGGAGGAGCTCGGCCTGGCAGCCAACCGACTGGCCTTCCACCTCAAGGTGCTCAAGCGGGCCGGGCTCGTGACCTCTCAGCGCCACGGGCGCCGGATGCGCTACTACCTCGAGGAGGGCGCGTTGGATGCCGTCCGCGCCGCCGTTCCGACGCTGACCGACCCTGACCACCTGACCGCGCACTGCTCCGCATGCGAGACCACCGACGAGGCGACCCGATGAGCACCACCGACAACGACGCCAGCAGCGATCCGGCCGAGCAGCCGTCAGCGCAGGAGCAGGCGACCGACACCCGCCTCGACGCCGCTGGGCCCACCGGGCCGACCGGGTCGACGACCCGCCGCCTGGTGCTCGGCCTGGTGGCCGCAGCCGGCGCCTGGGCACTGATCTACGCCATCAACGAGCGGCTGTGGGATGTGCTGATCTACGACCTCGCCGGGTTGGATCCCGAGACCCGTCTGGGCCACGCGGTCCATTTCTTCCTCTACGACACCGCGAAGATCATGCTGCTGATCATCGGGCTGATCTTCGCGATCTCCCTGGCCCGCTCGGCGGTCCCACCCGAGCGGGTGCGAGAGCTGATCATCGGCCGGCACGTGGCCGTCGGGTTCGGTCTCGCGGCGGTGTTCGGCGCGCTCACGCCCTTCTGCTCCTGCTCCTCGGTGCCGCTGTTCATCGGGTTCGTGGCCGCAGGTGTGCCCCTGGGTGTGACCCTGACCTTCCTGATCACCTCACCGCTGATCAACCAGGTCGGTGTGGTCATGCTCGCCGGCATGGTCGGGTGGGAGATCGCCGCGCTGTACGTGCTCACGGCCATGACGATGGCGGTGATCGCCGGGGTGCTGCTGTCGCAGTTCGATCTGGAGCGATGGATCGACCCCTTCGTGAAGGACATCACCGTGCCCACCGGCGTGGACGGCGGCAAGCCGACCCTGGCCGACCGCATCGAGTCTGCCAAGGGCGAGACGGTGGACATCGTGCGCACCGTCTGGCCCTACGTGCTGGTGGGCATCGGTATCGGTGCCGGGATCCACGGTTGGGTGCCGGAGGACTTCTTCCAGACCACCGGCATCGCCGACAGCCTGTGGTCGGTGCCCGTCGCCACGGTGGCCGGGGTGCCGCTGTACGCCAACGTCGCCGGCGTGGTGCCCCTGGTCGAGGCGGTCTACGCCAAGGGGCTGGGCCTCGGCACGGCGATGTCGTTCATGATGAGCATCGTGGCGTTGTCCCTGCCGGCGCTGATCCTGCTCAAGCGCGTGATGAAGCTGCCACTGCTCGCGATCTTCACCGCGGTGGTGACCACCGGGATCATCGCGATCGGCTTCATCTTCGACCTGATCGTCTGACCGCACGCTCCGACCACCCGAACGCCACGACACGAGAGGAACACCGATGGATATCAAGGTCCTGGGACCTGGCTGCAAGAACTGCGTGACCATGGAGGCCCGCCCCCGCGAGGCGCTCGAAGGTCTCGGCAAGGACGCCACGATCGAGAAGGTCACCGACGCCGCCGACATCATGGGCTACGGGATCATGTCGACGCCCGGCTTGGTCGTCGACGGCAAGGTGGTCGTCAGCGGCCGCGTCCCCTCGGTCAAGCAGCTCACGAGCATGCTGGACGGCTGACGGCCCTCTCGGTGGGGGGCCGCAACCTGGGCCCTGTGCCGTGCCGCACGCGAGAAGCAGCGGGATACCGCTGCTTCTCGCGTGCGGTTGGGGCTCGGCCGGTCCGTCGGCGGGTCGGTGCGTGAGAACCAGCGGGATACCGCTGGTTCTCACGGGCGCGACCGTCACCACGTCCGGTTGGCGCGCATCGAGGTAGCGTTGCGGCCGATGGGAGGTCGGCATGGCCGAGGATGAGGCGCAGCGTCCCGCGGGGGACCCCGCGGTGGCCGACGCAGCCTCGGACTCCCCGGCTGCGGACGACGGGCCAGCCTCGGACTCCCCGGCTGCGGGCGAGGGCCCAGCCGCGGACTCCCCGGCTGCGGGCGAGGGCCCAGCCGCGGACTCCCCGGCCGCGGACGGCGGGCCAGCCGCGGACTCCCCGGCTGCGGGCGAGGGCCCAGCCGCGGACTCCCCGGCTGCGGACGACGGGCCGATCTCTCTCGACCCCCTCGATGCGATCCCCGACGGCGAGCTGCCGATCGAGCAGCTGGTGGGCGAGCGCCCGCTCGAGGCGATGGCGACGATGCGCCGTCCGGCCGCCCTGCTCGGCACCTTCGTCACCGGCGGGGTCATGGGTGCCGCGGAGGTCGTCCCCGGGTTCTCCGGCGGCACCGTCGCGCTGGTGGCCGGCATCTACGAGCGCCTGATCGCCAACATCCGGCAGGGCGCGCGGACGCTGTCGCTGCTGGTTCGGGCCCGACCCCGGGATGCGTGGCATGCGCTGTTGCTGATCGACTGGCTGTTCGTCATCGTGCTCGGCGTCGGCATGCTCGGGGTGCTGTTCACCGTGGTGGGCCCCCTGCGTGAGCTGCTCGAGACCCGCCCCATGGAGATGTCGTCGGTGTTCCTCGGGCTGGTGCTCGGGGCCGCCGTCATCGCGGGCCGACGCCTGCGGGAGGGCCGGGGACGGCACTTCCTGGTGGTCGTGGCCGCCGCGGCGGTCAGCTTCATCGGCCTCGGGTTCTCGCCCGGCACGATCGAGGACCCGAACCTGCTGCTGATCGTCGCCGGTGGTGCGATCGCGGTGACCGCGTGGATCCTGCCGGGCGTGTCGGGTTCGTTCCTGCTGCTGATCCTGGGGCTGTACCCGACCGTCGTCACAGCGGCGGCCGACCGCGATTTCGGCATCCTGATCCTGTTCGCGATCGGCTGCCTGCTCGGTCTCGCGGCCTTCTCCACCTTCCTCAACTGGTTGCTCGCCCGGGCTCACGACCTGGTGCTCGCGGCCCTGATCGGGCTGATGGTCGGCAGCGTCCGCGTCCTGTGGCCCTGGCCGTCCGAGGCCGGCGTCGGGGGCTCCGCGGAGCTCGGTGCGCCGGTGGGCACCGAGGCCTTCCTCGCCCTGGCCCTGGCGCTGGTCGCGTTCGCGCTGGTCTACATGGGCGGGTTGTCGGCCAGCGCCGTGCAGCGCTTGCGAGCCAGCTGGGCCCAGCGTCGTGAGCTCCGCCAGGCGGAGCGCGAGCACGGCTAGCGGCGACCGTGCAACGCTGGCGGGCCCACGGCTGCGCACCGCCGTCAGCCGTGACGCACCACCATCCGTGGACGGGTTGTGATAGGACTAGCTTTTCTACCGCTCACCGGCTGGTCGATGGGCGACGACCTGCGGGAGCTGGCGCTGGACAGCGGCGGTGTTCCGTGGGACAACTCAACTGTCGCCGAGGAGGTCAGCCAACGTGCTGCTGCGCAACCGCTCGCAGAAGGTCGAGATGCTCCGAGCCATCCCGATGTTCTCGTACCTGACCAAGAAGCAGCTCGACGAGGTGGCACGACACAGCGACGAGCTCGAGTTCGAGGCGGGTCACGTGCTCGCCAGGGAGGGCTCGATCGGCCACGAGCTGTTCATCCTCGTCAGCGGCACCGCCACGGTCAGCCGCAACGGCAAGGTCCTCGCGCAGCTGCGGCGCGGCGACTTCGTCGGTGAGATGTCGCTGCTCGATAGCAAGCCACGATCGGCCACCGTCGTCGCCGACGAGCCGATGTCGGTGCTGGTGATCGGTGAGCGGGAGTTCGGGCCGTTGCTGGCCAACGCCCCCGACCTCAGCCTTCGCCTGCTCAAGGCCATGGCGCAACGGCTGCGCGACGCGGACGCGGCGCTGACGCACTGACCACGATCCTGCAGAGCCTGGGTCAGTCGGTCGGCAGCCGGCCCGCCTCGATCGCGGCCTGCCAGGCGGCCACCGCCGCGCGGCAGCCCGCCACCGTCGGCACCAGCGCCAGCCGCAGCCACCCGGTCCCACCCGGCCCGAAGGCCCGACCGGGCGACGCGACGATCCGCTCATCCAGGAGTGCCTCGGCGTAGGCGGCGTCGTCCCCGCCGGGGGCGCGGAACCACAGGTAGAAGGTGGCCGCGGAGCCGGACACCTCGATGTCGACGTCGGCGAGGTGGTCGAGCAGCACCGCGCGTTTGGTGCGGAAGATCTCCCGCCGCTCGTCGACGTGGGTCTGGTCGCTCCACGCGGCGATCGCCGCGGCCTGGACGAAGTCGGGCGAGGCGGTGCCGACGTGGGGCCGGAGCACCTTCAACCGCGCGATCAGCTCACGGTCGCCGGCGATCGCCCCCGATCGGTACCCGGTCATGCCCGAGCGCTTCGACA
>PWWI01000258.1 GCA_003561535.1 Nitriliruptoraceae bacterium
CAGCAAGCGCTTCGTCCAACAGGCGCCGCTCCTCGTCGGTCGGCTCGTACACCGGCTCGCCGAAGTAGCGCCGTAGCGCCTCCTGGAACACCTCGGAGCGGGACCGGTGCTCGATCTCCCGAAGCCGCTCGACCATGTCGAACAGTTCCTCGGGCAAGGTCACCGCGATCTTCCGAACGGCCACGATACGTCCTCCCGTGGGTATGACTACATCATACCGATGTGGTCTGACCGTAGGGCCGCCGCCCAACACCGCGTCGCAGCCAGACGACGGACCCTTCGCTCGCAGTCGCGAATACTGCTCGCGCCAAGAGGAACGTCTCGACGCCCATGCCTCGCCACCGGCCCCGCCGAACGCCGCTCGTGGGCGTCCCGAGCGAGGGCGACTCGGCAGCACCTCTGTCCAAATATGTCCAACCGACTGTTGCTTCAGCGACCGCCAGTTCTCCCAGTTGTCGACAGTTCTCTCAGTTCGCCGCAATTCGGCCAGTTCGCGTCATACCTCGCACCTGAAAATCGTGGTGTCGGCGGTTCGATCCCGCCCCTGACCACCAGCCCATATTCTGGGTCGTAGCACGGTTTCTGAGCCCGAATCCGGCACGTCGGGTCGGTTTCGTCTACGGCCCGCTCCAGGGCTCTCGATCCAGATCTGTGCCAACCGCGACGCCGGCCTCCTCCTCATGCCTGTGGATAACCGGGTCGTCTGTCATCCAGAGCGACCTACGGTGAACGGCTGAGCCGACCGGAGCGTTCACGCGTCATGGGGATCCGTCAGCTGCCCTCGGGGTCCTTCCAGGTGCGCTTCCAACACCACGATGTCGCGTTCGCAGCCACCTACCCGACCCGTGCGCTCGCCGAGGATGCCGAACCGCTGCTGCGGACGGCCGAGCTTGCCGGCCGGCGCAGAACCTCCGTCGCACACGACGACGAGACGTCTCGATCGAACAGCCCGACGCCGGCCCCGCCACCGACCCCGACACCTGATGAGGTGCGGTCCTCATCGGCGGCCGCAGCCGCGTCGATCGAGGCGATCCTCGCCGACGTCATCCCTCAGCAGCGGGACGAGCCACCGGCAGCTGACGAGGTGCTCACAACCGGACAGGCAGCCACGCTGCTCGGCGTCTCGCGCCCGACCCTGGTCGCCTGGCTGGAGGCCGGCCGGATCCCGCTCCACCGGTGCGGCACCCACCGACGCCTGCAGCGCTCCCACGTCCTTGCCTTCCGCGAACAGATCCAGCAATCGAGTCGCAGGTGACAGCCGTCGCCCGAGCTCTCCCTGGCGGAGAGCTGCCCGATGGTGGTTGACCCGGAGTTCAGACAAGATAGGTTGTCTAGGTGCGGATGGGTGGGCCGGCCCGCAGGCACGGTGTCCGCGACGCCGACATCCGGCACGCTGTTCGCAACGCGAGGCGGTGGGTGTCGATAGACGACGACCTGACGATGCTGATCGGAGCGGCGACCCACGGCGCACTGTTGGAGATCGGCGTCCTCGACATCGAAGGCGACGATCCCGTGGCCATCCACGCGATGCCGTTGCGACGCAAGTTCCACAGATTCCTCACGTAGGGGTGATGCCGATGCGACACTCGGACGAAGAGATCGAACGCGCAGCGGAACGCTTCGAGAAGTTCGCCGAGGAGTTCGATCCCGAGTCCGACAAGGTCCTAGCCACCGACGACCTTCGCGGCGTCGCCGAGGCTGCGCAGACCGTTCGTGACGACGAGGCACGGCTGCGGGAGACGGTCGAGATCGCCCGGGCCCACGGCAGGTCGTGGAACCAGATCGCGGTCGCGCTCGGGGTGTCGCGCCAAGCAGCGCGACAGCGGTTCGCCGACAAGGCGCGAACCTGACCCGCGCTGCGCAGCCCGGCGATGTCGACATGGCCACCCGACAGCCGTCCACCCCCGGCTCCCAGACCCGAGAGCCGGCGCGTGGCGCAACCGTCCGAACCGACCTGCCATCGAAATCCATCCAGCCGACCATTTCCTGAGCGACCACTCATTCGCTCAGTTCGCAGCATCTCGCTCAGTTCGCCTCGAACCTCGTACCTGAAAACCGTGGTGTCGGCGGTTCGATCCCGCCCCTGACCACCTCGGATCCGGGCTCCCAGACCCCTCTGGGAGCCCGTGCTTGCAGCCGTATCGCCGGTTCTCGCCGGCTAGCACGCGATCGGGCATCGCGGTGTCGCAAACACCATCGCGGCCACACTGATGCGCGACTCCCATCTCACACGAGCCGAAAGGGACTCGCCGTCGTCGGGCGATGGCCCCGGTGAAGCTCTGGACGAAGCGTGCACCTGCGGCGGTTGCAGCGAGGTTCGGGAACCGTTCCCATCGGCGCGTCCGCGGGAGCGGCGGGCGAGGTGGCGTCGTAGAACGGTCCTGGTCAGCGCAGTGAGAGGACGTCTCGCAGTGCTTGATCGATCGCGGCCATCGTGGGTCGGCTGAGCATGCCGCGGCGATCTTCGAGGTCGGCTTTGTGGACCAGTTCGAGTTCGTCGGTCATCGCTCGCCCCGTGACCGGGGCGTCAGCCTCGCTCAGTTCCACGATGGTCGGTAGCGGCCGTTTCGGTCGCGTCGTGATGCGCACGACGTGGACCCACTCGAACCGTGACCGGTTCCGGCCATCGTTGGACACGATGACCACCGGCTTCGGTTCCTCGTCATCGAGGTAGCGGAACGACCACACGCTGCCGCGCAGCAGCTCGTTGGCGGCAGTCACGCGGAGGCGCGCCGACGCCGTCTGGCGCTGGTGGTCTGCTCGACCCATGTGCGGGTGTCGTCGAAGTCGCCGGCGTCCACGGCCTGGTTGTAGGCGTCCTCGAGTAGCGCCTCGCGGACGCGGCCCACCCCGAGCAGCACGAGCGCGCGGAGTTCCGCCGAATCGGACGCGAGCCGTTCACCGACGATCCGCTCCAGCGCAGCATGCTCCGCTGAGTCCTCATCCAGGAACGGCGCGACCACCGGCGTGTCGGCGTGGTCGAAGTTGATGGTCTTGCGGCGCAACGTGTCCATGCAACGTAGTGTGCAGCATAATCTGCTGCACGACAAGGGCCAGTCGGATCGAGGCAACACGCCCGCTATCGCTCCCCGCCGGCAAGCTTCAGCGGGTGCCGCATCGTGATCCGGCCGGCTTGCTGCGAACCATATGGAGGGAGGACTACCGGCACGCCCTCGGCAACTCGACCTGCTCGGCAACCGCTGCACGCGCTCGATGGTCGCGATGCCGCGCCTCGCCGCTGACCTGTAGCAGCGCGAGGCGTCGTTGCTGTTCGGTGAGCATCCACCCACTCAGGCCGCCCAGACACCGAGCAACTGCGCCCAAGCCAAGCGCATCGCACCCGTAAGCACGAAACCGTCGAACCGATCGGCCAGGTAGAGGGCGTCGATGTAGCGTCGCAGGTCCTCGACACTGCCCTCGCGAAGCACCACCTCGTCACACCCGACGACGATCGGCCGGTCCCGGGCGTTCGAAGAGCTCACCATCATCCTCTCGGCTCGACGTCGTTGCCGAACGCACGGAACCGCACCATCCGAAGCCTTCAGACGAGAGGAACGAACCGGCCATGCCGATCAACCGGCGATGGTCGACCGGGCGTGGCGAACCCGACGAGGCCAGGGAGCTGGTGACCGAGCACGGCGATGTCGGGTCTCCGTCCGCTGGCCTGGAGCGGGCGAACGATCGGTGCGCACCTGGCCCGGTCCTCAGGAAAGGCCCTCAGCGCTGACCCGGGAAGCCGGTCAGTGCTCTCACGTCACGCACCTCCACCCTCCCGCGAGATCCGAGGACCGCGACCTCGATGCCGCGGGGCTACTGCTGTGAACGCAGACGTTCGACGAGCGCGGGCAGGACGTGCTCTGCAGGTCGCGGGATCCGTCGGTCGGTCGGCAGGGTGGGGTCCGGATTGATCTCCCAGACCCGCGCCCCTTCACGCTCGGCGAGCCGTGGCAGGCTGGCGGCTGGTTCCACCTCGGCGGCGGTCCCGGCGACGATCAGGTCGTTGCAGCGCCGGACGGCTTCGTGCGCCCGGTGGAGCGCGGCCTGGGGCAGGAGCTCCCCGAAGAACACGACGTCGGGTCGCAGCTGCCCACCACACGCCTGACATCTGGGGACCTCACCTCGCGTGGCCTCCTTCGCCACCTCATCGCGGGTGACCGTGTGCTGGCAGGTGAGGCAGCTCAAGGTCCGGCGTGACCCGTGGAGTTCGATGACGTCCTCGCTGCCCGCTTCCTGGTGCAGCGCATCGACGTTCTGGGTGATGATCGTGGACACCACACCGAGGTCCTGCAGTTCGGCGATCGCGAGGTGGGCGGGATTGGGCTCGGCCGCCTCCAGGACCGCGTCGAGTTCCCACAGCATCTGCCACACCTTCACCGGGTCGGCCTCGAGGGCTTCGATGGTCGCATACTCGGTGGGGTCGTAACGGGCCCAGAGTCCCCCGCTGCCCCGGAACGCGGGGATGTCGCTCGAGACCGAGATACCGGCGCCTGACAGCACGACCGCACCCCGTCGGCTGCGCGTGAGGGTGGTGGCCAGTTCGTCGAGCGTGTCGAGCTCCGTGAGCGAGTCGGTCGCGTCATCCGGATCCACGCTGCTCCTTTCGAGGACGATCACCTGGCGACAGCACCGGTGTAGCGGATGAGAGGTACTCCATCAACACCAGCTACCGGGTCCCCGACCACTGCCTCAGCGACCGCTCACTCGCTCATTCGCGTCGAACGGCGTCGCTGTAGGTCGTAGGTGTCGACGCCGCGCCTGACCACCGTGACCAACGGCCTCGCAGACCCATCTGCGGCCTCGCCCTCAGGTGCCTGGTGGTCCCGAGCGCGCTGGTGCCGTCAGTTCCCGACGAACGTCGGAGGACGCTTCTCCCGGAACGCGGTCAGCGCTTCGACCATGTCAGCGGTTCGGGTGGCGATCACCTGGTTGCGGTCCTCGACCTCGAGCGCGGCCTGCAGACTGGGTGCGTCCACGTTGGCGCGTACCACCTGCTTGGTCAGCGCAACTCCGACCGGTGAGTTCCCGGCGATGACAGCGGCGATCTCGAGGGCGCGGTGCACCAGCGCCTCGGGTTCCACCACCTCGGTGACCAGCCCGATGTCGCGGGCCTCCTCGGCCTCCACGAAACGGCCCGTCAGCAGGATCTCCGTCGCTCGTGACAAGCCGACCAGCCGGGGCAGCGTCCAGGAGGTCCCGCAGTCGCCACCGCTCAGCCCGATCCGAACGAACGCGGCGTTGAAGCGGGCGGTGGTCGCTGCCACCCGGATATCGGCCATCAGCGCCAGCGCCATGCCCGCACCGGCGGCAGCGCCGTTGACCGCAGCGAGCACCGGGAACGGCAGGTCCGCGAACCCCGCGATCGCACGTGACCACCCCGTCTGGCGCCGGAGCATCTCCGCGGCGGACATCGAAGACAACAGTGCCGCTTCGTCGAGGTCGAGTCCGGCAGAGAACGCCCGGCCCGCGCCGGTCATGACCAGGACCCGCACGTCCCGGTCGGCGAGGTCGGCCTGCAGCTGGGCGAACTCGTCGAACATCTCGAACGTGATCGCGTTCAGGCGATCGGGGCGGTCGAGGGTCGCAAGAGCGACCTGTGGCGATGGCCAGGTCAGGTCGAAGGTTCGGTAGCTCACAGGTGCCTCCGGATCGTCACGTCACGGTGCGAGAAGCTGCGCACCGGCCCGCTCGTGGGCGCGCTGCAGCAACACGCCCGCCATGTCCCCCACGCCATCGAAACCCTCCCCGACCGTCTGTCCCAGACGGTGCCGGGCGTGGATCCCCTCCAGGATGATGCCGATCTTGAGATCGGCGAACACCAGGTACCAGGTCAGGTCCTCGAGGTCGAGGCCGCGGGCCACGGCGTAACGGCGGGCCATCTGCTCGCGGGAGAGGAAGCCTTCGAGCGCCGTCGCTCCCTGGCTGATGGGGTTGGGCACCTCGCCTGGCTGGTCCCAGAAGCTGAGCAGGATGCCGACATCGGTCAACGTGTCACCGAGCGTCGACATCTCCCAGTCCAGCACACCGCGCACGATCGCCGGATCCCTCGGATCGACCATCAGGTTGTCGAGCTTGAAGTCCCCGTGGACGATCCCGGGATCGCGGGTGGCGGGGCAGCTGCGACCCAGGAGGTCGAGCAGTTCGTCCACCTCACGGCGTGGTGCCGTCGCCGACGCCTGCCACTGCTGGCGCCAGCGATGCAGCTGCCGCTCGAGGTACCCGTCGGGACGCCCCCAGCCCGCCAGGCCGACCTCGCCAGGGTCGACCTCGTGCAGGGCGACGAGGATGTCGACCATGGCTTCGCTGAGCCGACGTCGCTGTTCGACCGACAACCGGCCGGTCTGGGTGGCGTCGCGAAGGGTCACGCCGTCGATCATCTCCATGACGTAGAACGGCGCGCCGATGACGGACGCGTCCTCACACAGCGCGACGGTCCGTGCGACCGGCACGGACGTGCCGGCCAGAGCGGTCTGGACCCGGTACTCCCGGCCCATGTCGTGCGCCGTCGGCAGGACGTGCCCGTAGGGTGGGCGCCGGAGGACCCAGCGGTTCGTGACGTCAGCGAGCCGGAAGGTCGGGTTGGACCGACCGCCCGACAACAGTTCGACGTCGAGGTCGCCGTCGACACCCCCGGGGAGCACCTCGTCGAGGTAGGTGCGCAGCGCAGGGAGCTCCACCTGCGCGGTCGAGCGCGGTGCACCCACCGTGGCCCCGCCGTGCTCGTCGAGGCTCACTCGGCGGACCTCCTGGGAACAGTCCGACTACAGCCCGTAGCTCCTGGCGACGATCTCGCGCAGCGTGTCGTCACTGCCGCCGCCGGGCACACCCAACCGCGTGTCACGCCAGTACCGCTGTGCCGGGTACTCCGTCAGGTAGCCAGCGCCGCCGTGGGCCTGCACGCACTCGTCAGCGGTCCGTTGCGCCACGCGATCGGTGTAGAGCTTGGCCATCGCGGTGGCACGGTCCAGCTCACCCGGCAGGACGTCCTCGCCCTCCTCCTCGGCGACGTACAGACGCAGTGCGTGGTAGGTGAGGGAGCGAGCGAGCTCGACCTCGGTGCCGAGGTCGGCGAAGCGGTGTTGCCACACCTGGAAGGACGCGACCGGCCGGCCGAAGGCTTGCCGCTCCCGGGTGTAGGCGATCGCCTGCTCGAGGCTCACCTCGGCCGCCACCACCGCGCCGAGGGCGAGCACGAGCCGCTCCCACACCAGTTGCTCGGTGATCGCAGCAACCTCGTCACCGGGCCGACCGAGGCGGTTCTCATCGGAGACCCGGACCGCGGTGCACGAGAGCGCCGCGGTGTGGGCCGTCCGCCACCCTCCCCGCAGATCCCGGTGCCTCTCGACCCCGGAAGCGGTGGTGTCCAGGATGAACAGCAGGACCTCGGGATCCGGTGTCGAAGTGTCGCTCGCAGCCGGGACGATCAGGTAGTCCGCCCAGGAGCCGTTGAGCACCAACGCGTCGGCACCGTCGAGCACCCAGTCGTCCCCGTCCCGCACGGCACGGAGCGCCAGCCCGTCGACGGTGCCAGCGCCATCCACCTCGACGACACCGACACCTCCGACGAGCTCGCCGGCGATGGACGGCGCGAGGTAGCGCTGCTTCTGCTCGTCGGTGCCGTACCGGTCGAGGTAGCGGCACGCGAAGCCGGCATGCGCTCGGAGGTCCGCCACCAGTCCCGCTGATCCGCAGCGAGCCAACTCCTCGGTGAACACCGCGGACGCCACCAGATCCGGCCCTGCGCCTCCCCATCGGGGATCGAACTGTGCTCCGAAGTGGCCGGCGGCCCCGACCGTGCGGAACAGCTCACGGGGGTACTCCCGATCGACCTCCCAGGCCTCGACGTTGCCGGTGATCACCCCCGCCACGAAGTCCCTGGCCGCCTCACGGTAGGCATCGTGCTCCTCGCGGAAGAGCGGGAGGGCCGGCTCGGTCGCGAACGCTTCTGGATCCAGCTTCAGCATGGTCGACTCCTGGCTCACAAGCCCATCATCCGAGAGATGACCTGGCGCTGCACCTCGTCAGAACCACCACCGATCCGGTGGAGACGCGCATCGCGCCAGGCTGATTCACGAGCGTCCCCCGCCCGATGGCCGTTCCCGGCCTGGAGTTGCATCGATTCGTCCGCGATCTTCGACGCGAGTTGGGCCGCAGCGAGCTTGACCATCGCGATCTCCGTCCGCGCGTAGACGCCCTGGTTCCACTTGTCACAGCAGTCGTAGATGAGGCGTCGGTTCGCCTCGAGGTCGGTGGCCAGCTCCGCGATGCGGTCCCTGAGCCGCTGCGAGCGCAGGGATCCCGTACCGGCACCAGCGCGGACACCCGCGTCCTCGAGCAGCTGGTCGAACATCATCTGAGCGCCGCCCAGGGCGAGGAGTCCACCGGCCAACCGCTCGCCCTGCAACCCCCACATGAGCTGCTTGAACCCCTCGTGCTCCGTGCCGAGCAGAGCGTCCGCAGGCAGGTGCACGTCATCGAGGAACAGCAGCGCCGTGTCGGAGGAGCGCATGCCGAGCTTGTCCAGCTTCTTCGAGACGGAGAAGCCTGGGAGGTCGGTGTCGACCAGGAACAGCGACATCCCCGCCGACGGTGCTGACCGATCCTGCTCGGCCGTGCGCACCACCATCGTGACCCAATCGGCGCGCACGCCGTTGGTGATGTACATCTTCGAGCCGTTGATGACCCACCCGTCCGCCGTGGGCTTCGCGTGGGTCCGGATCGAGGCGACATCGGAGCCCACGTCCGGTTCCGTGATCCCGACCGACCCGATCTTCTCGCCTCGGTACGCGGGCTTGAGGTACTGCTCGATCTGTTCGGCGGTACCGAACTGCCGGATCTGCGGCGTACACATGTCCGTCTGGACCCCGAGACCCATCGCGATGGATCCGGAGGCACGCGAGATCTCCTCGAGAAACACCACCGTCGCCCAGTAGTCCCACCCCTGGCCACCGTCCTCAACGGGCACCGAGAGGCCGAGGAACCCGAGCTCGCCGGCGCGGTGGAACACCTCGTCGGGGAACAGGTCAGCGGCTTCCCACTCGTCGACGTGGGGCAGCAACTCCTCATCGACCCAGTGGCGCACACGAGCCCGGAGGTCGTCGTGCTCCGTGGTGAACGGTGACCCGGTCATCTATCCCTCCATCGCTCGTCGCAGACGCCCCCAGCGAGGCGCTCTCGTCCTCGGAACGGCGGCGTGGTGCCGGTCGGCTCACCACGACGATCTCGGGCTGAACCCACCCAGCTCTCCGCGCCCGGAGGGTATATTAGCAGTAATCAATATGATGTAAACTCAGAATTTGCCATTCACGCCTCACCGCCGCGGGCAGCACCGACCGCATGACATGCCTTATCGGTGATAAGAAGCTATAGATGCGGCGTTGAACCCGTTGACGGCGGAATCACCTCGCGGCGATCGACCGCGGGCGAAATCGTCTTTGACTGCCACTTCATAGATGCTATATATAAGGCACGCTCAGTCACTGAGGTCGCCGACGTGCCCACCTTCCGCAGCCGCATCGACACGTCCTCAGCGACGTACCAGGACAACCGTGCGCAGATGCTCGCGCTCGTGGAGCAGCTCCGGCAGCTCACCGCGAGAACGGCGGCGCGGTCGAACGCCAAGGCGGACTTCTTCGCCTCCCGCGGGCAGCTCCTCCCCCGGGAGCGACTGACCCGCCTGCTCGACCCGGGCACACCGTTCGTCGAGATCGGCAACCTCGGCGGATACCTGCGGGACACCGATGACGAGTCGACGAGCATCCCGGGCGGAGCCCAGCTCATCGGGATCGGGTTCGTGTCGGGGACCCGTTGCATGGTGATCGCCAACGACTCCGGCATCAACGCCGGAGCACTCACGCCGCCGGGGGGTGAGAAGTTCCTGCGTGCCCAGCGGCTCGCCCTGGAGAACCAGCTCCCGCTGGTCATGCTGGTGGAGTCAGCGGGCGCGAACCTGCTGGAGACGCAGGTCGAGTTCTTCGTCGGCGGTGGGGCGTTCTACGCCAACATGGCTCGGCTCTCGGCCGCCGGCCTGCCGGTCATCACCGTCCTGCACGGTTCGTCCACGGCCGGGGGCGCCTACTTCCCCGGCATGAGCGACGTGGTGATCGGCGTCCGCGGCCGGGGCAAGGCGTTCCTGGCCGGTCCGCCCCTGCTGAAGGCGGCCACGGGCGAGATCGCCGATGACGAGTCCCTCGGCGGCATCGACATGCACGCGACCACCTCGGGGCTCGTCGAGTACGTGGCCGAGGACGACAACGACGGCATCCGCATCGCGCGGGAGGTCATCGCTCGCATGCAGTGGGGCAGGTCCTGGTTGCCCGAACCGCTCCGCGACTTCGCCGAGCCGCGCTACGACCCTGACGAGCTGTGCGGCATCGTCCCCCTCGACTACCGCCAGCCCTACGACATGCGCGAGGTCGCCGCCCGCATCGTCGACGGCTCCGAGCTCCTCGACTTCAAGCCCGGGTACGGACCCGCCACGGTCTGCCTGGACGCCGAGGTCCACGGGTACCGGGTCGGGATCATCGGCAACAACGGCCCGATCGACAACGAGGGCGCGACGAAGGCCACCCACTTCATCCACCGCTGTACCCAGCTCGGGACACCACTGGTCTTCCTCCAGAACACCACCGGCTACATGGTCGGGACCGCGACCGAGCAGCGCGGCATGGTCAAGCACGGCTCCAAGATGATCCAGGCGGTGACCAACGCCCCCGTCCCGAGGTTCACCTTCATGATCGGCGCGAGCTTCGGCGCCGGCAACTACGGCATGTGCGGACGCGGGTACGACCCACGCTTCCTGTTCACGTGGCCGAACGCCCGAACCGGGCTCATGGGCGGGGCGCAGGCCGCGACGACCATGCGGATCGTCGCTGAGCAACGCGCGGCACGCAAGGGTGAGGCGCTGGACGAGGACGCCGTCAACGCCTACGTCGAGCAGATCGTCCGCCATCACGAGGCGCAACAGTCCGCCTTCGTCACCTCGGGCCGGGGGCTCGATGACGGCATGATCGACCCCAGAGACACGCGCCGGGTGCTGGGCTTCCTCCTCGCAACGACACACGAGGCCGATACCAGCGACGTGA
>PWWI01000222.1 GCA_003561535.1 Nitriliruptoraceae bacterium
GACAGCCAACTCGATGGTGAGCCGGGCTCCTGCATGCTCACAGCTGGAGACGTTCGAGGAGCGCGCCTGGGGTGACGACCGTGACGTCGTCGGCTGCCAGACCGAGGAGGTCGGAGTCCCCGGAGACCAGCAGGTCGGCCTGGCAGCTTCGGTGCAGCGCAACGAGATAGTCGTCCTTGGGGTCCCCGGTGGCGGGCGGGACTTCGTGCGGGTCGACCCACGACTCTGTTTCGCGTTCGAGGAGATCCACGAAGGCCGTTGCTGCCTCGGTCGTGGTCCAGCGGCGGAACTTCGGCCGTGCGAGGACACCACGAAGCTCGGCGATGAGGAGCGGACACACCACGAGCTGGAACGGACGGTCGGTCAGCCACCGATCGAGCAGCTCGGCCGAGACCCCCGGCGCCACCATGGCCGAGACGAGCACGTTCGGGTCGAGGATGACCCTCACCGCGCGCGTAGGGCGTCGCGTTCCTCGTCCGCGAGCTGCTGGGCTTGCTCATCGGTGAGCCCGCTGCGCTGCCGCACCGCATCGAGCGCGTCCCGGACGCCCTCGTTGTACAGCGCCCACGCGGCCTGCTTCGTCACGCCGAGCGCATCACCGATCTGGGACCACGAGGATCCCTGCTCCCGGGCGCGGGTGATGGTCTGCCGCTGCCAGACATCGAGTTGACGGTCCGCAGCACGCAGGCCCCGCAGTTGGCCGAGCGGGTCGGACGAGCCGAGTTCGATCTCGACGCGGACCTGTTCGTCGCGTCGTTCAGCATCCAGGCGTGTACTCATGTTGTGAGTGTCGCTGGCCGCCTAGCTGTCGTCAAGTAGCCTTGACGTGTGATGCCTGTCGTACGGTCCGCACTTGGCTTCGTGCCAGGCATGGTTCGTGCCGGGACGGGGAGCCGGTCGTGACAGCCCGATTGACAGCCAACTGGTTCGGATCGGGCTGGACGTCGCTGGATGTCGGTGGAGTATCGCCCCTGCTCAGAGCCGGTTCTGTGGACCGGGCTGGACGGTCCTGGACCCTCCGCCGCTGGTCGACACGCCAGAGGTCAGAGGTTCGAATCCTCTACGCCCCACCCCTGCAGCCCCCGGTCCCCGACTGGGGGCTGCTGCGTTGACAGCTCGTTCCAACAGTCGGCTGGGCGATGGAGCCGAGCCGTTGCCCGTACACGTTTCTCGTCATCTGAGGAGTTCGCGTGGGCGGAGCACGGTGACGTCGTCAGCTGCCAGATCGAGGAGGTCGGTGTCGCCGGCGGCCAACTAGCCATCCAGCAGGAGCGCCACCACGGGCATGCGCCGCGAGGGGTGCCTTCGATCCGGGGGTTTCCTGGGTTCATCCGTGGTTGTCGGAGCGCGGCTCGGGCTTCTGTGGTCGTGGCGGTCCTGCGGCGGATGCCCAGGCTGGGAAGCCGCGCCCGGCGATGGAAGGGCCACACGGCGTCACCACGCGGCTGATCGACTCGTTCGGCGTCCGAGGTCGCGGCCGCCCACCGGGTGATCTTGCGGAACGAGAGAGCCCACCGTAAGGTAGCAACGTAGCTACATAGGAGCTGGGTGATGGTAACCAGGATGAGTAGTAGGGAGTTCAACCAGGACACCAGCGGCGCGAAGAGGGCCGCGGCGCACGGCCCGGTCTACATCACCGATCGCGGCCGTCCCGCCCACGTACTGTTGTCCTACGACGACTACGAGCGGCTGCTCGGCACCGAACATGTCCTGGACCGGCTGGCCGAGCCTGCCGGGGTAGAGGACATCGAGTTGGTACTGCCGACGTCCGCCGAGCACGCGCGTCCGGCCGAGTTCAGCTGATGTTCGTGCTCGACACCAACGTTGTGTCCGAGTTGCGAAAGGTGCGCTCTGGCAAGGCCGATCCCCAGGTCGACGCCTGGGCATCCGAGATTCCGTCAGGTCAGCTGTTCCTGTCCTCGGTCACGATCCACGAACTCGAGCACGGGGTGCTGCTCGCCGAGCGTGCCGATCCAGCCAAGGGGGCTGTGCTCCGCCGTTGGCTCGATGAGAGTGTTGCAGCGGCGTTCGACCAGCGTGTTTTCGTCATCGACGCGACGGTCGCGCGACGTGCCGCGGCGCTCCACGTTCCGAACCCGGCGCCCTTCCGCGATGCGCTCATCGGTGCAACCGCACTGGTCCATGGCATGACGCTGGTCACCCGCAATACCAAGGACTTCGCCCGGTTCGACGGGCTCGACATCATCGACCCGTGGCACCGCCAGTGAACGACGCTCGACGTGATTGCACCCCGACCCGCTGGCGCCGGTCTCGGCGGTCAGCCGGGCGGGTGGCGTCAGTTGGCACACCGGACGCTTGCACCCCCTCGCGTCCCGATGGGCTCCCGGTGAGGCGGATGGCACCCGGTGGGTTCCGGTCCGCAGCCGCCCGCTGTACCCGGCCCACGCTCCAGCATCGCTAGCACGCTGGGTGGCGGGAGGTCGGGGGTGGTGGCGAACATCACGGTGCGCAACCTGCATGACGAGGTGCAGCGACGCTTGAAGTAGCGAGCGCGGGACGCGCAAGACAGTGGCGAACCGCGGACGGTGACACGCCGAGTTCCTCGGCAGCTTCACGCACCGAGAGTCCAGCGAAGGCGACCGGCATCGCAGTACCTGCCTTCGGTCGAGAACCGCCTGTCGTCAGTTTGTGGACCCCTGCGCTTGACGCAGGGGTTCAGGAAACCGCACCTGCGACTACCTGAGGTGAGGCGGTTGCGTCCCGGGGCGCCGAGCCACGGCGTGAGACGCCCAGCAGCAGGTAGGACAGCAGTTTATGGGCGCGTACGGCCGTAGTTGCGCCGAGTCGACGTGCGACCCCTCAGCCTGCTCGACACGTTCGAGGGACGCTTGCTTCCTGTAGGACCGTGACCACATGGCGGGCCCCGA
>PWWI01000013.1 GCA_003561535.1 Nitriliruptoraceae bacterium
ATGGCCCGGCGCCTCACCCTGGAGGGCGTGGAGGTCCTCGGCGTGTTCGAGCTCCTGCCCTTCGCCAGCGGCCTCGGTCGCAACGTCGTGCAGTGCCTGCACGACTTCGACATCCCCCTCCACCTGTCCACCACGGTGGTGGACATCCACGGCCACCAGCGGACGGAGCGGGTCACGGTCGCACCGGTCGACGACGACCTCGTGCCCCAGCTCGACAAGTCCTGGGACATCGAGTGCGACACGCTGTTGCTGTCGATCGGGCTGATCCCCGATGCGGAGCTGGCCCGTCAGCTGCAGCTGACCCTCGACCCCCGCACCGGCGGCCCCGTGGTGTCGAGCACCATGGAGACCTCGCTGCCCGGGGTGTTCGCCGCCGGCAACAACCTCCACATCAACGACCTCGCCGACTGGGTCAGCCAGGAAGCGAGTGCTGCCGGGGCCGCTGCCGGCGATGTCGCCCTGGGCCGGCATCGGGTCCGCCAGGACGTCACGGTCACGCCCGGTCGCAACGTCGCCTACGTGGTGCCCCACACCCTGTCGACCGAGCAGTCCCAGACCGTGTCCTTCCGCGTCAAGCAGCCGATCTACGGCGACACCATGCTGCACCTCGGCGACGCTCACCAGCGCAAGGTCAGGGCGGTCGTCCCCCCCGAGATGGTCACGATGAAGGTCAGCCCGAAGCTGTTGGACGGGTTCGCGGGGGACACGTTGCGCGTGGATGCGATCCCGATCGACGAGGAGGAGAGCTGATGACGGAGCAGACGCTGCCTCCGGACGAACAGAGCACCGACGAGGCCGAGACCTTCGTCTACATGTGCACGAGCTGCCCTCTCGGCTGCCGGCTCGAGGTCGACGCAGTGGACGAGGACGTGATCGAGGTCCGCGGCCACAGCTGCAAGCGGGGCGTCAAGTACGGCACACAGGAGCACACCGACCCCCGACGGGCGGTATCGACCACGGTGTGGCTGCACGGCGGCCCCTGCGAGCGGCTCCCGGTCAGGGCGTCGGAACCGGTCCCCAAGCCGCAGGTGCGTGAGTTCGTCCGCGCCCTGCAGGGACTGGTGGTCGAGGCCCCGGTGGACTTCGGCGCCGTGGTGGCCAGCGACGTCGCGGGCACCGGCATCGACCTGATCGCGACGCGCGAGATCGTGTCGGAACGCGAGCGCGAAACGGTCGGCTGAGCGACGGTTCAGCCGTCGAGGTCGCCGAACAACGACGCGGTGCCCGTCGCGTCCATCGCCCGGCTGAGCCGTTCGATCGCATGGACGTAGGCCGCGGTGCGCAGCGGCAGGTCGCGGGCGTCCGCCAAGGCGACGACCGCGTCGGTCTCGGTGACCATGCGCTGCTCCAGACGCTCACGGACCGTGGCCTCGTCCCACCGATCTCCCGTCCGGTTGGCGATCCACTCGAACCAGCTCACCGTGACCCCGCCCGCGTTGACGAGGATGTCGGGGACGATCTGCACCCCGGCGTCATCGAGGATCCGGTCGGCATCGGCGGTGAGCGGCCCGTTGGCGACCTCGAAGACCGTCCGAGCCCGGACCCGCTCGGCGTTGCTGGCGTTGATCGCGCCCTCCAGGGCGGCGGGGATCAGGGCGTCGACCTCCAGGCAGAGCAGGTCCTCGGCCCCGATCTCCTCCCCGACCGGTGGGTCCGCCAGGGACCCGGTCGCCGTCTTGTGCTCGCGCAGCGCCGCGATGTCCAGGCCGCCGGCATCGTGGATCGCCGCGGAGGAGTCGCTGACACCCACCACGCGCCACCCGGCCTCCGCCAGACGGGCCGCCAGTTGCGAGCCGGCGTTGCCGAAGCCCTGGATGGCGGCGCTCGGGTGGTCGGTGTCGGGCAGCACCCGCGGCTGCACGGTCCGCAGCACGTGGAACGCGCCGTCGGAGGTCGCGCTGCTGCGCCCCGGTATGCCTCCGAGCGCCAGTGGCTTGCCGGTCACCACCGCCGGATGGTGCCCGCGCTTGATCTTCCCGTACTCGTGGGCCATCCAGCCCATCACGAGCTCGTTGGTCGCCACGTCCGGGGCCGGGATGTCGACGTCGGGACCGATCACGTCGGCGATGGTCGCGAGGTAGCCGCGGGACAGCCGCTCCAGCTCCGAGGCGGAGAGCTGCTTGGGGTCGACGGCGACGCCGCCCTTGCCGCCACCGAACGGGAGGTCCATGAGCGCGGTCTTGAACGTCATCCAGAACGCCAACGTCGTCACCTCGGCGGCGGTGACGTCCGGGTGGAACCGGATGCCGCCCTTCGCGGGACCGCGGGTGTCGTCGTACCGGACCCGGTAGCCGGGGAAGATGCGCAGGCTCCCGTCGTCCATGCGGACCGGCACCGACACCTTGATCGACGACACGGGGCTGCGGAGCCGCTCGTGGGCGTCCTCGGACAGCTGCGCGTGGGGCAGCGCCTCCTCGAAACGGACGATGGCGTCCTCGAGCAGATCGTCGGTCACCGTCGGTCCCCCTCGCCGTTGCCGAGTGGCTGCCGCCTCATGCGGGCCGCACGAAACGGTAGTGCGAGACGTGCCACTCGTCGCCGCCGCGGAAGGCGAACAGCTCCTCGCAGGCGATGGTGAACACCCGCCAGCGGTGGTAGGCGGCCCGCGGGGCCACGGGACCACCCGCGTCGGCGAAGAGCTGGCGCACCCGGTCGGCGTGGGCGTCGAGGCGCTCGAGCCAGGCGTGCAGCGTCCGGGCATAGTGGACGCCGGACACCGCCCAACGGTCCTCCACCTGCAGGTCCGCGACGCTGAGCAGGAGCAGGTCGTGGGAGGGCATCAGCCCCCCGGTGAAGAAGTGCCGCGCCATCCAGTCGGCGTCGCCACCGGTCTCGAAGGGATACGCGTCGCTGCGGTGGGCGAAGACGTGGACGAACAGCTTGCCGCCGGGCCTGAGCCAGGTGGCGATCCGCTCGGTCAGCACCCGGTGGTTGCGCACGTGCTCGAACATCTCGATCGAGACCACCCGGTCGAAGGCGGCCTCGTGCACCACCTCGGCGTGCGCGCCCGGGCCGCCCCCCTGGCCGGCCCCGGCACCGAGCCGGTTCACGTCGCAGGTCAGCACGGTCACGTTGTCGAGGCCGCGCAGGGCCGCCTGCTTCTCGATGTGCTCACGCTGGGTGGAGGAGTTGGACACCGCGGTGATGCATGATGCGGGGTAGCGCTCGGCCATCCACAGGGTCAGCGAGCCCCAGCCGCACCCGAGCTCGAGCACGTCCTGTCCGTCGGCGAGCTCCGCCCGGTCGCAGGTCAGCGCCAGCATCGCCTCCTCGGCCTGGGCCAGGGTGGACACCCCCACCGGCCACCACGCCGAGGAGTACTTCAGGTGCGGGCCGAGCATCAGCTCGAACAGTTCGGTCGGCACCTCGTAGTGCTGCTCGTTGGCCTCGGCGGTGTCGATCGCCACGGGCGCGGCAGCCAGGGCCGCGAGCAGTTGGCGTTGGCGCTCGCCGCGCTCCTCGACGTTGCCGGCGGTGATGACCTGCCGCCGACGCTGCAGCAGCCGTCGGATGGCGCGGCGCAGGACCGCGTCGGGCAGGATCCCCCGGTCGATCACCGCATCGACCACCCGGGCCTTCCACGTCGGGCGGCTCACGCGCTCACCTCGCCGGCGGTCTTGGCCGCCGCGCGCTCGACGGCCAGCCGGTCGACGCGCCGCGGCGGCAGATCGGCCTCGCGCACCTGGACGAGCTCGCGTCCGTAGGGGTGGGTGCCGAGCGTGCCGTTCATCGGGCGGGTGAGCACCACCTGCAGGTCGCTGATGTAGCGGGCGAGGAAGGCCCCCTCGCAGTAGGCGAGGTAGAACTCCCACATCCGGACGAAGCGGTCGTCGAAGCCGAGGGCGTGGACCTCACCCACGTTGGCGAGGAACCGCTCGCGCCACCGGCGCAGGGTCTCGGCGTAGTGCACGCCGATGTTGTCGACCTCCTCGACGTAGAGGTCGCCGCTGCGGCCCATCGACCCGCTCATGGCCTCCAGCGACGGCAGGTGACCGCCGGGGAAGATGTAGCGCTGGATGAAGTCGGGGCGGCGCTTGTAGTTCTCGTAGCGCTGCTCGGGGATGGTGATGACCTGCACCGCGGCCAGCCCGTCGGGGGCCAGCAGGCGGTCGATGGTGGCGAAGTAGGTGTCGAGGTAGCGGTGCCCGACGGCCTCCAGCATCTCGATGGAGACGATCCGGTCGAAGCGGCCCGTCACCTCGCGGTAGTCGGTGAGCTCGATCGTGACGAGCCCGTCCAGGCCAGCCTGCGTGACGCGCTGGCGGGCCAGCGCCGCCTGCTGCTCGCTCAAGGGGATGCCCGTGACCCGACAGCCGTAGGTGCTGGCGGCGAAGATCGCGAACCCACCCCAACCACAGCCGATCTCCAGCACGTGGTCGTCCGGACCGATGCGGGCCTTCTCCGCCAGCCGCCGGTACTTGGCCTCCTGGGCCTGCTCGAGGGTGTCGGCGGGTGAGGAGAAGTAGGCGGCCGAGTAGGTCATCGAGTCGTCGAGGAACAGCGCGTACAGCTCGTTGGAGAGGTCGTAGTGGGCCGCGATGTTGCGCTTGGAGCGCCCGAGCCGGTTGGCACGCAAGCTGTGGATCAGCTTGTCGGAGGCGATGTTGGCCAGTGCCGCAGGGGTGATGCCCTTGAGCGCGCGACGGTTGGCGATCACGATGCGCACGTGGGAGACCAGGTCGGTGGAGGACCACTCCCCCACCATGTAGGACTCCCCCACGCCGACGGTCGCGCCGTGCAGCAACCGGGTGAAGAAGCGCCAGTCGTGGACGTGGATCCGGGAGCGCAGCTCGCTGTCGGGGTCCCCGAACCAGCGCCGGCGGCCGTCGGGCAACACCACCTCGACGCGTCCGACCACGAACTGCTCGAGCATCGAGGTGATCGCGTGCCGGGCACGGCGCTCCGTCGGCGTCTCGGCCCGGACGATGTCCGGCGCAGGCGGCGCTGGCAGGGTCACGGGCTCCACGACGGACCTCCTCGTCGGTTCGGTTGCACGCTGCAGCGGTTCACGGGCTCGTCGGCGGTTCGGGGTTGCGACCCGCCGGGATGGCCCCTTCGCTGACGAACCGGCCCCTCACGAGGCCGCCGACCGGTGGGTCGGGCTTCCGGTGGAACCGGACGCGTCGGACGAAGAGCCGGACGGCCTGGAGGTGGATCAGCGCGACGGTGCGCAGGGGCAGGAAGGGGTTGGCGAGCAGCGTGCGGGCCAGGGCAGCGGTGGTGAACGGACGCCGGGAGCCGGTCTGGGTCGCGTCGAACACCACCTCGCCGTCATCGAGGACGTCGATGTGCGCCAGGATGCGGTCGGGGCGCAGCACGAAGGTGAAGCGGTACTCGAGCCCGGTGATCGGCAGGAACGGGCTGACGTGGAACCGCTTGTCGGCGTGGGCCCGGACCACCCCGTTCCCGTGGTCCTCGAGCTCGTCCAGCAGGTACCAGTAGGACTCCCCGAAGGTGTTGCGGACCTCGGCGACCACCAGTGCCAGGGACCCGTCGGTGCGGTGGCAGAACCACCAGCTGACGGGGTCGAAGACGTGACCGAGGACGCGGAGGTTGGCGAGCACCCGCACGGGTCCGTCGGGGAGCGCGACGCCGTGGCCGGCCAGCCAGCGCGACAGCTTGGCCTTGACGGGGGTGTCCCCCGCCCCGAGGTGGTCGCGGTCACGGAAGCGCACCGGCGCCGGCCGCCGGTAGGCGAAGCCACGGACCTCGCGCTCGAGCCGGGGCAGCTCGTCAAGGTCGAGCAGGGCGTGGAAGGTGCGATACCGGAAGCTGCGGTCGACGGTGACCCGACGGCGGTGCCGGGTCCAGCCGACGTACAACCCCGAGGCGCGGGTCCCGGTCACCATGGCCACCGGACACCGAGGTGGTGCACGGCGCGGACCGCGGACCACAGGCCGTCCTCGTGGAAGCCGTAGCGGTGGTAGGCCCCGGCGTAGAAGGTGCGCCGGGTGCCGTTGAGCTCGTCGAGCTGGTCCTGGGTGCCCACGCTGGTGGCGGTGTAGACCGGATGGGTGTAGTCCAGTCGGCGCAGCACGGCGTCGGGGGACGGCGGCGTCGTCGGGTTCAGGGTGACCACGTAGTCGCGGGGCTCGTCCAGGCTCTGCAGCCGGTTCATGTGGTAGCTCAGGCTGACCCGGTCGGTGGGGGCGCGGCAGTCGTCGAGGAGGTAGTTCCAAGAGGCCCAGGCGGCCTGGCGGCGGGGCAGGAGCGTGGTGTCGGTGTGCAGGTAGGTGTCGTTGGTGCTGTAGCGCCACGCACCCAGCAGTTCCTGCTCCTTGGGGGTCGGATCGACCAGCAGCTGGAGGGCCTCGTCCGCGTGGGTGGCGAGCAGCACGGCATCGAAGCTCTGGGTCGTACGGTCGGCCAGGGTGAGCTGCGCGGCGTCGCGATCGCGACGCACCGCGACCACCGGCCGGCCGGTGTGGATCCGCTCCCGGTAGGGCGCCGTCAACGGCAGGAGGTAGGAGGAGCTCCCACCGGTCACCGTGCGCCACTGGTGGTGGGTCGTGACGCCGAGCAACCCGTGGTTGTGGAAGAAGCGCAGGAGGGTGTCGATGGGGAGGTCGGCGATGACCCCGGTGCCCGATGACCAGATGGCCGCCGCCATCGGCAGCAGGTAGTGGCTGCGGAACCCGTGTCCGAAACCCGCGACCTCGAGGAAGTGGCCGATGGTCAGTGACGAGGTCCGGCCGTCGGCGATGATGCGTCGCCCCACCCGGTTGAAGCGGACGATGTCGGCGAGCATCGCGAGGTAGCCGGGCGACAGGAGGTTGGTGGCCTGCGCCAGCACCCCACGGGCGCTCCCGGCGTACTCGAGGTCGCAGCGCTCGCACCTGAGCGAGAAGGACATGTCGGAGGGCTGGGTCAGCACCCCGAGCTCGTCGAACAGGCGCACCAGCAGGGGGTAGGTCGCCTCGTTGTAGACGATGAAACCGGTGTCGACCGGCAACCTCGTGCCGTCGCCACGGGGTGTGGCCACCGTGTGGGTGTGGCCCCCGAGGCGGTCCTCGCGCTCGAAGACGTGCACCTCGTGGAGGCGGGACAGCAGCCAGGCGCTCGCGGCCCCGGCGATGCCCGTACCCACCACTGCGATCCGCACCGCGTGCCTCCTGGGAGCCTGAACCGGCGCCGGGCGCCGGGCACGCGGCACAGATTACGGGCCTCCGGAGACCTCGGGACACGACAACGCCAAAGGCACCACGGCCACCCCCCGTCGGGCCGTGGTGCTCGAGGCGTCACCGTGCACACTGCCCGATGGTTCGGCCGTGGGGAACCGTAAGACCACCGCTCTTCGCAAGGTGGTGGTAGCACCACCATCACCGGGCCATCGTCGCCGCCGCGGTCAGTAGCCTGCGGAAGGTGCTGCAACCGCCGGGCGACGAGGGGAGCTGCCGTGGGCGATGACCGCCTCACCCTCATGATCGCCGAGGACGACTACCTGGTCCGGGAGGGCGCCCGGGCCGCGGTCGCCGCCGACCCGCGGATCGAGGTGATCGGGATCGCCAGCGACGCGCCCGAGCTGCTCAGGCTCCTCGAGGACGCCGTCCCCGACGTGGTGCTGCTGGACATCCGCATGCCACCGACCTTCACCACCGAGGGCATCGACCTCGCCCACCACGTCCGACGCCACCACGCGGGGGTCGGGGTCGTGGTGCTGTCACAGCACGCTGACCCCGAGTACGCCCTGGAGCTGCTGAAGGACGGGTCCGCGGGGGTCGCCTACCTGCTCAAGGAACGTCTCGGGGACTCGGATCGGCTCGTGCAGGCGATCGACGAGGTCCGCGATGGTGGTTCGATGCTCGACCCCCGGATCGTGGAGGCCCTGCTGGAGGCGCAACGGCGCCGGTCCGCCTCGCGACTGGCCGGGCTGACCCCCCGGGAGCTGGAGGTCCTGGCGTTGATGGCCTCAGGACGGGGCAACGCCGCGATCGCCCGGGAGCTCACCATCACCGACCGTTCGGTCGAGAAGCACACGAACGCGATCTTCCGGAAGCTCGGGCTGGCCGAGGAGATCGACCTCAACCGGCGGGTCGCCGCGGTCCTGTTCTACCTGCAGCGCTCCCACGACTGACCCCGACGGGCGTTGGAGTGGGAAGGCCGCGTCCACCCGGGTCCCCTCCCCGCCGGCCGAGGTGAGGTCCAACACGCCACCGAGGGCCTGGACACGGTCCCGCATGTGCGTCAAGCCACCCCGATGCCCCGGTCCGTGGGGGTCGAAGCCGACCCCGTCATCGTGGACGTGGACGTAGAGGTGGGTGTCGTCGACGCTGATCTCGACGTGGAGCCGCGAGGCCTCGGCGTGCTTGATGGTGTTGACCACGGCCTCGGACACCAGGAAGTAGGCGTTGATCTCCACCTCGGCGTCGACCCGTGGGAGCGGATCGGGGGTGAACCACAGGTCGACCGGCAGCTCGAGCTTGGCCGTGAGGCTGAACAGCGCCGGGCCGAGGCCCCGGTCGCTCAGGATCGCGGGGAACAGCCGCTGCCCCGTCGTCCTCAACTGGTCGAGGAGGTGGTCGATCGACTCGGCGAGATCGTTGGTGACCACCTCGACCTGGCCCGGGTCCTGCTCCAGCTCCCGGCGGGCAGCCCCCACCTGCATGCGCAGGACCACCAGCTGCTGCTGGATGCCGTCGTGGAGGTCCTGCGCGATCCGCTGCCGCTCCGCGTCCTGGACACCGACCATCCGCCGCGCCGCATCCTGCAGCGCCTCGGCCTGCCGCCTGATGACGAGTAGCTGGGCCCTGAGCCCCCGCCGCATCCGCTCCAGGGCCTCGGCGAGGCGTCCGACCTCGTCGCTGCGCTCGATGTCGAAGGAGCGGTCGAGGTCACCCGCCGCGATCGCCGTCGCGGTGGCGGTCAGGCCGATCAGCGGTCGGGTGATGACCTTGGCGAGGGCGAAGGCCAGCGCGCCGCCGACCACCAGCAGCAGGACCACCATCAGTGCCCGCGTCCGCGCCAGCGCTCCGTCGAGGCTGGCCAGCGGGTCGTCGGAGACGAGCCCCACCGCAGCCGGGGTGTCCCAGGCCCGCTCGGCGCCGAGCGCCACGTAGCGGATCAGACGTCCGTCCTCGAGCTGCTGGGTCTCGCGTGAGAGGTCCCATCGGCCCACCGGCGGCGCGCCGACGCGGGCGTCGTCGGTGGCCGCCACCACCTCCCCGGCCACGACCAGTTCGATCTCGTCGACCCCCGTCTGCTCGAGGTAGCGACGGGCGGCCACGATGTTCAGCGGGAACCCCGTCACGAGCAGGCGGGGTTGCATCCCGAGCCGGTCGACCGAGAGCACGTAGACCAGGCCGTACCCACCGCCCTGCAGCGGGACCACCCGCTGGCTGCTGCTGGCGCGGCGGGCGACCTCGGTGGCCGCGTCGGGGGACGGCGGTGCGATGCCCCAGCGCGTCGGCAGTCCGAGCGTCTGGACCTGCCCGCTGCGGACCTCGACCACGCCCACGATCTCCAGCGGGGCGTCCGAGGTCCGTACCACCGACAGGGTGCGGCGGGCCAGCTCGTCAGCGTCGTCGGTGCCACCTCGCGGAGCGGCGAGCAGCTGCTGGGACACCGCTGACATCAGCTGGCTCGTGCGTACGGCGTCGCTGGCGATGCGGGCGTCGAGCACGTCCCCGACCTCGCCGAACAGCGTGATGGCCTGGTCCTCCAGCTGCTGGCGGGTCAGCCGTGACTCGAGCACCACCGTCACCAGGCTGGCGACCACCAGGGTGGCGACGAATGCGGCGAGGACCCGGGGCAGGATGCCGGTCCCGGGGCGTCGCCACCACCGCGGCGGGGTCACTGTTCGGCGAGCCACCGCTCGGCGGTGGCCTGGACCTGGCCCATCGCCTCCGCGGGGCTGGCTCGGCCGCTCAGGGCCTTGTCCAACCCGTCCCGGAAGGCGGTCGCGACCTCGGGGAACGCGATCAGCGGCATGACCTGGGCGTGCTCGAGCTGCGTGACGAAGGCCGCGAGGTCCGGCGAGGTAGCGAACAGCGGCGCGTCGTAGGCGTCCACGTGGGCCGGCAGGCGCCCCTCCTGCTCGGCGAGCGCCAGACCGACCTCCCGCTCGGTGAGGGCGAGCGCCAGGGCGAAGGCCAGCTCCTGCTGCTGGCCGTCGCGGGGCAGGAACAGGCTGGAGCCGCCCAGCACCGTGCGAGGCGCGACGGGATCGCGCTGGGGCAGCGGGAGGACGGCGATGTCCTCGATCGACACCTCGACTTGCGCCTGCCGCCGGGCGATGGGCAGGTCCCAGGAGCCCGACGCGTGGAGCGCCGACCGCCCGTCGGAGAAGGAGGCGACGGCGTCGCGGGCGAGGTCCACCGCCAGCGGCGGGGGTGCGTGCCCCGCCTCGACCAGCGTGACCAGGGTCTCGATCGCCGTGATCGTCCGGGGATCGTCGAAGGTGAAGGTCGGCAGCCCCTGCGCGTCCAGTGCGGCCGTCCCGTCGGGTGCGGTCTCCAGCAGCTGTCCCCCACCGGCGACGATCCAGCCGTAGGCCGCCCAGCTGCTGGCGGTCACCGCCATGGCGTGATCGGTGGCGTCGAGCTCGGCCAGGGTCGCTGCGTGCTCCGCGAAGTCGTCCGCGTGGGCGAGGTCCCCCGTGGAGAGGCCGGCGGCGTCCAGCAGTTCGCGGTTGACCATCAGGACCAACGCGTTGACGTCGAGTGGCACGCCGTAGAGCCTCCCGCCCCAGGTGACGTCGAGGACGGCACCGGGCAGGTAGTCAACCGACGACAGGCCCTCGGCCTCCCACAGTTCGTCCACCGGCTCGGCCAGGTCGGCGGCGGCGGCCGCGAAGGCGTGCCAGTGGGCGAGGTCGTAGGGCTGGCCCAGCTCCCGGGCAGCCTCGACCAGCTCGGGGATCTGGGAGAAGGGTGAACCCTGCACCTGGACCCGGACCCCCGGATGGTCCCGCTCGAACCCGTCGATCACCTCCCCCACCAACGGGGCTGAGGCCCAGTCGTCGGCCATGATGACCCGCAGCATCGTCGGCTCGCCGGCGGGCGCCGTGAACGCGCAGCCGACCGCGGCCAGGGCGGCGAGCGCGACGAGCAGTCGGCGCATCAGCGGCACCCTCCCGGGTCCGCGTCGTCGACGGGGTCACACGGCCCGGACACGGATGGTATGCCAGCCCTCGGCGCCATCCGGTGCGGGCCGCGCAGGACCCACCGCCTGCAGGGTGCCATCGCCGTCGGTGGCGCGCACCGCGAGCCGGTGCTCCCCTGGGCTCAGCGGGACCTCCGCGCGCCACTGGACCCAGGTCGCGTCCGACAACGGTGCGATCAGCTCAGCGGTGGAGGCCACCTCGCCGTCGACGAGCACCTCGACCATCTCGATGCCCCGGGTCGGTGCCCAGGCGACCCCGGCGACGACCACCGACCCGGCGGTCACCTCGTCGTCCATCCCGGGGACGTCGATCCGGGAGGAGGTCTTGACCGGCCCCTCCTTCGACCAGCCGCGGGGGATCCAGTACCCGTCGACCCCGTCCCAGGGCGTCAGCTCGATCGCGGCCAGCCACTTCGTCGCGGAGACGTAGCCGAACAACCCCGGGACGACCAGGCGTGCCGGGTAGCCGTGCTGCCGCGGGAGCACCTCGCCGTTCATCCCGACCGCGACCAGGGCCTGACGCCCGTCGCGCGCAGCCGCCAGGGGGAAGCCGGCGGTGAAGCCGTCCACGGAGCGGCCGAGGACCTGCTCCGCCACCCGGGTCGGGCCCGCCTCCTCGAGCAGCTCTGCCAGGGGCACCCCTACCCACCGGGCGGTCCCGATCAACGACCCACCGACCTCGTTGGAGACACAGGCGATCGTGGCGTCCACCTCGACCAGATCCCTTGCCAGGAGCTGGTCGTAGCCGATGCTGAGCGGGCGCTCCACCTCGCCGGTGATGCGCAGCTCCCAGTCGGCGACGTCGACCCGGGGCAGCACGATGGCGGTGTCGATGCGGAAGAACCGGTCGATGGGCGTCAGGGCCGGGCTGACCCCTTCGATGCTGGTCGCCAGGTCCTGGGCCGCCCTCACCGGCGGCAAGGCGGTCGTGGCCTGCGGCATGGGGCCGGAGGGTGGGACGATCCGGGCGGCGACCGACCGGCTCCCCCGGGCAGCCGCCCCCATCGCGGTCGCACCCACCGAGGCCGCCACGCCGAGCCGCAGGAAGGCCCGTCGGTCCACGGGCGGATCGGTCGGGCTCGGTGGGACGGGCGAGGGCCGCGGCGGCCGCAGACCCAGGTGGCCGAGGAGGCGGCCGAGCAGGCCGATCGTCACCAGGGTCGCGGCGACGAGGGCGGCCACCACGAGCGGGACCGAGGCCTCGGGCCGGCTGGCCACCGCGATCGCGGTCCCGAGCCCGACGACGGCCACGGTCGCGGCGGCGGCTGGCAGGCTCGTCGCGCCGATCCGTCCGACCGCCGCCCCGAGCAGCAGGGCCACGAGCAGTGATGCGAGGGTGAGCACGACCCGGTTGGCCGCCCCCAGCAGGTCGATGGCGGTGGTCACCGCGGGCCCCGGCAGCGCCGTGACGACCAGCTGTCCGAGCGCGTCCAGGGCGGAGGGGACGGCCGGGCTCACAGCCGCGACCGACTCCGCGGTCGCGATACCGGCGATGGTCGCGATCATCCCCGCGACCGGCGCACCCCAGCGCGGCGGGTGCGCGAGCAGGGGTGCACGCTCGGTGGTGCCGGCTCCTGCTGTCACCTCGCTCGGCTCCTCGGTCGTGGTGGTTCGCCGCCGGAGCCGGGCGGGACGGGCACCGATCAGCCGCCGCACGCCAGGGACGCCGACCGCCGATCCGCGCGCGCTGCGCTCACGACCAGAGGATCCACCATGCGACCGCTGCGGTGGCGAGGACGCCGACGACGGTCGCGCCACCGAGCGCGAGCAACCACTGTGGTCCGGTCAACGGGGTCCTCCTGACGACGCGCAGCCAGCCGAACCTGCAGCCTAGACGGGTGGAGCCCCGGTCTCCACGCGGGCGCTACCGTCGAGGGCGACAGCTCCCGGAGGGGTCGCATGTCCCACACCCAGCGCCACGGCGAAGCCGACGACGCACCGCCCCCAGATGAACCTCTCGAGGGTGAATGGTCCTACCGCACGACGCTGCGTGACGGCCGGGAGGTCCTGCTGCGTTCGATCCGACCCTCGGACCGGGAGCGGTTGATCGCCGGGCTGCGTCGGCTGTCACCGGCGTCCCGCTACCTCAGGTTCCACGCACCCATCGAGCAGCTCAGCGATGCCCAGCTCGACTACCTCACCGACGTCGACCATCACGACCACGAAGCGATCGTGGCCCTCGACCTCTCGGACCTGCAGGTCCCGGGCGTGGGGGTCGCCCGCTACATCCGCGAGCCCTACGAGCCGACCGTGGCCGAGGCGGCGATCACCGTGGCCGACGAGTACCACGGGCGGGGGGCCGGCACGATCCTGCTGGGCGCGCTGGCAGCCCGGGCCCGCGAGGCCGGCATCGAGGTGTTCCGCAACTACGTGCTCGACGGCAACCAGGGCATGCTCGAGGTGTTCGACCACCTCGGTGCCGAACGGGAACGCGAGGCCGACGGCCTGTGGCGCGTCGACCTCAAGGTGCCTGAGACCCCCGAGGACGTGCCGTCCTCGCCCGCCGGGCGGGCGTTCCTGGAGGCCGCACGTTCCGAGCACGTGTTGGCCAGCATCCTGCCCCCGATCTGGAGCCGGTGGCGACGTCGACGGCGGGACGAGGCGTCGGAGACCGACGAGGACGACGAGCTGGAGGAGCGCATCCAGGCCGAGCTCCTCGACAGCCAGCAGGACCTGGACGAGTGGCTGCGGTCCCGGGACGAACGGTGACCGAGGCGACCCCAGGGGCCGGCCCGTTCCAGGTCGGCGGTGCCCCCCGCGGCTACACGGCGATCCGTCGGGCCAACCACCGCCGTGAAGAGCTCCGGCGCCGCCTCCCCCGGCTGCTGTTCGGCCTGGTGCTGTGTGGGCTGGGGATCGCCTCGATGGTGGCCGCGGACCTCGGGCTCGGCCCCTGGGACGTCCTCCACCAGGGGCTGTCCCGACTGAGCGGCATCCCCATCGGCACCGTCGGCATCCTGGTCGGCCTCGTGGTGCTGGGCCTGTGGCTGCCGCTCCGGGAACGCCCGGGGGTCGGGACCGTGCTCAACGTGCTGGTCATCGGCATCGTCATCGACCTGACGCTGCTCGTGCTCCACACCCCAGGCTCGCTGTGGCTCCGCACGCTGATGATGCTGGCCGGACCGCTGCTGTTCGCGATCGGGTCCGGGTTCTACATCGGCGCCGGGCTCGGTCCCGGGCCGCGCGACGGGGTCATGACCGGCCTGGCCCGCCGGGGCGTGCCGGTCGGTGTCGCCCGGGCCGCGATCGAGGTGAGCGTGCTGCTCGCCGGTTGGCTGCTCGGTGGGACGGTGGGAGCCGGGACGCTGGTGTTCGCCTTCGGCATCGGGCCGCTGGTCCACCTGTTCCTGCCGCGGCTCAGCCTCGCCGACGCCCTCGCCGACACCGACGGCTGATCACCGGCAGACCGGGCTGACCGTCGGCCAGGGGTTGACCCACATACCGCCGTGGCGTCGGCCGAGGTGCAGGTGCGGCGGGGTGGTCCGGGCGTTGCCGGTGTTGCCCACCGTGCCGATGGTCTGGCCCCGGGCCACGCTCACCCCGGGCTCGATGCCCTCCGCGACCGTGTCGAGGTGGGCGTTGTACCACTCGCTGCCGTCGCCGATCCGGTAGGTGACCGTGATGCCCCCCAGGCCCGTCGGAGCGGACGGCGGGTTCCAGCGGGTCACGGTGCCGTCGGCGACCGCCACGACGGGAGTCCCGGTGGTCGCGAAGATGTCGTTGCCCTGGTGGAAGCGGCCACCGGAGCGCGGGTAACCCCAGTCGTTGCTGAAGTCGCGCCCGGCGACGGCGCCCTGGACCGGGCAGACGACGCCGGGGACTCCCGGGCCACCGCCGGCACCGGGGGGGCTGAGCCGGCCGCCGCGCGGCGCACTCGAGCCGCTGCTGGCGCTGCTGGAGTTCCCCGAGTTCGCCGCGGCCCTGGCGGCCTCCTCGGCGGCGGCCTTGGCTGCGGCCTCCTCGGCGGCACGGCGTTCAGCCTCGCGGCGTGCGGCCTCCTCGGCGGCCCTGGCGCGCGACAGCTCGGTCTGCAAGGAGGCCTGGCGGGTCTGCACCCGGGCCAGCATCGACGCCGTCTCGGAAGCTGAGGTGCGCAGTGCGGCGACCATGGTGCGTTGCTGTTGCTCGGCCTCGGCCACCTCCTCCGCGAGCGACGCGGCTTCTTCCCGCAGCTGCTCGACGGTCCGCAGGGTCGCGACGGCCACGGCCTCGGCCTGCAGCGCCTCGCCCCGCGCGATGGCAGCGTCGCGGGCGCGTTGCTCGCGGGCCGTGCGCAGCTCGAACACGAGCTTGACCGTGGCGTCCTGGACGTCGACCACGGTCTCCAACTGTTTCATGCCGACGGCGAAGGAGTTGGGATCCTCGGCGCGGCGCAGGATCTCCAGGGCCATGGCACCGGCCTGGGCGCCGCTGGAACCGAACTTGAAGGTGTGCACCAGGTGCGAGGAGAGCAGGAACTCCTGCTCGACGAGCTCCTCCTCGGCCTCGGCGAGCAGCACCGTCGCGCGATCGTGCGCGCGCTCGGCGGCGTCACGCTCCTCCTCGGCGTCCACCAGCGCCATCTCCGCGAGGGCGACCTGGCCCTCGGCGGCCGTCAGGCGGGACCGGGCATCCTCCAGGCGGGCACCGACGGCCGCGAGGTCCTCCTCGGCCTGGCTGAGCTCGCCCCTGACCGTCCCCAGCTCGCTCGCGAGGCCGCGCCGCTGCTGCTCGGTCTGCTCGAGGTCGCGCTCCACCTCGCTGCTGGACCGCTCCTGGGCGCCCACCGGTGCCGACGGTGTGGCGAGCCCGAGCATCGGTGGCAGGAACCCGAGGATGAGCACAGCGATCAGCGCGCGGTGACCGATGCGCCCCCGCCGGGCTGTGCCGTCAGTCCTGCGCTGCGTCACTGCTGCCACCACGTCGAGGGCCGATCTGCTGTTGCGGGTGTACACGAAAGTGGCTCATGTTGCCAGTGTGGCGACTCGGACACTAGCTCCCCTGGCATCGGCTCACCGCGCTCCCGCCTTGACCCCGCGCGCGTACTCGGTCGGCGCAAGGTCCCCTCCGTGCCGACCGACCGGCCGACGCTACCCCCGGGGGCCGCCCCGATGGCACCGGCGAGACGTGGTCGGTCGACCTTTCACGGAACGAACGGAGACGAATCGTTCCGAGCCAGCTAGCGTCACCTCCGGCGAGGTGGCCGGCGGTGCACACCGAGGGAGGCGACCGTGACGGACGGCGAGGGGCTGCGGGTCGGCAACGGTTCAGGGTTCTACGGCGACCGCTTCGAGGCGATGGCGGAACTGGTGGAGGGCGGCCCCCTGGACGTCCTGACCGGGGACTACCTCGCCGAGTTGACGATGCTGATCCTGTGGCGCACCCAGCAGCGCACGCCGGACGCCGGCTACGCGCGCACGTTCCTCCGGCAGGCGCGGGAGGTCCTGCTCCCCTGCCTCGACCGGGGCATCCGGATCGTGGTGAACGCCGGCGGGTTGAACCCCTCCGGACTCGTGACCGCGCTCCGCGAGCTCGGCCGGGAGCTCGGACGCGACCCGGCGATCGCCGCCGTGACAGGGGATGATCTGCTCCCCCGGCTCGAGGAGCTCACCGGTCGGGGTCGGGCCCCGGTGCACGCCCGGACCGCTCGCCCGTTGGCCGACCTCGGCGTGCCTGCGATCACCGCCAACGCCTACCTCGGTGGCCGGGGCATCGCCCGCGCGCTGGACGCCGGCGCCGAGGTGGTCGTCACCGGCCGGGTCACCGACGCGAGCCTGACCGTCGGGCCGGCGCTGTGGCGGTTCGGCTGGTCGCCGCAGGACCACGACCGCATCGCCGGTGCGATGGTGGCCGGGCACGTCATCGAATGCGGCGCCCAGGCCACCGGTGGCAACTACGCCTTCTTCCGCGAGATCCCCGGGCTCGAGCACGTCGGCTTCCCCATCGCCGAGCTCCGCGCCGATGGCTCGTCGGTGATCACCAAGCACCCTGGTACCGGGGGCGCGGTGACGGTCGGGACCGTCACCGCCCAGCTGCTCTACGAGGTCGAGGGTCCCCGCTACCTCGGACCCGATGCGGTCGCCAGGTTGGACACCATCGCGCTCCGCCCCGACGGGTCGGACCGCGTCGCCATCGAGGGGGTCAGGGGCGAGCCGCCCCCGGGGACGCGCAAGGTCGCGGTCAACACCCTGGGCGGGTTCCGCAACCGGGCGACCTTCCTCCTCACGGGGCTGGACATCGAGGAGAAGGCCGCGCTCGTCCAGCGCCAGCTCGCCCGGCGCATCGACCTCGACGGGATCGACCGCGTCCACGTCGACCTGGTTCGCACCGACCAGCCGAACGCCCCGACCAACGCGCAGGCGGTGGCGACCCTGACCGTCACGGTGGAGCACCACGAACCCGAGGCGGTCTCACGCCGGCGGTTCGGCGACGCCTGCGTCGCCATCGGGTTGGCCAGCTACCCGGGTTTCACCCTCACCGCTCCCCCGAGCGACGCCGAACCCTTCGGCCGGTACTGGCCCGGACTGGTGGCGGCCGAGGACGTGCCCGAGCTGGTGACGTTGCCCGACGGCACCGGCGAGGAGCTGCCGCCGATCCTCGGGGGGCAGCCGGCCGCATCGTCGGCGCCGGTCGCCGCCGTCCCCCCGACTCCACCGGTGCCCGACGGCCCGCGGGTCGAACGGCCACTCGGGCTGCTGGTGGGAGCCCGCTCGGGTGACAAGGGCGGGGACGCCAACGTGGGCCTGTGGGTCCGCGAACCCGACCACCTCGGTTGGCTGCTGGAGATCGCCGGGGACGTCGACGCCGTGCGCCGGCTCCTCCCGGAGGCCGAGGGACTGGACATCGAGGTCCACCCGCTGCCCCGGCTCGCGGCGGTCAACGTCGTCATCCGCGGCCTGCTGGGCGAGGGGGTCGCGTCGGCTGTCCGGCCCGATCCCCAGGCCAAGGGGCTCGGCGAGTACCTGCGCTCCCGGTGGGTGCCGGTGCCGACGACGTGGCTCGCCGACGATGACGAGGCCTCGGTTCAGTCGGAGCTGGCGCGGTAGCGGGTCCGCTCCCCCGACCCCGTCCGCAGCACCGTGCCCTGGGCGTAGAGCTGATCGAGGGCCGGCCGGACGAGCTCCTCATCCCTGCCGAGCGCCGCTGCCAGGGAGGCGACCGTTGCCACCCGCTGGGCGCGGAGTTCAGCCAGCAGCGCCTCCTCGTCGGCGGCCTCGGCCCCGTCACCCGCGGCCAGGCGCCAGGCCGTGGCCGACGCCCGCTCGACCAGCAGCTCCAGCACCTCGACATCCTCGACGCCGGGCGGGGGGCCGAGCTGGCGCAGCAGACCGGCGGGGTCGTTGACCGGCGTCGGATGCAGCGCGATCGCGTCCAGGTCCCCCCGGGCCCCGGTCAGCCCCCGCGAGGGATCCAGCTCCCGCGCCGGGGACGCCGTCGAGGCAGCGGTGCGACGCAGGGCGCTCAGGAGTGCCTCCCGGGTCCGTCCCCTAAGGGTCAACAGCAGGGTTGGGGTCCGGTCGATCTGGACGCAGGCCAGGGTGTGGACCGCCACGGCGTGCCGGCACCAGGCCTCCCGTTCGCGGCAGGTGCACCGCGGCGACAACTCCTCGAAGGCCGGGACCACCTCGATGCCGGCAGCGGCCAGGGAGTCGACGAGGGCGGAGGACAGCTGGCCCTCCAGCAGGCTGGCGGTGGGGCGTAGGGAGGCGGCCAACTCCGGGATGGCGCGCGCCCAGCCGGCCTCGCCCACCTCCGGCCACCCGATCTCGACCTGGTAGGGGCTGACCCGGTCCTCCGACACCTGGCCGCGGACGGCGCCGGGGAGCAGCGTCAGGTCCTCGACGGCCCCACGCCGGGCCAGCGCCTGACCGCGCTGGACCTGCCGGGCGGCCGAGGGACCCGCCTGGTCCAGGATCGCGAGCACCTGCTCCCCCCACCAGTGGCGGACCGAGGTGTAGATCCCCGAGGCGCTCACGAGGCACCCCCGGGCAGGGCGACCAACCGGGGCCGCCCGATCGCCGTCGCCGCGTCGTCGCCGTCCTGGGGCCCGTCGTCCAGCTCGTCGCTGTCGGCGAGGTGGTCCGTGGACAGCGAGACCAGCTCCTTGAGCTCCTCGTCGTCGAGTTCGGTGACCCACGCCTCCCCGCTGCCCACCACCGCATCGGCAAGGGCCCGCTTGCGCTCCAGCAGCTCCGCGATCCTCTCCTCCAAGGTCCCGGCCGTGACCAGCCGGTGGACGGTGACGGTCTCGGTCTGGCCGATGCGGTGGGCCCGGTCCGTCGCCTGGTCCTCGACGGCGGGGTTCCACCAGCGGTCGAAGTGCAGCACGTGGGAGGCGCGGGGGAGGTTGAGCCCCGTGCCCCCGGCCCGCAGGGACACGAGCAGGATCGGAGGCGCGTCGTCATCGGTCTGGAAGCGGTGCACCATGTCGTCACGCCCTCCCAGCGGCACACCACCGTGGAGGAAGGGCACCTCCCGGAGCTGGAGCCGCTCGCCGAGATGGTGCTGGAGCAGGTCACCCATCTCGCGGAACTGGGTGAACACCAGGGCGCGCTCATCGGCGTCCACGATCTCGGCGAGGATCTCCGTGGCCCGGGCGAGCTTGCCGCTGCGGCCCGGCAGTGCCCCGTCATCGCGCAGGTACTGGCGGGGGTGGTTGCAGATCTGCTTCAGCGCGGTCAACAGGGCCAGGATGCGTCCCCGCCGCTCGAAGGCCGTACCACCGAGCCCATCGCCCCCGAACGCCTGCTCCACCGTGGCCTGGTACAGCGCCGCCTGCTCGCGGGTGAGCGAGCAGGAGACGGTGATCTCCTGCTTGGGGGGCAGGTCCACCGCCACCTCGGGGTCGTCCTTGCGTCGACGCAGCACGAAAGGTGCGATCAGTCGGCGCAGCCGTGTCGCGGCCTCCTCGTCGTGCCAGCGCTCGATGGGGACGGCGAACCGCTCGTTGAAGGCCCGCTGGCTGCCGAGCAGGCGCGGGTTGGTCACATCGATGATCGACCACAGCTCGGAGAGCCGGTTCTCCAGGGGGGTCCCCGTCATCGCGATGCGCGTGCGGGCCCGCAGGGAACGTGCGGCCTGCGCTCCCTTCGACCCCGGGTTCTTGATCTGTTGGGCCTCGTCGAGCACGACCACGTCCCACAGTGCGTCCTCGAGTCGGCCGATGTCGCGGCGGAGCAGGGCGTAGGAGGTCACCACGACCGACCCTGGGCGGAACGCCCGGGCGGTCACGGGACGGTCGGCGCCGTGGTGGCGGATCACGGGCAGATCGGGTGCGAACCGCGCGATCTCCCGCTCCCAGTTGCCGACGACCGAGGTCGGGCAGACGACCAGGTGGGGCCGGTCCTGCTCCCGGGAGGTGAACAGGGCGATGGCTTGGAGCGTCTTGCCGAGCCCCATCTGGTCCGCCAGGACCCCGCCCATCCCCAGCTCGCTCAGCCGTTGGAGCCACGCCACGCCACGCTCCTGGTAGGGGCGCAACTGGCCGACGATACCGATGATGTCGGCGGCCGCCGGGGCATCGCTGCGACGCAGACGCTCGAGGAGGTCGAGCAGGGCGCCGTCGGCCACGGCCTCCACCGGTCCCACCTCGCGCACCTGGAGCTGGCCGGACAGCGCCGCCGCGAGAGCCTCGGTGAGTTCCAGCGACGCCGAGCCGCCCGCCAGGGCGGTGATCGCCGATGCCTCGGAGTGGTCGACGTGGACCCACCGCCCCCGCCAGCGCACCAACGGGGCCTGGAGGCCGACGATCCGGGTGAACTCCTCCTCGGTCAGGGTGTCGTCACCCAGGGCGACCTCGTAGCGCAGATCGGTCAGGGAGGAGGCGCTGAGCCCATCCTCGACCCCGGTCCGCAGCGCAGCGGGGGCGGTGCTGCCGATGCGGACCCGGAGCCTGAGCCGCAGGGTCGAGGCCTCGACCAGCTCCCCGGGCACCGTGACGACCACACCCGCGGCAGCCAGGGCGTCCCGGGTGTCGCCGAGGAGCGCGGCGGCCTCCTCCGGGGCGAGCTCGAGGCCGGCCGGGGCGCGTTGCTCCAACGCCCGGTCCAACGCCGGGAACAGGCGGGCGGCGGCGGACAGGCCCCGGATCAGGGTGGCCTCGGGATCGTCGATCCGTCGACCCGCCAGGGTCAAGGTCCGGCCCGCCCGCTGCCAGACCCGGGCCGCGTCGAGGCGCTGACCGGGGTCGGAGGGAGCGGCGAGGCCGATGGCGAGGTGCCAGGGCAACCCGGCAGCCCGCAGTTCCCCGGACACCTCGGCGTCCTCACGCGGGGGCTCGAGCGCGAGCCAGAGCCGGGCCGCGGTGTGACGAGCGGCCCCGAGCACCGGTGCCGCCCACTCCTCGACGTCCTCGACCACGTCCTCCGGCGCGACCCTCAGGTGCCCCACGGTGGGATCGGTGCCGCGCAGGGCGTCGGCCCACATCTGCGCCCAGGGGCGCCGTGGACCTCGTCGGCGAGGGTCGAGCTCCGGCCGGCGGCCCTCCCGCGCACAGGCGTCGGCGACGGCGTCGAGGAAGGCGAGGACCAGGTCCTGCGCACTCCAAGGCTCCCCCGTCGGCAGACGCAGGGCATGGGCGGCCACCGGCATCGCCGCCGCGAGCTGCTCCGGCCGCCCATCGGACCTCGCCACCGCACGCCAGACGCCGCGGACCTCGCCCGGACTGTCGGTGGCCACGACGCCCGGCAGCAACCTTCCGGCTGCCACCAGCTCCAGACCCAGTTTCGCGGCGACGCTCCACGCCAGCACCGAGGCGCTGGGCCGCGCCCAGGCCGGCTGCTGCGATCCTGGGGGCAGAGCAGCCAGGACCCGCAGCGTCGGGAGCAGCGGGAGCCGGCGGCCGGGGACATCGGCGGCGCGGAACCCCTCCCCCGCGCTGAGGAAGGTCGGGTGCTGGACCGGCGTCCCCACGGGGATGCCGAGCGCGTCGGCTTCAGCTTCCAACTCGACCGCGGGCCCTCTCGCCCCTTCCTCACCGGTCGCAGCCCACAGCGTGAAGCTCCCGGCGGCGGGCACCAGCTCGCCCGGGACGAACGTGAGCTGTGCACGGGCGATCACGGACGCTCCAGGAAGGTGACAGGCGACTGGACAGCGTAAAGGTTCGCAGCCGAGGCGCCGACGTCCGGGTGCTGCAGCCAGGGTTGCGTCGTCGGGCCGCAGGTCATGGACAACACGCCGTGACCTCGTGCATCCTGTCGTCAGAGGGCACCGAACAAGGTGGGGAAGGTCAACGACACGCCGACCGTTCCCACGGTGTCGGCCCCGTCGAACCTCAGCGCTGTCGCACCGCCCCGTACCATCTGCTCCCCCCTCCCGGAGGCGAACGTGTCCGACACCACACACGCGACCTACACCGCGGTGGCCGACTCGGATCTGGCCACGGAACGCGCCGTCGCCTGGCTACAGGACGAGTTCCCTGGCTGGGTGATCGACGTCGATGAGACCGCTACCTGGGAAGGCGACCTGCGGTCTCTCTGGATAGCACGACGTGAGGGACATCACCCCCAGGCCGAGCTGTCCGCCGCCAAGCTGCACAGCCGGCTGAGCGACTACCTGCAGCGCGAGGAGCGACGTCGGGCGTTCTCCAACTGATGTCGCGCGGTAGCCGCACGGTGTGCGGCGACGGCGCACCAGGCCCGGCGACCCGGTCGCCGGGCCTCTCTCATGGTCGAATCCTCCCATGACCCTCGTTGACCTGATGCTGGCCCTGGCGCTGCTGGCCGCCATCGGCTCCGGATGGCGCGCCGGGCTGCTGGCCCGGGGTGCGATGTGGCTGGGCTTCGCGCTCGGCCTGCTCGCCGCGGCCTGGACCGTGCCGCTGGTCCTCGATCTGGTCCCCGACGCCATCTCCACCACCCGGTTCGTCATCGCCGTCGGCACCCTGGCTGCGACCGTCACCCTGGTCGCGAGCGTCCTCGGCCGCTTCGGCCGGACCCTGGGTCGCCGGGTGGCCACGACCGCGGTGGCCCCCGCTGACCACGTCCTGGGAGCGGTGACCGGGGCGGCAGCGGTGCTGCTCGGCACGTGGCTGCTGCTCCCGGTCGCCGCCGACCTCCCGGGGGCCACGGGACGCCAGGCGGCGGACTCCCTCACCGCACGGCTCCTGGTCGAGCACCTACCACCGCCCCCGGACGTCAGCGACACGGCGCGACAGCTGATCGCCTGCAGCCGCTTCCCCGAGGTGATCGCGGAACTCGGCCCCGTCCGCGCGGCAGGGCCGCCGCCGGAGTCGGTCGCGATCGACGACGCGGCCCTCGCCCGGGCCACCGCCGCGACCGTGCGGGTGACGGCGCGCGGCTGCGGCGCCCGCTACGACGGTTCCGGGGTGACGATCGCCGGGGGGCTGGTGCTGACCAACGCCCACGTCGTTGCCGGCTCGGAGCAGGTCGAGGTCCGCCGCCCTGACGGTGTGGTGCGGTCGGGCCGCGTCGTCGCCTTCGACCCCAACCGCGATCTCGCGCTGGTGGAGGTCGCCGACCTCGACCAGCGCCCCCTCCCGCTGGGGCAGGCCAGCGCCGGGGACGAGGGGGCGGTGATCGGCTACCCCGGTGGGCAGCCCGATCCCCGGGTCGCCGCCGTACGGATCCAGCAGCGGCGGAAGGCCATCGGTAAGGACATCCACCAGCTCGCGGAGACCGAGCGCCAGGTCCTGTTCCTGTCCGCTGCGCTGCGCCAGGGTGACTCCGGGGCGCCGGTGATCGATCACGACGGGCACGTCGTCGGGCTGGTGTTCGCGGTGAGCCCGGATCGACCGAGCTCGGCCTACGCGCTGGACCGCAGCGAGATCGACGCGCTGCTGGTGGCGCCGCGGGTCACCGGTGCGACCGGACGGTGCCTGCCACTGGCCGAGGCCGCGGTGGGCGGCGCGGACTGACCTCGCTGCCTGGGAGACCAGCCTCGGAGCCACCGGAGCGGCGTCGCCACCACCGGCGCGCTGGCACTCGCAGCATGGCTGTCACACCCACTGCCTACCGTCGGTGTCGAGGCCATCGCCCACCTCACCCGCCACGCCGCGGGAGCCCTTGAGGGTGCCGACGGCGGTGGCGACCCGAGGAGTCCAACGTGGAGACCACCAGCTTCCCGCTGTCCGCATCCCTGGCGTCGGCGACGACCGGTCCCGCCTGGGAGCTGTCCGCCCTGGCCGTGGCCTGGGGCCTCGCCCTGTGGTGGACCACCCGCTGGCTCTCACGCCGGGAGCGGTCGGCACAGCAGCGACGCGCTGGCGACGTGGACGTCGGGCCTCAGCCGACGGTCCGGCGCACGAAGCCCCGGAGGCCGATCAGGGTCAGCAGCCCGGTCGACACCGCCAGGGCCAACAGCACCACCGCCGGAGCCATGGTCGGGATCGAGGGCGTGATGGCCGCTCGCAGCCCTTCGCTGACGTACACCAGCGGGTTGAGCAGGACCAGCCACTGGAGCCACGGCACCGCCGCCAGGGCCGTCCAGGGGTAGTAGACGGCGCCGAGGAAGGTCAGCGGCAGGACCACCACGGAGAACATCAGGCCGATCTGGCGCGGGCTGACGTAGGTGCCGAGAGCCAACCCGAGGGCGCCCGAGAGCAGGGCCGAGAGCAGCACGACGACGAGTAGCAGCGGCAGGCTGGTCCCCTCCAGCGCGACCGGGGTCGACGGGATCGCCGCCACCATCGGCAGGACGAGGATGCCGGCGGCCACGCTCTGGAGCGCCCCGAACAGGATCTTCTCGATCGCCACGGTGCTGACGGGGACCGGCGCCATGATCCGGTCCTCGATCTCCTTGGTGCCCCCGAACTCGGTGGACAGCGGCAGCGCCACGGCGATGATGCCCTGGAAGATGACCGCCACCGCCACCAGGCCCGGCACGAGGATCGTCGCGAACTCCGCCCCTGCACCACCTCCGATGCCCTGCCCGATGCGCGGGAACAGGAAGGCGAAGACGAACACGAACAGCAGGGGCTGCATCACGGTCCGGGTCAGGAAGGCGGGCAACTCCCGACGCAGGACCCGCAGGTCACGCAGCATCAGCCCGCGGACGGCATCGAGCCACGCCCGCGCGGGGGTCGGTTCGACCGTGTCGAGCACCGGCTGCGGTCGCGTCGTCGTGGTGCTGGGGTCACTCACGCAGGTCCCTCCCGGTGAGGTTGATGAACACGGCCTCCAGCGTGGAACCCTGCAACGAGACATCCCTGACCCCGGCGGGGCCGGCCGCCTGCACGACCCGGGGCAGGAGCCCGTCACCAACCTCGGCCAGCACCCTGATACCCCCTTCGCTGTCCTCGACCGAGCGGACGCCAGGGATCGCCTCGAGGGCCTGGCGGACCTCCGGGGCCGGACGGCTCTCCAGCACCAGGTCGACCACCGCGCCGACGCCGTGGGCCTCCTTCAGTGCCTCGGGCGTGTCGCAGACGAGCACCCGACCGTGGTCGACGATGGCCACACGGTCGCAGAGCTGGTCGGCCTCCTCCATGTAGTGGGTGGTCAGCACCACCGTCAGCCCGTCCTCCCGCAGCTCGGAGACCAGCTCCCACAGGGCGAGACGGCTCTGCGGGTCGAGTCCTGCGGTCGGCTCGTCGAGGAACAGCAGCTGTGGTCGATGCGCGATCGCCCGGGCGACCTGGAGCCGCTGCGCCATGCCCCCGGAGATCTGGTTGGGGAAGGCATCGGCCCGGTCGGTGAGCCGGAAGCGTTCCAGCAGCTCCTCGGCCCGGGCGGCAGCTCGACGACCCGACCACCCGAAGTAGCGGCAGTGGTAGCGCAGGTTCTCGAGCAGGGTCAACGAGCGGTCGAGGGTGTTGTCCTGGGTGACCACGCCCAGGCGGCGCTTCGCCCGGGCGGGTTCGCGGACCACATCGATGCCGAACACCTCCGCGTGGCCCTCCGTGGGCCTGATGCGGGTGGTGCAGACGCCGACGGTGGTGGACTTGCCCGCGCCGTTGGGGCCGAGCAGCCCGAACATCTCCCCCGCGGCCACGTGCAGATCGATCCCGGCGATGGCGTCGATGACGGGCGGTCCGGGGTAGGTCTTCCGGAGCGCGTGCAGCCGCAGCGCGGGCGCCGTCGAGGAGGCGGTCGCGGCCGGAGCGAGCTCGGCGATGGTCATCCTCGGCCTCCTCACCGGGACGATCCCGGTCCTCGGCCGCGGTTCGGTCCCGCCGGGCCGCTGGACGGCGTCGCATCGCGCTCGGGCCTCACCCCGCGGCCACCCGGCGCAGGAGGACCTCGACCATCACCGCGTGGACGACCACCGCCGCGATCACCAGCAGGTGGAACACCTCGTGGTAGCCGAACCAGGTCGGTGACGGGTCCGGGCGCCGGAGGCCGACCACCGTGGCTCCGACGGTGTAGAGCACACCGCCGAGGAGCAGCAGCGCCACCACCGCTGGGCCGGAGCTGAACCACAGCCAGGGCAGCAGCGCCACGGGCAGCCAGCCGATGGTGAGGTACACCGCGCTGTTGAACCCCTTCGGAGGGGCGAAGGGCAGCCACTCCACCACGATGCCGATCAGCGACCCGCTCACCATCCCGACGAGCAGCGCCCAGGAGGCCCAGCCCTCGAGACCGAGCAACGCCACCGCGACGCCGGTACCACCGATCGCGAGGTAGATGCCGGTGTGGTCGAGCCGGAACAGGAACTCGTAGGTGCCGGCATCCCACCGCTTGAGGTGGAGGAGGGCACTGAAGGAGAACATCGCAGCCATCCCGAACGCGAAGGCCGCCACCGCGACCCGTCCCCCACTGGGGGCAGTGATCGTCCACGCGATGGCGCCCGGCAGGGTGATGATGGCTGCCAGCAGATGCGAGCGGCCCCGCAGCCGTGGCCGTGGCAGGGTGAGCGCCCGCTCGGTGTTCACCGAACGTTCGAGGATGGGGCGCTCGCCGGGTGACTGCTCGACCACGCGGCGACGATACCCGCCGAAGGGGTCGGGCGGACGTGTCGGGTTGGGCGGATGCCCCGGGCCTCCGCGCCCGGCCGGCCTCCTAGACTCCAGCGATGTCGGAGGTTGACCCAGCAGGACCGATCGGACCATCGCGACCCGAGGGCACGCCCGAGCACCGGGTGCACGGCCCCGCAACCGAGCGGACGACCACGTGACGACCAACGCGCCCACTCGTCTCCCCAGCCTGAGCCGGACCCAGGCCGTCGGTCTGGCGGCCGGCGTCGTCGTGTTCCTCGCGACCCTGATCGTCGACATCCCGGACATCGAGCCGGCCGCCCAACGGATGCTCGCGATCTTCCTGCTGGCCATCGTGCTGTGGATCACCGAGGCCATCCCACTGGTCGCGACCTCGCTGTTGGTGATCCTGCTGCAGGTCCTGCTGCTGTCGGATCAGGCGGTGGTCCCGCTGGAGGAGTCCGCCGTGACCGCCGCCGAGGTGTTCGCCACCCTGGCCGACCCGGTCATCATCCTGTTCATCGGTGGCTTCCTGATCGCCGACGGCGCGGCCAAGTACAACGTCGACCGCAACCTCGCCGCCCTGCTGTTGCGCCCCTTCATCGCCGGCGGCGCCCGCCGCACCGTGCTCGGGCTGATGCTGATCACCGCACTGCTGTCGATGTTCGTGTCGAACACCGCGACCACGGCCACGATGTTCGCGGTCCTGCTGCCGGTCCTGTCGGCGCTGCCCGCCGGCACCGCCCGGACCGGCCTGGCGCTGTCCATCCCGATCGCCGCCAACATCGGCGGGATCGGGACGCCGGTCGGCACGCCACCCAACGCGATCGCCCTGGGACAGCTGTCCACCCAGGGGATCTCGATCTCCTTCCTGGACTGGATGTTGCTGGCCGTGCCCCTGATGCTCGTCCTGCTCATCGGCGCGTGGTGGCTGGTGACGCGCCGCTTCATCCCTTCGGACACCGAGATCGAGATCGACATGTCCGCGAGCTTCAACACCTCCCCGCCAGCGGTGTTGTTCAGCGTCGTGGCCGGGCTGACCGTGCTGCTGTGGCTCACCGAACCGCTGCACGGTCTCGCCTCGTCCACCGTCGGCTTCATCCCGGTGGTCCTGCTGCTGGCGACCGGCGTGCTCGGCTCCAAGGACCTCCAGGGCCTGCAGTGGCACGTGCTGTGGCTGGTGGCCGGCGGCATCGCGCTCGGCGGCGGCATCGGCGCCTCGGGGATGGACGTGTGGCTGTTGGGGCTGGTCAACTGGGACCTGCTCCCCGCGATCGCGCTGATCGCGCTGCTGTCCTTCGCCGGGCTGGCCATGTCGACGGTGATCTCGTCCTCGGCCGCCGCCAACCTGCTCATCCCGCTCGCGCTCAGCCTGGCCGTCGGGCTGGGCATGAACGCGGCGCTGGTGGCGGTCGTCGTGGCCCTGTCCTGCGGCATGGCCATGTCGCTGCCCATCAGCACCCCACCCAACGCGATCGCCTACGCCACCGGCGAGGTGCCGCAGTCGGCGATGATCTCCACCGGTCTCATCATCGGCGTCGTCGCCTTCACCTTGCTGTCCTTCGTCATGCCGACCTGGTGGTCGTGGCTGGGCTTGATGTGAACGACGTCCGACCCCTCGCCACCGCCGTCATCGTCGCCGGACCCGCCGGTGACCTCCGCGACGCCCTCGTCGCCGAGCTCAGTACCGGGCTGGCTGGCATCGCCGCGGTCCACGCCGGCGACGACCCGGCCGCGATGGCTGGTGTGCTGCCCGCCGCGACCACCCTCGGTCTCGTCGCCCTGCTCGACGACGGCACCTCGGTCGACGAGCGCATCGTCCGGCTGGGCGCCGACACCCGTGCGCGTGCAGCCCGGACGGTGCTCGTCACCGAGCGTGATCGCCACGACGACCTCAGCGGCGCCCTCGACAGCGACCGCCTCGCCGCGGTGATCGGGGTGCCCTGGACCCGCGGCTGGTTGGCTACCCACGCCCGCTCCCAGCTGACACGGTGGCTGTCGGCCCGCGACCCGAGGGACCCGCGACTGACGGCACTGCGCTCCGGGGGTCCAGCCTCCGATGTGCCCACCAGCACCCTGCTGCGCGACCTCGAACTGGACGAGCAGGCGCTCACCGACCGGCTGGTGATCGCCCTGGACCGGGCCCTCGGGCGGCGGCCGCGCCTCCAGCTGCCCGAGGGAACCCGCCTGACCCATCAGGGCGTCGGCGTCGATGGGGTGATCGTCGTCCTGACCGGATCGGTCGCCCTGGACCGCGCCAGCGAGATCGGCGAGCTGCGCCTGCACCACGCCTCGACCGGGCCCGTGGTCGGTCTGCTGTCCCTCACGCAGCAGGCTCGTGCGTTCTTCACCGCCCGTGCCACCAGCGACATCGAGGTGATCCACATCAGCCTCGAGCAGCTCGAGCACGCGCTGACGGTGGAGCCGGAGGTCGGCTCCGTGATGGCGGCCGCCACCGCACGTGCGCTCGCGACGCGGCTGCGCCGGTCGGAGCAGCTGCAGGTGGAGAAGGCCCAGCTCAACACCGAGCTCGACCGGGAGAGGACCCAGCTGGCCGCCGCGCTCGAGCAGCTCGAGGGCGCGCGGCTCGAGCTCGTGGAGTCGGCCCGCATGGCCACCCTCGGCGAGCTGTCGGCCGGGGTGGCCCACGAGCTGAACAACCCGGCCTCGGCCGTGGCCCGGTCAGCCAACTTCATCGCCGACGACCTGAGCCGGCTGCTGACCGACCACCCCCGCGGCGAAGCGCTCGCCGAGGTGATCGCGGTGACCCGGCAACGCTCCCCCCTGGGGACGGCCCGCCAACGCCAGCTGCGTCGCGAGCTCGCGTCGGCGCTGAGGTCGGAGCCGGTCGCCCGCCGCCTCGTCAGCGCCGGCGTCGACGATCCGGCCCGCGTGGCGGAGCTGGCCAGCGAGCTCGACGCCGACGAGGTCGAGGAGTTCGTCGTCGCCGCCGAGCTGGGTGGCGCCATCCGGAACCTGCTGCTCGGCACGGACCGCATCACCGACCTGGTCCAGAGCCTGAAGAGCTACGCCCGTCCCGCCGAGGCCATGGTGCAGGGCGTGGACGTGGCCAGCACGATCGACGACGCCCTCCACCTCGTCGCCCACAAGCTGGACGGGGTCGAGCTGGAACGTGTCGACGCCGACGACCTGCCCACCATCGACGGCCACCCGGGACCGCTCGGCCAGGTGTGGACCAACCTGGTGCTCAACGCCGTGGACGCCATGGAGGGGCAGGGGCACCTGCAGGTCATCACCCGGCGTGAGGACGACGAGGTCGTCGTCGAGGTGATCGACGACGGCCCGGGCATCGATCCTGACATCCTGCCCCGGCTGTTCGAGCCGCGCTTCACCACCAAGCACGGCCGCATCCGCTACGGGCTCGGCCTCGGGCTGGCCATCAGCCAGCGCATCATCCACAGCCACGGTGGCACCATCACCGTCACATCCGAGCCGGGCCGCACGGTCGCGACCGTGCGGCTCCCGGCCACCTGACCCCAGGGGAGGCACCGACGTGCAGCTCGCCGTACTGGTACTCGAGGACGAGCCGGAGGTGCGCGATGCGATCGTGCGCGATCTCGATCCCTTCGCGCGCACGATCCGGGTCGAACCCGCCGAGGACGCGACCGACGCCCAGGCGGTGCTGACCGAGCTCGCCAGAGACGGCGACCCCCTGGCGCTGGTCCTCGCCGACCACCGCCTGCCCGGCGTGTCCGGGGTGGACTTCCTGGTGGAGCTGTGCCGGGACGACGACCACGGCCGCAGCCGGAAGGTCCTGGTCACCGGGCAGGCCGACCAGCAGGACACGATCCGGGCGGTCAACGAGGCCGGGCTCGACCACTACCTGACCAAGCCATGGGACGCCGAGCAGCTCCGGCAGCTGGTGCGCAACGAGCTGACCACCTACGTCCTGCAACAGGAGGTCGATCCGCTGCCCCACCTGGCCGTGCTCGACGCCGCCCGGGTGATGCCAGCCCTGCGGGGCCGTGGTGACCGGTGACCCCCGGACCGTCGGCGTCCTGGTCTACACCGGCTGCGACCTGCTGGACGTCGGCGGTCCCTACGAGGCGGTGCTGACCGCCGACCGTCTCCAGGCGCGGCGCAGGGCCGAGCCGAGGTTCGAGGTCGTCACCATCGCGCCCGAGAGGGGACCGGTCACCGCCTACGGCGGGCTGGAGCTCGGGGGCCACCGCCGGGTGCAGGAGGTCGACCACCTCGACGTCATCGTCGTCCCCGGCACCGTCGACGTCGACGCCGCCCTCGGTGACGCCCGGCTGCTGTCGACCGTGGACGAGCTCGCCCACAGGGCCGACCTCGTGACCTCGGTGTGCACCGGCAGCTTCCTGCTGGCCGCCGTCGGGTTGCTCGAGGGCCGGACCGCGACCACCCACCACGAAGACCTCGCCGCGCTCGCGGCCCGGGAAGACGTCGGCGCCGTCCGCGGGGGCGTGCGGTTCGTCGCCGATGGTCCGGTGGTCACCGCCGCGGGGCTGAGCAGCGGCCTGTCGCTGGGGCTCCACCTCGTCGACCGGCTGGGGGACCGGGAGCTGGCCATGGCCACCGCACGCCAGTTGGAGCATCCCTTCGACCCCGAGGGCCGCGACGGGGTCGGGTGAGGAGGACGTCCATGGACGGCCGTGCGGGGGCGGGGCCCCACGGTCCGGCCCCGGCGTGGCAAGCTCGTCGAGCGGACCGTTGGAGGGACCCGGGTGAGCGACGCGCAGCGGGATGACGCCGCCGAGCGGCTGTACACGCTGCTGGTCGACGACGACGAGGACCACGGCCGCGGCGAGCTCGATGAGGAGGTGGCCGAGGCCGTCCCCGGCAACGCCGGGCGGCAGGTCGTGGCCATGACGCTGCAGAAGGCCGGCGACCTGATCGTCGACGCCAAGACCGTCCTGAGCTGGTTGTTGGCCGCCCTGGGTGCCCCGGCCGGTCTCACCGGCCTCCTGGTCCCGATCCGGGAGGCGGGCTCGATGCTGCCCCAGGCCGCCCTGGTGCCGCTGGTGCGGCGACGGGCCGTCCGCAAGTGGGTGTGGGTCGTGGGCGCCCTGCTCCAGGCCGCCGCCGTCGTGCTGATGGCCCTGATCGCCGCCACGCTCGAAGGCGCGGTCGCCGGGGTCGCGCTGCTGGTGACACTGGCACTGTTCAGCCTGGCTCGGTCGCTGTCCTCCATCGCCTCCAAGGACGTGCTGGGCCGCACCCTGCCCAAAGGAGTCCGGGGCCAGATCACCGGCTACGCCACGATCGGAGCCGGCGTGGCCTCCATCACCGTCGGGCTCGGCTTGCGCATCCTCGGCGGGGAGGACGCGGCACCCACCACCTTCGCCTGGCTGCTGGGCGGTGCCGCCGTCGCCTGGCTGCTCGCCGCGGCGGTGTTCTCGAGCGTGCAGGAAGCTCCCGGTGAGCACGACGACGGTGACGGCGATGACGGTGCCGTGGCCCGGGCGATAGGGCTGCTCCGCGAGGACGCGCCCTTCCGCAGGTTCGTGCTCGCCCGCACGCTCCTGCTGGTCTCGGCGCTGAGCCCCCCGTTCGTCGTCACCCTGGCCACCCGGCAGGGTGGCGCGGGCTTGCAGGGACTCGGCGGGTTCGTGATCTCCAGCGGTATCGCGGCGTTGATCGGCGGGCGGCTGTGGGGTCGGCTCGCCGACCGCTCCTCCCGCCGGGTCATGATGCTCGCCGCGGGGCTGTCCGCGGCCGTGGTGGTGGTCTTCCTCGGCATCCTGCTGGTCGAAGGTGCCCGGGAGGTGCAACTGCTCTACCCGCTGACCTACCTGGCGCTGGCGCTGGTGCACCACGGGTCCCGGATCGGCCGCAAGACCTACGTGGTCGACCTCGCCGAGGGCAACCAGCGCACGGACTACGTCGCGGTGTCGAACA
>PWWI01000152.1 GCA_003561535.1 Nitriliruptoraceae bacterium
CCCGGCCTCAAGCACACCGATGAGGTCTGGTCGGCACTGCTGCGCGATGCGATCAACGACGCCGCACACGAGTACGACCTCGAGGTCGACGACGCACTCCTCGACGGCATCGCCGGGCTGCTCCGCACCTCACAGGCGGGCATGCTCAACGAACGCCTCGCCGGCATCGACACCTATCACGCAGCCAGCGTGGCACTCATCGAACGGGCCATCGACCTACTCGAACAACGCTGACCAGCACGCACCACGATCGCGCCCGCCCCACCGATCCATGGATGCCCCCACGCCAGCCAGCAACACCGGGCAATTCTTGCCTGCGATTTCCGGGGGGTGCGAACCAACCGTGGCAGCCCATCAGCGGACTATCGAGCGGGTCGAAACCACTCGCACCCGCTAGCGACACCGAGTAGCGGTCCTCGCGGCTGATGGTTGGGTGTGGTGTGGTCGCGCGGCTCTTGGAGGCGTAGCGTCCGAGGATCCCGGCGGGCTGACTCTCCTTGCGGCTGCCGCTTCCGGGTTGGCTTTCCTTCGAAGTGTCGCTCGCCGGGGTCCGCCCGTGGCGTGACTCGAGAGGGGTGTGCGCACGTTGGCCCGCATCAGCCTTGTCCGCCTCGGGTGACCGTTCCCACCACGAGGAGGAGAAGATGACGGTCATCATCGGGATCGATCCGCACAAGCGCTCCCACACCGCGGTGGCGCTCGGCGAGGACGACCAGGTCCTGGGCGAGCTCCGTGTGGTCGCGGATGCGAAGCAGATCAGCCGGCTGCAGCGGTTCGCCACGTCCTGGCCGGAACGCATCTGGGCGGTGGAGAACGCCAACGGTCTGGGTCGGCTGCTCGCCCGCCAACTCGTTGAGACAGGCGAGACCGTGATCGACGTGCCGGCCAGGCTCTCGGCTCAGGTGCGCACGCTGTCTGGCGCGGGTCACAAGACCGACGCCCACGACGCGTACTCGACCGCGGTCGCAGGTCGCCGACGGTGTCACGGTGCTGCTGGGGCTGCTGATCGAGCGACGCCATCACATCGTCTCGCAGCGGCAGAAGACGCTGTGCCGGATCCACGACCAGCTCATCGCGCTGGTCCCAGGTGGTTCCAGCCACCATCTGACGGCCACGAGCGTGGCCGCAGTGCTCCGGCGGATCCGACCGGCCGACGACATCGCCCGGGAACGCAAGGCCATCGCGAAGGAGTTGCTCACCGAGTTGCGGGTGTTGGACCGCCAACGGAAGGACAACGAGCGGCGTCTCGCCGAGATCCTCGCGTCTTACGGCACCACCCTGACCGAGATCCAGGGCATCTCCTCCATCGGTGCGGCGACGATCCTGTCGATCGTGGGTGACGTCAGCCGGTTCCCGACCGCGGCGGCGTTCGCGACCTTCAACGGCACGGCCCCCATCGCCGCATCGTCGGGGGACAAGGTCCGCTACCGGCTCAACCGCGGCGGACATCGCACCCTCAACCGGGTCCTGCACACCGCCTCGAAGACCCAGCAGCGGCTCCCCGGCCCCGGACGCGACTACACCCAGCGGCGCCTCGCCGAGGGCAAGACCAGCGCCGAGGCGACCCGTGCACTCAAACGGCACCTGTCCAACGTCGTCTTGGTCTACCGGACCCTGCTCGCCGACCAGCAGGCACGAGTGTCCGGGGAGGACAAGCGGGCGGCGTAAGTCAGATCTCTCGACCGACAGCAAGGCCATCACCGCGGGATGTAGGTCACTCCCCGGACACTGACGACCGTACTCATGGACCACCGGGTCGTCACCCGCGCAACGTCACGGGGCCAACCACTCCTGCGCCCGAACCCTGGGCCCGAAGCAGTCATGAAAGGCCCTTGACACAGAGGGGCTTCGAAGGACCGCGTTACAGGCGCATCGGGCTGCGCTCCGGAACCGTGATTCCGAGCGGGAGGCCACTTGGCCAAGACGGCTCAATACGCTCGGCTGGAAGGCGCCACGGCGGTCATCAGATCGGCGGTTGCTGACGACAGCATCACAGTGGCTGCGGGGCGGGCGCACCGGAAACGCACACGATCCGGTCCGAAGCGTGGATGTATCCGGGTCAGAGACGCCCGACCTCCCGCATCCAACGGACCTGGTCGTGGATCGTCTCGGTCGGCAGTCGGAAGGTGACGCCTAGGTCGGACTGGGTTCGCGTGTTGTCGGGGATGGGGCGATGGCGTATCAACCAGATCCCGTCGGCGGTCGCGGGCAGTCGACGCCCGAGACCCCGCCGGTTGAGAGCCGCCAGACCCTGCTGCATCGCCCTCGCGGCCCCGTCCGGGATCACCACGCTGCGCCGTTGCTTGCCTGCCGCAGCGCTGGCCGTCGTGACGATGTCGGTGATCGGCATGTAGCTCCCGACAGCCGAGTAGCGGCGGGGCCCGCGCCCGCTCTCCAACACCGCAGCCAGCACCTGCGCGACGTCACGCACATCGCAGAGCGTCAGCCCCCCGGGAGGAACCATCGCGAACAGGCCCTTCGCGGTGTTCTTGGCGGCCTGTTGCGATTCGCCCAGGTACGGGTCTCGGGGACCCCACACGCCTCCAGGATGGACGATGACCACCGGATGGCCGTCGAGCTGGTGCCGCCGCGCCGCCCGCTCCTGCGCGGCTTTCGACGCGCTGTATGCGTAGGGGGCGTTGCCGGGCGGTTCGTCGGGTCCGACGCCGTGCTCGAAGTCGCCGTCGCGGAGCAACGCGACGTAACTGGAGACGTGCACGATCGGGTCGAGGCCCGCGGCGATACCGGCCTCGATGACCGCCTCCATGCCAGCGAGGTTGACCTCGGCCATCTCCTCCCACCGCGTCGGATCGAACGTGAAGACGCTGGCTGCGTTCACGACCGCGTCGCAACCGTCCACACCATCAGCGATGGC
>PWWI01000071.1 GCA_003561535.1 Nitriliruptoraceae bacterium
GGTCGGCTCGTCGAGGATCAGCAGCTCGGGACGGTGCAGGAAGGCCTGGATGACCCCGACCTTCTGCTTGTTGCCCTTGGACAGGCCCCGGATCGGACGGTCGAGGTCGAGGGAGAGCCGCTCCGCCAGCTCCCCGATGCGCTCCGCGCCGGCGCCGTCACGCAAGCGCACGAGGTGACGCAGCAGCTCGCCGGAGGTGGCGCGTCCGGTCATGGCGAGCTCACCGGGGAGGTAGCCGATCCGCGCGCGCTGTCGTGGGCCGCCGGCGCGCGGGTGCGTGCCGAACACCTCGGCGTATCCGGCCGTGGGCCGCAGCTGGTCCAGCAGGACGCGGATCGTGGTGGACTTGCCCGCCCCGTTGGGGCCGAGGAAGCCGAAGACCTCGCCGGGCGCGATCTCCAGGTCGAGACCGTCGAGAGCCCGGACACGACGAGCTCCGCGGCCGTACTCCTTGACCAGGCCCTCGGTTCGGATGATGGCAGCCATCGTGGCTCATGCCTCCTGGGGGATGTCCGCACCGGGGGTGGTGGCACGGTCGGTCGGGTCAGGGCGCATCGCGGTCGACAGGCGGGCGTAGGTGTCCGGGGTCATCACACCCTGGCCCATGACCTCCAGGGCCGGGACCAGGTACCCCAGCAGCTGCTCGGGGTCGCCCAGCAGGTCGACCCCGAGCAGGCGGGAGGCGTGCTCGTGGAGGACCAGCGCACCCATCGACCACAGCAGCAGGACCGCTGCGCGGCCGCGCGGGTCGTCGCTCGGACGCAGGAGCCCGCTCTCCTCCCCCTCGGCCATGTAGGCCACCGCGTCGGAGACCAGCTCCTCGAGCAGTTCGCTCACGTGGGGCGAGCCGTCGATCAGGGTGCGGGCGAGGTAGGCGAGCAGCGGGGGGCCGTCGCGGTAGGTGCGCAGCGACATCATCGGATCGAGGCTCGCCCCGGCCTGCATCGAGTCCGACTTCTGCTGCCGGATCAGGGCGGCGACGTGGCGGTCGCAGGCGACGCGCAGCTCGTCCTTGGAGCCGAAGTGGTGGATGACGAGCGCCGGCGACACCCCGGCGGCCTCGGCGATGACCCGGACCGGGGTCCGATCCACCCCGGCCTCGGCGAAGCACCGGATGGCAGCATCGCGGATCCGAGCCGGCGTCGAGCGGTCGTCGGGCGGGGATGACGGCGCACCCGGTTCTGAATGCATGTTCAACATGGTGAACGCGCGTTCAGCCGGTGTCAAGGGCCGGCCGGCACCTCCGGGCCCCGGACCCTCGGGCCTGCCCCTGAGGTCAGTCCCGGGCGGCCTCGAGCAGCGCTGACGCCGGCTCCAGATCGAAGGGGTCGGCACACCCGATCATGAGGTGCTGCACCCCGGCCTCGAGGTAGCCCTCGAGCTCGAGCGCCTGGCGGTCGTTGATCAGGACGCTGCGCTCGATCTCCGCCGGGTCCCGCCCGACGCGCTCGCACCACTCGTCGAGGACCCGGTTCTTGTGGGCGATCACCTCCGGGTCACCCATGCCGTTCCAGATGTCGGCGTGCTCCGCGGTCAGCCGCAGGGTGACGCGCTCACCCCCGCCACCGATCAGCAGCGGGAGGTCCCCGACCGGCGGCGGCCGGAGCTGATCGAGCCGCTTGCCGATGCGGTAGAGGTCGGCCTCCAGGTCCCGCAACCGCCCACCGCCGGTACCGAAGGGGTACTCGTACTCGTCGTAGTCGCGCTGGAACCACCCCGCTCCGATGCCCAGCACGGTCCGGCCACCGCTGAGATGGTCGATCGTGCGGGCCATGTCCGCGACGAGGTGGGGGTTGCGGTACGAGGCGCAGGTGACGAGGTTGCCGATCTGCACCCGGGTGGTGTCCAGCGCGAAGGCGGTGAGCAGCGTCATGCCCTCGAAGTGCGCCGCATCGTCCTCGCCGTACAGGGGGAAGAAGTGGTCCCAGGTCCACAGCGAGTCGAAACCGGCCTCGTCGACCGCCCGGGCCGCTGCCCTGAGCGCCTCGGTCGTGGTCGCCTGCGGGTGCAACTGCACCCCGACCTTGCACCGTGCCATCTCCAGCCCTCCGTCGCCGCCTGCCACCCAGCGTAGGTTCCGTGGCGCGGCTAGAACACCGCGTCCACGGCGGCGGCGATGAACACCAGCGCCAGCCACACCGTGGAGAAGCCGAACAGCCGCATCGCCGTGCGCACGTCGACGGCGCGCCGGAGCTCGTGCGCCAGTAGCAACCAGAACGCGGTCAGCACGAGCGCCGGCACGATGAACAGCCATCCCGCCTGGGCACCGGCGATGTAGAGCAGCACGATCGACAGCAGCAGGTAGCTGTAGAGGAGGATCTGGCGGGTGGTCTCCTCGTTGCCGTGGGTGACCGGCAACATCGGCAGTCCGGCCGCGGCGTAGTCCTCGCGGTACTTCATGGCCAGCGCCCAGAAGTGCGGCGGCTGCCACCAGAGCATGATCGCGAACAGCAGCCACGGTCGGGGATCGGCCAGCGACCCACCCGAGACCGCGGCCCAACCGGTCAGGACGGGCACGCAGCCGGCGATGCCGCCGATGACGACCCCCTGGGAGCTGCGCCGCTTCAACCCCAGGGTGTAGACGAAGATGTAGAACAAGATGGCGCCGGTCGCCAGCGCGGCGGCGACCAGGTTGACGAAGACGGCCAACCACACGAAGCCCAGAACCCCGAGCACCAGCCCCAGGACGAGCGCCCCCTGGGGGGCGATCTCGTCGGTGGCGGTCGGTCGGGCCGAGGTGCGCCGCATCTGCCGGTCGATGTCCCGGTCGAGATGGTTGTTCAGGGCGTTGGCGCTGCCGGCCGACAGCGTCCCCCCGAGGAGGGTGGCGACCACCAACCAGGTGGAGGGCCACCCCTGCTCCGCGACCACC
>PWWI01000218.1 GCA_003561535.1 Nitriliruptoraceae bacterium
AGAACCGAACAGTTTGAAAACCCAGCTTAGATATGATTAACAACTTGCGGGCGCTCTGGCCGGAGTTTCCTCCAGGGCTACCTTTTTCCAGAAACTCCCTTTAGGGGTCAGACCCCCCTGTACAGGAGGAGGATCACTGGTGGACAAATGCAAATATTATAGGGCTATGCTTTCACTGTTTCTATTTTTTACGGCAATTTTATGCTTGGTGCCGTTCGTCCAGGCTGAAGGTTCAATACTCTTCGGCCAGGTCCAAACCGAGACCTTTTCCAATGAAAGGGTTGCAGCCCCGGTAAGTTTAATGCAGGCGGGATCTGAATATGACCTCGAGCTGGTTTCTTTCCGGAAGCTGGAAAGGGGAGACAATCTGATCCACGGTATCGCTTATGCTTATGGTTATATATGGGCCTCGACGCGCACCTCTCCGACCAGGATATTACGCTTTGATCCGCAAACGCTTGAATATGATAGGATTATTATGCCACGCGGTTATAATATGGCTGAAGATCTAATTGCACACGGAGGCTACCTGTGGGCGATTACCTATACCCGCCCTTCAAGTATTATTCGTATTAACCCCCATAATATGCAGTGGGACGTTCCCGTTGCCTTTGCTAGAGATGAATTAAGCTGGGGAGGTTCCCTGGAATATGCTGATGGATACCTGTGGGCCGGCGGACAGGGTGCTCTTGCCCGCATAAATCTAAATAATATGCATTACGATTTATTTAATTATGCGGGGGTGCAGGATCAAATCCATGCTTTGGTAGCAGGGGGAGGCTTTTTGTGGGCAGCAGTACCGAGGGACTATACCCTGCTGCGTATCAATCCCAGCCATCCCTCAACAGCCCAAAAAATAACGGAATCGAGTTTGTTTATTAGTGATGATATAGCATTTGCAAATGGGCACCTCTATGTCGGAACCGAGCACTTTCCTTATCGCCTCTTAAAAGTGGCACCCGATTTATCATATGAAGAGGTCTTTCTACCTGAAGCAAGTTACGGTGTTTTTGCGGTGCAAGAAGAAATTTGGTCGACCTGCGTGGGCAGGCCGGGCATCATTGCCAGGTACGACCGGGGCTTAAATTTGATTGAAAAACACCGGCTGCCTGATGGCTATAATCACGCCAATGAGCTTGTCATCGGCGACGGTTACATTTTTGTCACCTCCTGGCAGTCACCGGCCGGCATTCTCAAGTATCGATTAAAAGCTATGGATTGGGGAAGCGAACAGCCATTGCTTCATGCTCCCTGGGAAGGTGAGCACCCTATATCCCAGGGCAACAATGGCCCATCGCATAAAGGGACTTTGGCCTATGCCATAGATGTATTGATGGGCATAGGGCAACATGTACTTGCTCCGGCTGACGGAAAGGTAATCCAAGCGGGCTATGATTTTGATATTATAGGTGGAAGTAAAACCGTCCGTTTACTGCATACCGGTCCAACAGGAAAAAAATATGTAACCAGCTATCTGCACCTGTGCCGCGCTGAAGATGCCATCACGGTCCGGTTAGGTGAAGAGGTCATCCGGGGACAGTTAATTGCTCGGAGCGGTGATACGGGCCAGGTATCGGGGCCCCACCTTCACTTTGAATTGGCAGAAATCAAAGATCCAAAGGATCTGGAGCTCATAAACAGGGGAGATAGTTTTAATAAGTCTTTGCCATCAATCCCTATCGAGCGGTTGTTGATGAAGCGGACTGGTGTTGATCATGATTTCAGGGAATATAATGCCCGCAGGGGTGAGCTGGAAAACAGTGTCCTTCTGGCCGGGTATCCCAACAATTATTTTAAAAGCCCCCAGGAAATGGTCGGCCCGCCCGGCTCGATTTTATACTTGCAAAACATTCATGATGGCCGTATTAAAGCATGGTACATGGATGGTCGGCGCAGGGCTGCAGTCGATTATCTTGAACCGGACAGGATAGATCCTGCCTGGCAGATCAAGGCTGTTATAGACATGAATGATAACGGCCATTTCGATATTGTTTGGCAGAATCGAAACGGTTGGCTTAAAGTTTGGTATATGGATAACTTAGAAAGAATCGGGGTTAAAACGATCAGGAACCCCAATGGAGAAGCTCGCATAAACCCGGACTGGGACATGAAGGCCGTTTATGACCTTGATGGTGACGGGCATCCCGATATTATCTGGCAGGCCGTAAGTGGTCCATTTGAAGGTCAGCTGGCGATCTGGTTTATGAATGGAATGGAGGCAGTGGATACGGGGCGTCTGATCCACAGCACCGGAGTGGCCCGAGTGGATCCTTCCTGGCAGCTGAAAGCTGTTCATGATCTTCTGGGAGATGGCAAACCTGAAGTTCTCTGGCAGGCGGTAGGCGGAAAGCATAGTGGCCAGCTCGCCTACTGGACCCTTGACGGCTACGAGCGTTCCGGGGGAGGCCGCATGAGCCATATTGGCGGCAGTGTATATATCGATCCTGTCTGGCGTATGAGCTCTGTCCTTGATTTGCTGGATAACGGTACTCCTGAAATACTCTGGCAGCGCGATGATGGCACCCTGGCTTACTGGATTATGGATGGCAGTAAGCGTACCGGAGGTGGCCGACTATCCCCGGACAAAGTGGATCCGGCCTGGAAAGTAATGGGCACTGCGCCGTGGGAACCTATTTTTGAATCCTTTCCAATTTGGTAAGCATTGCCCGGTCGGCTAGCCCCTGCAAAAAGTCCATTATGATCTTTTTAAGGGGTTGCCCGCTCGGAATTTCCAATTCCTCCCTAAAGGGGCCTGACCGTGCGCCAAGCTAAGGGTGCACCATATAGTGGGTGGGAAGCCCACTGAGTAAGGCCTAGCCAGCCGACTCATAGCGAGTCTTGAGGTTTATTGGAGGTGACTCATGGACCT
>PWWI01000231.1 GCA_003561535.1 Nitriliruptoraceae bacterium
CGCCTCAAGGTAGGCCTCGGTCATCTGCGCGGGTGCGAGACCCGCGAATCGGGCCTCTTCAAAGAACCCCTGCTCGTAGGCAATCACGCTTGCCAATGCCTCACCGTAGGGGCCCTCGAATTGCAACAGCGCATCGCGTACCTCACTCGTGAGAGGCAGCGCCTCGACGACCTTCTGAATCGGCACCCGCATCACGGCATCGAGCAGCGAAAACAGACCCACGGTGAAATAGCTGTCACTGTGGGGGTGGTTCGCAAGCTTCGCCAGCATCTCGCACATCTTGGCGCGCTGCAGGCTTTGGGACATCAACTCCGACGGCCGCTCAGAGAGCCGCGCCAGCAGCAGCAACGACGCCCACCGTTGGATGGTCTGGGTGCCGAGGTAAATCACTGCCGCGCGCAGTGATTCAACTTCTCTTGGAAGCGCAAAAAACGCGGAGTTCAGATAGCGCAGCAGCTTGTAGCTGAGGGCCACATCGTGACCGATGATCTCTTCCAGGTCCGATACCTCGGCTGCGGGGTCCTGCAGCTTGGCCATCAGTTGCAGCACCCCGAGGCGATTGGGCGGAAGCTGGGTGCCCACGACAATGTTGGGCCGGGACAGGAAAAATCCCTGGAAATAGTCGAAGCCCAGTTGCCGGCAGAATTCAAACTCCTCTTCCGTCTCGACCTTTTCCGCCAGCAGCTTGACATCCCACGCCCGCAGGAGCTGAACCTGCTCCTCGAGCGCAGGCCGCGAGAGCGCCCTAAGGTCGATCTTGATGATGTGTGCCAGTTCAATCAGCGGTCGCAGCGACTCGTCGAAGACGAAGTCGTCCAGTGCCACCATGTAGCCATCCCGGATAAATGCGCTGATTCCGGCAAGTACTTCCGCATCCGGAGGCACGTCCTCCAGAACCTCCAGCACCACGCGTTCGGCGGGTAGCGGCAGCGATTCCCGGTCGATAAAAAAGCGCCGCGTGAAGTTGATGAAAGCCCGGTGCGGCCCCACCATACGATCCAGGCCAATTTCCAGAAAGACGTTGATGATTACCGTCGAGGTGGCCTGATCACCATCCAGCACACCGGCATGGTCTTGCGAGCCATCACGGAACAAGAGCTCGTAGGCGTAAAGGTTGGAGTCCCTATCGAAGATCGGTTGACGGCCGACGAAGATGTTTTCCATGAATCAGCGTTTTCCCATTCTCGAGTTCGCAATGCCGCCTGCACTGGATCACCAGCTCCATCGACAACCAGCGCGTTGCCTGCAGCGAACCTGACGGTCGGGGGCCCGACGCCTGGCCAAGCTCGCCTCCTGGAATTGGATGACCGAAAAGAAGAACTTTCCGAGCCGCCAGTCGTTGAGTCCACACCAGGCGATGGCAGTATACCTGCCGAGTTCAAAAGGGGGGGCGGTCTATCACCCTGGCGTCTTTCGGAGCGACGGCTTCTTCGCAAGCTACAGACACCCAGAAGCGATACACAGGAGACCGGTTTGGTCGCGAGCGGGCGTCATCGGCCCTTCACTGTAAGCGCCGACCCAAATCCCTCGCCGCCCGAAGCCCACTGGTAGCCAGCAGTCCGCTACCACGGACAGGTCCCAGGCATCTTTCCTGGGTGGTCATGAGCGGACCTCCGTCCCCTGCCGCAGGTGAGCGAGGTAGTCCTCAAACACGACGGTCCGATTTTTCTTGCGCTCGTCGAGCGGGCGCACGATTCCCGCCGCCTCAAGGATCCGCACGGCCTTGCTCGCCGCGGGACGCGAGCAGTCGAGGAGCTTGACGGTCCGGTTCACCGTGAGGATCGGGTGCTCCGGCAAGAACTCGAACAGCCGCAGGCTGAACACCGTCGCGTCGTCACGGGCGAGAAGCCGATCGCGGTTCTCGCCGACGATGACGTGGAGCCGGCGCGCGGTCGCGACAGCTTCGTCAGCGACTTCCGTCACGCCCTCAAGGAAGAACGACAGCCAGCCCTCCCAGTCGCCTTCCTCACGAACCGCGCTGAGCCGCCGGTAGTACTCCCGGCGATGCCTCTTTAGGAACAAGCTCAAATAGAGCAGAGGCCGGGTGAGTAGATCCCAGTGCCTCAGTAGCAGCGTGATAAGCAGGCGCCCGAGGCGGCCATTGCCGTCGAGGTAGGGGTGCAGCGTCTCAAACTGCACGTGGAGGAGACCCACCCGGATGAGCGGCGGAAGCTCGCTCTCGTCGTGGATGGCCCGCTCGAAGTCGCCAAGCAATACGCCAAGCCGATGCGGTGGGGGAGGCACGAACGCGGCATTGCCTGGACGCGTCCCGCCGATCCAGTTCTGTGAGCGCCGCACTTCGCCGGGCCGCTTCTGCGCGCGACGAGCGCCGCTGAGCAACCGGGCGTGGGTCTCCGACAGGAGGCGCGTCGAGAGCGGCAGACCATCCGCCCTACCGAGGTGGTCCCAGGCGAAGTTGAGCGCTTCGATGTAGCTGCAGACCTCCTCGACGTCGGCGTCGACCGGAACCTCTCCGGAGGCCTCGACCTGGAACAGATCCATCAGCGTCGCCTGCGTGCCCTCGATCTGCGCCGAGAGCACGGCCTCTTTGCGCACGAAAGCGTAGACGAACCACTCGACCGATGGGACCAGGTCGCCTGCCAACTCGAGCCGGCGTACGCTCTCGCTCGCCCGAGTCAGCAGCGAACCGACCTCGCCGCCCAGATCGAGCGGCGGGTCCTTGGGTGGCAGCGGATGGGGAATGAAGGCCTCGACCGACTCTCCGGCGACGGTGCTGCGCTCAACGGTGCCGGTCGTGCGAGCCATGGGGCCTCGAAAGGAAGCGATCGTTTCCTAGACGCAGGAATAATAAACGTTCGCTTCTTTTTAGTCAACGTTGCGAAGCGATTGCTGA
>PWWI01000035.1 GCA_003561535.1 Nitriliruptoraceae bacterium
CGTGGAACTGTTGTGGGGTCCCGAGGGGCGTCTGAGCTTCGAGGAGGTCCTCTTGCGTGTGCAGGCCGCAGGAGCCCTCCTGAACCCGACAGCGGTCTGACCTCGCCAGGGGCGGCGCTCGCGCGTCGATGCCAGGCTCTGACGCCTGGACCGCGTGCGTAGATCGGTCGCGAGGACAAGGGTCCTACCGGGCGATAACCGCCGCAGGCGTGTGGAAGACACGGGCGTCGCGTGCAGGTTCGGGAACGGGGCGGGGGTCGGCTCGGGGACTACGATCACGACATCCAAAGGGGGCGCTGTGGCCGAGCTGGACGATGTCAGGGCAAGACTTCTCGACACGATCGACGATGTCCTGAAAGCTCGACCGGGCGCTTCCAAGACGATCATGGAGCTGGCTCGAGCCTACGAGTCCTTGTCGCAGAGTTCCCCACCACGACGCAACGAGTCGTAGGCGGCGTCGCCCTCCTCCGGGCCATCACGGTCGTTCTCGCCTGTTCATCGGCGAACGTGTGCGCGGTCGCCCTTGGGCGGACTGGGCTCAGTCCGGACCGTGCCCTCCGTAAGGATCACCACCACCGAACAAGCGGCCGACATCCCAATCGTGCTTCGCGAAGTAGATGCCCGCGACCACGAGCGGGATCGCCACGAGCGACCACATCGCGACCCCGAGCAGCAGATCCCGGCCGCCGGACAAGGCGATCCACAACAAGCCGGCCACGACCACGAGAACCATGGCCCAGCGGAGGGTCCGTCGGTTCGGAGCCTGCAACCGCTTCACGGCGATCCCCCAGGTTGGAAGCGCGGCTGCGCGCACAAGAGTCAAGCACGCGAGCGTCGCAGCGACCGCGACCGGTGGCGACAGCGTTAGGCGGAGTTCGCGAGTGCGGCTTGCTTCTCGATCTGGGAGACGCGTGACGGCGTGACGCCGAGGAGTTGGGCGACATCGCGCACGGTGAGGCCAGCACCGCGAAGCTCGGCCACCGCGGCCGGGGTCCGACGGTGTGCCCGGTCGCTGAGCTCAGCCAGAGCCTGCCGCAGTTGGAGGGTCTCGAGGGTCTCGTCGGACACCTCGACGTGTGTCAGGTCCGGGGAGATGTCCACCTCGAAGCCATCATCGTCGACGTCGAGGACCAACGCGATCGCCTCACGGATCACGGCATCTGCCTGGTCGAGACGGCGCGCCTGGGACGCGATCTCACGGCCCTGGACATCCTGGGCGACCAGCGACCACCAGTCGCCCTCACGGGTCGCGGTCACGCGGTAGGTGATCACGGCCACCGGTCCTCTCCGAGCTTGGCTGCGACCCGTCGCATGATCGACCGGGCGGTGCCCTCGGCGATCTCGCGGGGGTTCAGGATCGGGATCCGCAGCCCGCCGAGCGAGGACACCTCCTGACCTCCGGTGTTGCGCAACGGCACGAACTCCAGCGCCGCGTCGCCCGCGTCGCCCGCGGCGTCGACGGATGAGATCGCGTCGCCTCCTCAGCCTAAGTGTAGGCGCTTCACAGTGCCCAGTGCAGTCATTTGACTGACCTGTGGACGACCGCCGTGTTGTTGGTCGCGGAAGCGGCCTCCGGGCCGGGCGCGCACCGTCGCGGTGATGACGTAGATCGGGCGAGAGCACCAACTGCCGTTCGGAAGCCTCCTGTGCTCCGCAGTATGGAACCGTGGTCGTTGACATCGCAGAGGAGCTCGTGGTGCGTCAGGCTTGCCGGCGTCGTCATCGAACGTGGCGGTGCTGCCAGGGAAGCCGACCGGCGACGTTCCTCTACGGCGTCATCCAGAACACAGTGGTGCCGTCTCTGCCCAGCGACACCTCTTCGGAGGCGTACTGGCTGCCGTCCTCCGTCTCGGCGGCGACCTCGTAGTCCCCGGGTCGAACATCCACGCCGACGAAGAACCGCCCCTGGCCCGTCTGCTCCACCGCGAGACGGCTCGGCCCGTCCTCGCCCGACAGGGTGACCGACACCACCTCGTCCGGTGCCTGTCCGACCACCACCACATCGTCCCCGACCGCCATCGCACCGAGCCACACGGCCTCGGGCATGTCGTCAGGACCGCACCACGAGCCTCCACCGGCGTCGCCATCGCCGACCTCGATGCAGGTCTGCCGACCGGACACGACGGTGACAGGGACGCCATCCACCGCCATGAGGACCTCGCGTCCCGTGAACATGCAGGCAGCCGTACCAACGAGCACCAGCCCTACGAGCGCCGCCTTCACGAGCCCCCCGTCCGTCGACACCGTGGGTGGTGCGAGCTACCGACACGGTCGTAGATGCCCCGGGCCGGATGACCGTGGGATCGATCCTGCGCAGGTCGGGATCGACGCCCGATCAGCTGCGCTCGAGACGATCGGCAACCTGCATCGTGCTCTGTACCGTCCCGCCCTCCGGCAGTTCGGCGACGGCGGTCATCTCGCGCGACCTGCTGGCGTGATCCGGGACGAGTCCACCGAGCGACCCCCAGAGCTCGCCGGTGCCGGAACCTTCAAACTCCCGCAGCGCGGGTGGGGGGATGTCCTCGCTGTCCTGCGCTGCCTGCTGCTGCCAGTCGAGCCACTCCTGCCAGGGCTCGTAGGTCGCCTCGGTGCGCAGCCGGTAGCGCTGACCGTCGAACTGATCGATGGTGACGGTGGCCACCTCCCAGACGGGCCCAGGCAGCAGCGACGGCTGTTCGACGGTCCACACCGCACCCGCACCCACCGGCTCCTGCGGGAAGGCCGGCAGCAGGCGCAGGACGTCGAACAACTCGGGGAGCACCAACCACGCAGCATCGAACGCCTCCGGGGCCGCGTCGGCGTCACCGGTCTCGACGGCCGCGGACACCTCGTGCACCCGCCCACGATCATCCATCTCCAGCAGACCCTCCACCTCCATCAGCGGCGCGGCAAGCTGCTGGTCGTCGGTCGCCACCTCGATGATGGTGAGGGAGACCTCCAACCGCTCCCCATCGACCTCGAGGACCTCGAGTTCGAGCGTGAACGGGGGCAGCCCGCCGGTGACCGACCCGGGTGCTTCCCCGGACACCTCCCGCTCCGAGGTGACCCGCAGCTGGGCCACGTCACCGGCCTGAGCGGACAACCGCAGCGCCGTCCGCGGCTCATCGCCCGCATCGAGCAGCGCCACCTCGGCAGGCTCGTGCCCAGGTGGTGCCATCGCCGCGGTGTCCTGCGTCCCGGGCTCCGTTGCGACAGCCTCGTCACCGTTGCCCACCGGCGCCCCGAGATCAGGCACCTCACCTGCATCGCCGCACGCGCCAAGCAGCAGCACCAGCACGGCTCCCACAGCTGACCTGCGGGCCGTCATGCCTGCACTCCGGCCCGGCGCCACAGGGCCCGTGGGCAGGAGCTGGCCGCGAACTCCTCACCGAGGGCGCTGTGTCCCGCACCCTCGAACCCCTCGACTCCGATCGGCCGCGGCTGGGTAGTGGCCGTCCGCTGGCGAGCCGATGCCGCAACCATCCCGAGCACCACCCGGCATCGGGCTTGCGACATGCTCCCCCCGTCCACCGACCGTCCGCCAAGCTAGACGATGCCCGAGCGCCCGCCCCGTGGCAAGGACCCGGCGGGCACGCGTCTCGAGCTCGTCCGCGCACGCCTGCTCGACCGTGGCCACCTCATCATCGGGAGGACCCTCGAGACTGACCAGCAGCTCGGCTACCAGATCAGCACGCTCCTCAACGGAGAGCGAGAGGGCCTCACTCAGCAGCGATTGCGCAGGTTCTCTCATGGAGCAAGCGTTCCCCTCGGCGGCTGCGGGTCGGCGGTGGATCAGAAGCTTCCACGCCGCCGCCGCGCCCTCCACCGACGCCACACGCCACTGCGACATGGGCGGCTTCGCAACCGAGCCACAACGGGCCTGCTGCCTCGTTCTCGGAGGGACGCGAGAACCGCGCTCCGCGCAGGCCCGCGGCGGCTATCGTCTCCGGGAGCTGCCGAGTTCGGCTGCCCGTGTGGATGTATGCGCCACCGTGAAGGGTGGCGACCGGGCACGTCCTCGGGCTCCGTGAGGCCCTCGCACTGGCGGGCTCTCGCCGGAAGCTTCGCATCACCTGCCGGTTGACCAGTACTCGTTGAGACGTGAGATCGCCTCCTGGCGCGTCATGCCGACGAGATCCCGATGTGTCAGCCCGAGCCTGCCGATCAGGAGGTTGACGACATCGACCGGGATGGCGTCGTCGACCTGGTCGGGAACGTCGTCAGGAGCGCGGTCCGGAGCAACGCCGTCTCGGACGCACGCCCAGAGTTCATCGGCGGTGACGTCGAGTTGGTCGCGCAGGATGTGGTCCCACATCCGTGCCCCGTACGTCGTCTTGCTCGGCGGCCGTGAGATCCGGGTCCGCAGCATGCGGCCGTCAGCAAGGTCGAGTTCGTAGGTCTCGTGATGGGCGGACGGGACCTGCCGCCAGCCCTCGTTGACCACGAACTGCTGGTGGTCGGACCGCGTCGGCGTCGGCCGCGAGGGGCTCACGCCTGCTGCAGCGCAGGCTGGCCGTCGGGACCACTCGCCCATGCCAAGAGCTCATCATCGTCCGAGACGGAGACGTGCTGGACCAGGGCCGCAGCGTGCTGGTGGTTCGGCGCCCGGTGCAGTCGGTCGTCCCAGGCGTCGGCGTAGTCGCGCAGTGCGGATACGAAGTCGCGCAGTGCCTCGTCCAGGGTCATCCCGTCTGCCGCGACCGGGTGTCCGGGGAGCAGCACCGTCCAGCCGACGTCCTCCGCGATGATCTCGGGAGCAGGCACCGTGCGACGCAGCACGTCACGCAGCAGCTGGGCAGGAAGGAGGGCGAAATCCTGGTCGCCACGGCGGAACACGACGGGGCGACGGTCCGCGGCCGCGTTCAACGACGCGGCCCACGAGCCGCGCACCGCGGTCGCGGTCAGATCCTTGGCTGCGTTCATCACGAACCCCATCGAGTGTACGTTCTGTACATACAGTACGTACCCACGTCTTTGAACGCAACGCTCCGCCGCGAGGGCCCTCATCCCGAACTCGGGACAACGGTCCTTGGATGCCCGAAGGACCGCGATCGCGGGAGTGCCTCCACCCGCGACTCCATGTTCTGACGTGGTGCCGCCGGCGAAGCGGTTCTGCGCGCCTTGACGGCGCCGAGCCGGCGATCGAATCACGGATCCTGAGCGACCGTGCCGATCCGAGATCCGCGGACGGTTCCGTGGCGCTGACGAGCAGTCCCGGTGTCCTGAGCCCCTGGCAGCACCGTCCCTGCGCGGCCGCGCGGAAGTCCCCGGCGCTCTGGAGCTGCACGGCAGAGTCCCCTTTCAGGGCTCGGCGGTGGTGGGCCGCACGCAGCAGCGTGCGCAGGTGGCCGGCCCCGTGGCGGATGCCCGGGTGGTGACGTCGGCCGGTTGCGGGGGCGGCGGCACCCCGAGTGGTCCCCGCCACCCGTGGCACGACCGCAGCGCAGCCCACTGCACGGTCTTGGACGACCCCACGTGGTGAACTAAAATCAGAAGGCTCGGCTCGAACTGACGAAGAAGGGAGCGATCTCGTGGGCACTGACCGCAACCGTCAGACGATCCTCCGCTTCTACGACGCTCTCAGTCGGCATGACTGGGATGCCATGGCCGACTGCCTGGCCGACGACTACGTCTTCTACCCCGGCCCGGACGAGCGTGAGGCCATCCGCGGGCGCGAAGCGTTCGTCCAACACGAGCGGGGGGCGATCGAGGCCTTCCCCGACTTGACCGTCGAGGTGCTCGACGTCGCGGCTGAAGGCGATGTGGTCGCCTCACGCCTTCGGGTGAGCGCAACCCACCAGGGCGAGTTCATGGGCATCCCCGCGTCGGGCAACCACGTGGAGCTCGAGTACGCCAACTTCTCCCGCTGTGACCAGCACAGCAGGATCGTCGAGGACCGTGACTTCGTCGACAGCCTCGCGCTCATGCAGCAACTGGGTGTGGAAGCCGGATGACTGGGGCCAGCGCCGGGCCAACGACGGCGGGCCCTGGGCGACACGGCCAAGTGGCCGCGAACGAGGTCGGACGGCTGCCCGCAAGAGGACCCTTTCCCCGCTTGAAGCCCATCGGCCCTTGCTGCTCACGGGTACATGGGCGCACGATGCTCGGGTCACCCCACTCGGTGGGGTGCGGGAGGAGATGACCGATGAAGGCTGCGGTGATCGTTCACTGGACGGGCATCGTGCCGGGGCGAGAGCGCGAAGCGTTCCAACTACGCCGTGAGATCGACGAGTTCTACGGCAAGCTGCTCGACGAAGGCAGGATCGAGGACGTGAGCCGGTTCCTGGGATCCGACGGCCCGAGCTACTGGATCATGAAGGGTGACGAAGAGGCGCTGCGCGAGATCGAGATGATGCCCGAGGCCCTGCTGCTCGAGGCCAAGTGCGGTTACGTCCTGACGGACTTCGGGCTCGGCGTCTTCGCGACGGGTGAATCCGCCGAGGCGATGCTCGACCTGTTCGAGCAGACGGCGAAGGAGCTGCATCTCGTCTGAAACGCCGTGGCGCCATAGACCGTCACGTCGGCGCCCTGTGCGGGCGACGCCGGGACGCATGGGCCGCAACGCGGGTTCCTGAACGTGTCACGGTCGGTGCCGTCCCGGCGTCTGGAGCGCACATCGACATCTTCCTCGCCACGGAAGCGTCCACACCGGGCAGCCAACTGGGAAGTCTCGTGCGCCTGTGGGCCACCCCGCACGACCCTCGACCCGCGCAGAACGAGGACCCCGGGCGCGTGGTGTCGGCGCCTCCGTTGTGCGCGCCCGGCCGCCAACGAGCGGGCGATCGAGATCACGGATGTGGCGCCTCGGTAGTCGGAGTGGACCTCGCGTACGGCGGCGCGGACGTTGGAGGACTGGCCGATGAGCTACCTCCAACCTTCGCGGGCCTGCAGCAAGCTGTCGCGGATGTGCAGGCCGGTCGCACCAGAGGGCTGTGTTCCACCCCGCCGAGGTCGAAGCCGACCAGCTGGAGCTGGACTCTGAGGGTGCCACCGACCCCGGCGTGCTCGCCGCCGAGCACGCGACCGTCCGGGCCGAGTACAACGGCCAGCAGCTCGACTTCGACGGCATGGTCGCCTTCGGTCGCGGCCAACCGACCTTCGACCTCGAGGCGAGCATCCCGCAGCCAGGGCCCGATCCAGATGGCAGTGGACGGTCAGTACCGTTCGGGCCAGGTCCAACGTCCGGGACGGAGCACCCGGAACACGAAGAGCAACCGTCATCTGGGGCTGGCCACCGAGCTGACGACCGCACCGCCAGACGAGGACGGATCTCACATGCCCGCCATCGACCTTCCCGTCTACCGCGATCCGGACGTCGATGTCCCGGCCCGCGTCGCGGACCTGCTGGCACGTATGACCCGCGAAGAGAAGCTGGCGCAGCTCGGGAGTGCCTGGGCCTTCCAGCTCGCTCCAGCCGGGGAGTTCGATCCGGAGCGGGCCGCACCGCTGCTCGCCGACGGCATCGGGCAGATCACCCGCATCTCCGGTGCCTCCAACCACCCGCCACCGGTCGCGGCCGAGCTGGCCAACCGGATCCAGCGCCACCTCGTCGAAGGGACCAGGCTGGGCATCCCGGCCGTGGTCCACGAGGAGGTCTGCTCCGGGCTGATGGCCCACCAGGCCACGATCTTCCCGCAGGCCATCGGGGTCGCGAGCACGTGGCGCCCGGAGCGCAACGAGCAGCTCGCCGTGGTCGTGCGCGAGCAGATGCGCGCCGTCGGCGCGCACCAGGGGCTCTCCCCGGTGCTGGACGTCTGCCGTGATCCGCGCTGGGGCCGGACCGAGGAGACCTACGGCGAGGATCCGCACCTGGTCGCCCGGTTCGGCATCGCGTTCGTCCGTGGGCTGCAGGGCGAACACGGGCGCGAGGGGGTCGTCGCGACCGCCAAGCACTTCGTTGGCTACGGCGCGTCCGAGGGCGGGCTCAACTGGGCCCCGGTGCACCTGCCACCACGCGAGCTCCGGGAGGTCTACCTGCACCCCTTCGAGGCGGTCGTCAAGGAGGCGGGGCTCCGTTCGGTGATGAACGGCTACCACGAGCTGGACGGCGTGCCGTGCGGTGCCGACCGCGAGCTACTGACGGGGATCCTGCGCGAGGAGTGGGGCTTCACTGGCTGCGTGGTGTCGGACTACTTCGCCGTCGAGCAGTTGGCCAGCTACCACGGCCTCGTGCCGACCAAGGAGGACGCCGCGGCTGTCGCGCTGGAGGCCGGCATCGACGTCGAACTGCCCGGCACGGACTGTTACGGCGCCCCGCTGGCCCGCGCGCTGGCCCGCGGCGACCTCGACCCCGCGAGCGTGGACCGGGCGGTGCGCCGGGTACTCACCACCAAGATGGAACTCGGGCTGTTCGAGGGCGCCGAGGTGGACGTCGCGGCCGTCGCCTCGCGCGTCGACACGCCGGAGCACCGGGCGGTGGCGCTGGCGATCGCCCGCGACAGCCTCGTGCTGCTACGCAACGAGCATGGCCTGCTCCCGCTGGGTGACGGCACCGGCACCATCGCCGTGATCGGCCCGAGCGCCGACGACGCCCGCAACCTGCTCGGCGACTACACGCACCCCGCCCATATGGAGACCCTGCTCGAGTCCCGCGACCAGCAGGACTCCCCGCTCGGCGGCACGGCGACCATCCCGGACGAGCTCGTCATCGACCCGGCGACGCACGGCATCCCGACCCTCCTCGACGAGCTGCGGGCACGGTTCGGGGAGCGGGTCGAGCACCTCCGCGGCTGCGAGGTCGCTGGCACCGACCGCAGCGGAATCGCCGCCGCAGCGGCCCTGGCCGCACGCGCCGAGGTGGTGGTACTGGTCGTCGGCGACCGGTCCGGTCTGGTGGACGCCTGCACGGCGGGGGAAGCGCGGGACCGGTCCAGTCTCGACCTGCCGGGCGTGCAGGAGGACCTCGCCGCGGCGGTGCTGGAGACGGGGTCCCCCGTGGTCACCGTGCTCATCTCCGGCCGGCCCTGCGGCAGCGTGGCGCTGCACCAGCACAGCCGCGCGGTGCTGGCCGCATGGCTGCCCGGGGCACAGGGCGCCCGAGCCATCGCCGAGGCCCTGGACGGCACCATCTGCCCGGGCGGCAAGCTGCCTCTGTCCTTCCCGCGCAGCGCCGGCCACGTGCCGACGTTCTACGGGCACAAGCGCTCGGGCGGTCGCTCACACTGGAAGGGCGACTACGCGGACGCGCCCGTGGGGCCGCTTTACCCCTTCGGCCACGGGTTGTCCTACACCCGCTTCGCGCTGAACGACCACGCGGTCACCGACGCCGAGGTGGCGATCGGCGGCGCGGTCCGGGTCGAGACCACGCTGACCAGCACCGGCCACGTCACCGGCGACGAGGGCGTCCAGCTCTTCATCCGGGATCCGGAGGCCTCGGTGACCCGACCGGTCCTGGAGCTCAAAGCCTTCCACCGAGCGACGCTCACATCGGGTTCGGCGGTCCGCTTCCGCTTCTCGGTACCGACCGGGATGCTGGGCTTCCACGGCCGTGACCTCGCGTACGTGGTCGAGCCGGGTCGTCTGGAGCTCTTCCTCGGCACCAGCTCGGCCGACGTGACCCGGATCGGGGAGGTCCGGCTCGTGTCCGCTGATGGTGATGCCGTCGGGGAGGAGAAGGCCTTCCTCCCGCAGGTCACGGTGCTGCCGCTGCCGGCGTGACCATGGCCGGTCCCCTGCCGCGCCTTGGTGAAGCGATGGTTCTCGCGAACCGCACCCGAAGGACCGGACTGCCGGACGGACCCCAGCACGCGTTCACCCTCCCGAGCGGATGCCGCGTGCGCAGCGGTTGTGCGCGTTCGGCCGACGACAACCGGGCGATCACGGTTCTCGAGCACGTGATCTGCGTCGATCCGGAGTGCGGTCCTTCGCCGCAGGGACCGTGTTCCATGGGGATGGATTGGCGTCTGCCGACCACTCGTCGCCGGCCCCCGGGCCACCACGAAGGTCCTATCCACGTTCGAGAACGTTGAGGTGCGCCGTACCGCCCGGGATCTCTCGTGCGACAGCTGCCGCCCGGGCGCACCCGAGATCAGAGACCGCGAGTTCCGCAACCACGGCGGAGACGTCGCGGATCGTGTCACGGCCGGAGCACACCTCACCGTGAACCGGTCGGCCAAACCGGTCGCTGAGCTGCGCCCGGTCGGCCGATCTGCGGTGAAGGCAGAGGTCCTGCTCGACCGGTTACACCGACTCCCCACCTCGGTCCTGACCGGCTGCGCGACGATCTCAACGAACTCCTCGACCCGACGTTGCGACGGAGTTGGAGGGTCGATCGGCGCGCAACCGGCCGGCGAGTTCGTCAGCGGTGTCGGCAGGTAGAGCGGTGCGACCAAGATGTGCTCGACAACGCGGCCGACCGCCGTCAGCATGCCACCACCACCCGACGCGGCCGGCAGCAGGGTCTGCTGCCCCCGGGGACGATCCTTCTGAGGGCGGGATCGTTCAGTCAGAGAGCCGCGCTGTCTCGTTGAAGGAAGCGGGCGAGTTCGTCTGCAACGGCCTCTGGCATGAGCCCGGGCCCTCCATGGCCTGCGCCGGCGATGATCCGGTTCTCGGCTTCCGGTGTGTGCTTGACCACATGCCGGTTCCCACGGTCGAACCAAGGCAGCGTCCGATCACCCTGCAGCAGCAGGACGGGCACCGTGATGCTGGCCAGCGCGTCGGGATCGGTGGGGTTCGGGCGGGTGGCATCCAGATTCGCGAACAGACGGAGATCGGCAGGGATGCTGGGTGCGGCGATCTCATGGCGGCCCTTCGCGATGCTGGCCTCGAACTCTTCGTCGTTGAGCACCAGTCGCAGGAACAGCCGCGCCGCCTCAGCCGGCCGGCCCTGCTCCACCTCGGCGGTCATGCGCGTCACCGTGTCGGCGAAGTCACCCATGAACGCTTCGTCGGCCACTTGGAGCACCCCGGGCTCGTAGGCGATGACGCTCGACACCGCGTCGGTTGATCTAG
>PWWI01000116.1 GCA_003561535.1 Nitriliruptoraceae bacterium
GCGAGGTGGACGGCGCCTGCTCCTCCCGGAGACGCCGGGGGAGCGACGGAGGGAGCGACGTGCGGATCATCCTTCTAGGCCCACCCGGAGCGGGGAAGGGAACCCAGGCCTCGCGCATCGCTGAGGCCTACACCATCCCCCACATATCGACGGGCCACATCCTGCGCGCCAACGTTCGTGGGGAGACCGACCTCGGGTCGGAAGCCAGGACCTACATGGACGCCGGCGAGCTGGTGCCGGACCAGTTGGTGATGCGGATGGTCGGCGACCGTCTGCGTGAGCCGGACGCCGCGTCGGGGTTCCTGTTCGACGGGTTCCCCCGGACCGTGCCCCAGGCCGAAGCGCTGGAACACCTGCTGGTCGAGAACGAGGCGCCCCTCGATGCGGTGCTCCGACTGGCGGTGCCGAGCGACGAGGTCATCGCGCGTCTGACCGGACGGCGTACCTGCTCCCAGTGCGGGCGGATCTTCCACCTCGTCTTCGACCCTCCGAGCGAGGAGTCCCGCTGCGACGACTGTGGCGGTGAGCTCGTCCAGCGCGACGACGACACCGAGGAGGTCGTCCGCAACCGGCTGGAGGTGTACGCCGCCCAGACCGAGCCGCTGGAGCACTTCTACTGGGAGCGGGGGCTGCTGCGCGACGTCGAGGCGACGGGGACACCGGACGAGGGGTTCGCCTCCGCCACCGCGATCCTCGACACCCTGCGCTGAGCGCCAGCGACCCAGGCGGTTCGTTCCCCACAGTGGCCGGCCCGCCCGGGCCGGCCACACGCGTACCCTGCGCCCACCGAGCGCCGTGCACCACCCGGTGTGCTGCGCTTCGTATCCCCGGGCAGCCCCCGCGAGCAGGGACCCACCGATGATCATCAAGAAGACCAAGGCCGAGATCGAGCGCATGGCCAGAGCCGGCGCTGTCGTCGCCCGGGCCCACGAGGAGCTGATGGAGCAGCTCCGGCCCGGCATGACCACCCTGGACCTCGACCGGATCGCCGAGAAGGTCATCGTCGGCTCCGGTGCGATCCCGTCGTTCAAGGGCTACCGCGGGTTCCCCGCGACGCTGTGCACCTCACCCAACGACCAGATCGTCCACGGCATCCCCTCGGCCGACGTCGTCCTCGACGAGGGCGACGTGATCTCGATCGACTGCGGTGCGATCGTCGAGGGCTTCCACGGCGACTCGGCCACCACGCTGATCGTCGGCGGTGAGGACGCCACCTCCCCCGAGGTGCGCCGTCTGGTGCGCCAGACCCGCAACGCGATGTGGCGGGGGTTGGAGCAGGCGCGCCACGGCAACCGGTTGGGTGATGTCGGCGCCGCGATCGAAGCGGTCGCCTCGGAGGACGACTACGGCGTCGTTCGCGAGTACGTGGGCCATGGCATCGGCCGGGCGTTGCACGAGGACCCCTCCGTCCCCAACTACGGCAGGGCCGGCAAGGGCCTGCGGATGACCAAGGGATGGGTCATCGCGATCGAGCCGATGTTCAACCTCGGGACCGAGCGCACCCGCACCCTCGAGGACGAGTGGACCGTGGTCACCGAGGACGGCTCGCTCTCCGCCCACTGGGAGCACACCGTCGCCATCACCGAGGATGGTCCCTGGGTGCTCACCGCCCGGTCCGATGAGCCGGCTCACCCTCTCTCCGAGGCGGTTCCGACCTACTGACCACCGGCCCGGTTGCCGGGCAGGTCATGGTGTGGGTACTCTTGCGCCACGCCCTGCCGTGCGGCAGGGCGTCATCACGTCGCGGACGCGTGGCCTTCCACCTCGGTGCTGGCAGTGCGCGACCCTGGACCGCCCCCGTTCCCGGGGCCGGCACGCCTGTGTCGCGCAGCACGGTCCAGGTGATGGCGACCACACAGGTATCTCGACCCGGAGTCGGCGTGGCAGAGAAGGAAGAGTCCATCCAGGTGGAGGGCACCGTGACGGAGGCCCTCCCGAACACGCAGTTCCGCGTGGAGCTGGAGAACGGGCACAACGTCCTCGCCCACATCAGCGGGAAGATGCGGATGCACTACATCCGGATCCTGCCGGGCGACAAGGTCGTCGTCGAACTCTCCCCCTACGACCTGTCCCGCGGTCGGATCACCTACCGCTACAAGTGACCTGACGGGTCGCTGCGACGCCGGCGTGCTGCCCCGACGCCGGCAGAGGTTCGTAGCCGACCCCGACCGACAACGCATCCCGCGGCCCCGGCCCGGTGATGCTGCATCCGACGCACGCACCCGCGTGACGTCGACACGGCCGGCCGGTACCGATCCGCGCCCCCACCCGAGACCGGGTGGATGCCCGGACCCGGTGACGCGCTCGAAGCCCCCCGCTCCACCGCTGGTCCACGACCAGACGAGGAGGCCAGGGGAGCGGCCCCGGAGCGAGGGACGCAGCCCCCGCGCCGCCGGTGACCACTCGGGTCATCGGGATCAGCCGAGGAGGTGCGGACGTGAAGGTTCACCCGTCCGTCAAGAAGCAGTGTGACAAGTGCAAGATCATCCGCCGGCGTGGTGCCGTGCGTGTGATCTGCGAGAACCCCCGCCACAAACAGCGGCAGGGCTGAGGAGGTCGACCATGGCACGCATCGCAGGCGTCGACATCCCGCGCGAGAAGCGCGCGGTCATCGCCCTGACCTACATCTATGGCGTCGGCCGCACCCGTGCGGAGCAGACGCTGCAGGCCGCCGAGGTGGAGCCCGACACGCGGGTCCGTGACCTCACCGACGAGCAGGTGCAGCGACTGCGCGTCCACATCGAGAACGAGTACCGCGTCGAGGGTGACCTCCGGCGTGAGGTGGCCAACAACATCAAGCGCAAGATCGAGATCGGCTCCTACCAGGGGGTCCGGCACCGTCTCGGCC
>PWWI01000247.1 GCA_003561535.1 Nitriliruptoraceae bacterium
GGAGGGGGATGTCGAAGTCGTGCAGGCACTGCACGACGTTGCGACCGAGGCCGCTGGCGAAGGGCAGGAGCTCGAACACGCCGAGGACCTCCACGCCCTCCAGGGTGAGGCGCCGGGCCATGATCAACCCGATGTCGCCGGAGCCGAGGATCACCGCCCGCCGGCCCGGCAGGTAGCCGTGCAGGTTGACCATCTTCTGGGCCAACCCCGCGGTCATCACGCCGGCCGGTCGCTCACCTGGGATCTTGATCGCTGCTCGGGTCCGTTCCCGGGCACCGGTGGCGATGACCAGGCTGCCGGTGTCCACGGTGGAGATGCCGGCATCCGGCGACATCAGCTTGACCCTGAGCTCGCGGGTCACGTCGGTCACGTAGGCGTTGGTCAGGACGTCGATATCGCGTTCGACGACCCGCTCCAGGGCGAGATGGGCGTACTCGGGCCCGGTGACGTCCTGCTTGAACTCATGGAGCCCGAAGCCGGAGTGGATGCACTGCAGCAGGATCCCGCCGGGCTCCGGGTCGCGGTCGACCATCAGGATCCGTTCAGCACCCTGGTCCCGGGCCGCGACGGCAGCGGCGAGTCCAGCGGGCCCGGCCCCGACCACCGTCACGTCGTAGCGGTTGAGGAGATGGCGTGGCTGCGCGGTGATCGGCACGGCTCAACCTCCGGTCCGGGCGGTCTTGACGGGGTGATCGTCGCGGTCGCAGACGATCCATGTGCCGGTGCCTCGCTTGGTCACCTCGGGGATGGTGATCCCCTGATGCTCGGCCAGCAGCTCCATGCAGCCCCAGGTGCAGAACCCGCCCTGGCAGCGGCCCATCCCCACCCGGGTACGGAACTTCAAGCCGTCCAGGGTCTGGGCGCCGCGGTCCATCGCGTCGCGGACCTCCGCCTCCGTGATGATCTCGCAGCGGCAGATCAGATGGGCGTAGCGCGGATCACGCCGTGCCAGCTCCTGCTGGTCCTCGGTGGTGAGCTGGCTGAACTTCACCGGGTGGGGCGCGGTGGGATCCCAGTCCGTCTTCTCCTCGAGCTCCAGTCCCTCGTCGGCCAGGATGTCGACCAAGAGGTCGGCGAGCGCGGGCGCGCCGGTCAGGCCGGGCGACTGGATGCCGGCGGCGTTGATGAAGCCCCGCCGCTCCGTTGGACCGACGATGAAGTCACCGCTGTCCGACACCGGCCGGAGTCCCGCGAACTCCGCGATGATGTCGCGTTCGCTGATCGTCGGCACGAGCTTGCGGGCGTTGGTGAAGACCTGGGCGGCCCCCTCCTCGGTGGTGGAGGTGTCGAACTTGTCATCGACGTTCTGGGCCGTGGGCCCGACCATGATGGTGCCGTCGACCGTGGGGTTGACGAGCGTGCCCTTGGTGACGGGGGTGGGGCAGGGGAAGATGATGCTGGTCACGATCCCGGAGAGCCGCTTGTCGAGCAGGTACTCCTCGCCCTTGCGGGGCAGGATCTTGAAGTCCCGCACTCCCGCGAGCTCCGCGACGTCGTCGGCGAACAACCCGGCGGCGTTGATGACGAACCGTCCCCGCCACACGCCGGTCTCGGTCCGGACCGTCAGCGGAGCATCCGGGTCCTCGACGTCCGGTGGGTCGATGCCGACGACCCGCTGCTCCTCTGCGATGGTGACGCCGTTGCGCCGCGCTGCGTCGGCCACCAGCATCACGGCCTCGTAGGGGTTGAAGACGCTCGCGGTGGGGGCCCACACCGCGCCCTTGACGTCCCGGGTCAGGTTCGGTTGGGCGTCCAGGGTGCGCTCGGCGGTCCAGGCCTGCGTGCCGGGGATGCCCTTGCGGATGCCCTGCTGGCGGATCTGCTCGATCGTGACCAGCTGCTCGTCGTCGAGGGCGACCAGGACCTCCCCGACGTTGTTCATCCCGAACCCGAGCTCGTCGTGGAGCTGTCGCCAGCCGAGGTTGCCCGGGTACTCGAGCTTGCCCATCAGCTTGTCGGGGGAGGCGTGCATCGCCGAGTGCACGATCCCGCTGTTGGCCTTGCTGACCCCGAAGGCGACCTCGGCCTGCCCCTCCAGCAGGACGACATCGAGGTGGAACCTCGAGAGGGCGCGGGCGAGCGTCGCCCCCACCGCCCCACCACCGATGATCACAACGTCGCGGACTCGGTCGTCACCCATGGCTCGGCCTCCCGCCGTAGCGCAGACCCGTGCGGACCCAGCCTGCACCCCCGATCGGTGGAGCAGCAGAGCGGATGGTCCCGTCAGGGACGGGCCGGACGGACCATGGCCGGGGAGTCCGGGCCGGTACCCACCGCATCGGCAGCGTCGGGGGTCCCGCCCGCAGCGCCGTCGTCGGGGTCGCTCCCGCGGGTCAGGCGGCGCCACCACCACGCCGCGTAGGTCACCAGGGCCAGCACGGCGAAGATGTGCCACTGCACCGCGTAGGAGAGGTGGCTGCCCTCGTCCAGCTCCGGGGGGCCTGCGGGGAAGGGCAGCTGGTCCTCGGTGGGGTTGTCGAGCTCGACATCGATCCGCAACACCATCGGGAACAGCCGCCCGTCGACCTGACGATCGAGCCGGGAGGTGTCGGTGTGGAACACGCGCTCGAGCCGGCCCTCATCGGGGTCCTGGGGGCCGAAGGAGGGCTGTGCGACCGGGCGCTCCAGGACCCCCACCACGGTGACGGCGCCCGGCGGTGGAGCAGCCTCGGCGACGGGGGGCTGATCGAGGGACGCCGGGATCCACCCACGGCGGACCAGGACGACCCCACCGTCGGTGAGCTCCAACGGGGTGAGGACGTGGAACCCGGTCTGGTTGCGGTACTGACGGTTGCGCTGCAGCACCTCCTCATCGGGACGGAAGGTGCCGGTCACCTCGACGCGCCGGAACTCCAGCGCCGCGTCGTCGACGACGTCGGTGTTCGCCGGCTCCGCCAGAGCCGCGAGATCGACCGGCGGCTCGGCCATCCGCTCGGTGGCCCGGGCGTTCTGGTCCCGCACCGTCTGCAGGCGATCGACCTGCCACTGACCGAGCACCAGGCAGGCGGCGACCACCGTCAGCACCAGCAGGTGGGAGACGATCGCGGTGGGGCGGAGGAGGTCCCTGAGCACGTGCTCAGGGTAGCGATGGCGACGGCCTCTCCCGACCGCCGAACCGCCTGCAGCCGCAGCCCGGTGCGGTCCGGGAGCCACTCCGCGCCGACAACTAGGCTCACAGCACCGCCACCCGCGCCCCGCGCACAGGAGGCAGGAGTGCACACCCTCCACCATCGCGACCGCCGTCACCTCGGGTGGGACGCCTCGCTCCCGCCGGCCGTCGAGGTGGCACCGGGCTCCACCGTGGAACTGGTCCTGCAGGATGCCTTCGGTGGGCAGCTCGGACCCCAGGCCACCCCGGCTGACATCGCCGCACTCGACCTCGGTGCCGCGAACCCGCTCACCGGTCCGGTGGCGGTGGCGGGGGCGGAGCCGGGGGACACGCTGGCCATCACGATCGATGAGTTGAACGTGGGCGAGCTCGCCTGGACCGCTGTCATCCCGGGCTTCGGGTTGCTGGCGGATGCGTTCCCCACACCGCACGTCATCGTGTCCGACGTCGGCGGCGAGGAGGTCGCGTTCGGTGGGCTCGCCCGGCTCCGCACCCGGCCCTTCCTCGGCACGATCGGCGTCGCCCCGGGCGAGCCCGGCTCCCACAGCGTGATCCCGCCTCGCAGGGTCGGTGGCAACATGGACTGCCGCGACGTCCGTGCCGGTGCGACCCTGCTGCTCCCCGTCGAGGTGGCGGGCGCGCTGCTGTCGGCCGGGGACCCCCACGGCGGGCAGGGGGACGGGGAGGTCTGCGGCACCGCCATCGAGACCACCGCCGTCGTCCGGCTCACCGTCGGACTCCGCCACGGAACCGCCATCGACCAGCCCCAGCTCGAGCTCGCCCCGGAGCCGGTGGCCGAGCGGCGCGAAGGGCCCAACCGTCGGTTGACGATGGGGGTCGGCCCGGACCTGCTGGCCGGTGCCCGCGACGCCACCCGCGCCATGATCGAGCTGCTGGGTCAGCACGGCGTGGACCCCGCGGATGCCTACGCGCTGTGCTCGGTCGCCGGGCACCTGCGGATCCTGGAGGTGGTCGACGCCCCGAACTGGGTCGTGGGTATGGAGTTCGACCTCGACGTGCTCGCCTGACGGTGCCGACGCCGCCGGCCCGTCGCGCTGCTGGACGAGGTCTGAGGTCCACACCCGGGGATCGCTGGAACAGCGCCGCTAGGGGTAGGGGCTGGGGCGTCGCGGTGAGGCCGCACCGAGGGCGGAGCGGCTCTCGTGTGGGTCTGGGGCGGGACCTACGCTCACGGGGAGGTGACTCGCCAAGCGGGGCGACACGGCGCGGAAGGCGACGGCGTGGACGGGAGAGCTCCGCTCAGGTGGCTGCAGCGGGCGGCCGCGGTGGCCGTGGCCGCCGTCGCAGTGCTCGGATGCTCGGCCGCTGGCCCGCCGGTCGAGGCGTTGACCGGTGCGGCAGCGGACCCGGACTGGGTGCCCGGTATCGCGGCGACCGGCTCGGGGTACGAGAGCCGACCCGAGGTGGGCGCACTCGACCTCGGTGTGATGCTGCGCAACGTGACCGCCGACACCGAGCTTCGCATCGGCACCGTCCGTGCCGTCGACGGGGTGGGCATCGAGGTGGAGCGTGCGGGCCTGGACCCGGTTGCCGAACGCGACGAGAACGCGCTCGCCTCCACCTGGTCCGGCGAGTCCTCGGGCATGGTCGACTCGGTGGTCCTGCCGCCGCAGCACCACGTGCGGCTCCGGGTCGAGCTCCGACCCGACTGCGACGCGGAGCCGGCCCTGGGCATCCAGGCCACCGTCACCGACGGCACGACCCGGACCGAGGTCGCGATCGACCAGCTGCCCTCCCCCGGGGGACCGGGATGGATCGCCGAGGCACTGGACCAGCACTGCGCCGCGGACTGACCCGGTTCGGCCCGATCATCGCGTCCGTCGGTGCGATCGGACCCGGGCGTCCCCACGGGGTCGTCAGGGTCCGTCGTGTGGCGAGATGACCGCTTCGAGGTAGGTGGTGAGGGGTTCGAAGCCCATCCGCCGGTACATCGGGGCGCCCGACGGTGACGGCTCGAGGACGGCGGTGTCGCAGCCCTGCTGCGCCGCCTCGGCGAGCGCCGCGGCCGTGAGGGCGGTCCCGAAGCCCCGACCACGGTGATCGGGCCGGGTGGCGACGCTGTAGACGCCCGCCAGACCGACGCTGCGCGTGGTCGCCAGCATCGAGCTGGCGACCGGCTCCCCCGAGAGGTATCCGACGAACACGGTGAACGTCGGGATCGTCAGCAGGTTGGGTCCGAGCTCACGGCTGACCGCATCCGCGTCGGCATCGAACGCCTCCGCGAAGCAGAGGACGGCGTCGTCGATCGTGTCCCGTCCTGCCACGCTGACCGACAGCGGGGCAGCGGAGGACAGCGGCGCCGTCGCGGCACCGGGTCGGATGGGCATCCAATAGACCGGTTCCTCGTCGAGGTCGAGCCCGCGGCGTCGGGCGTGTACGACCACCTCGTGGTCGAGGTCTGGCTGCAGCTTCAACAACCAGCGCAGCCCGGCGCCCGAGAAGCGGTCGCGGGCCGCGTCCAACGCTTCCCGCGGATCGCCTCGTGCCCCGCTCGCAAGCGCCAGGTTGAACGACGGGCTGGACGACCCCGTCGCGATGCACGTCAGAGCGCCCGCCTCCTCGACCCACCCTCCCGGGATCGACAGGGCGAGCCGACTCCACACGTCGTGGAGATGCCCGTGGAACCGCCGCCGCAACTCCCGTCGGTCGCCTCCCACCGCTCGTCTCCTGGCTCCAGCCGGCGGCATCCGGCGAGCGACGATCTCCTCGCAGCATCGCACCTGGCTCCCCGCCCCGCGAAGCGGGGTTGCGCTGTGGCGGCCTCGCGGATCGTGGCAGCGGGCGGCAGACGGCCTGCCGAACCCCGTGGTGCCGCTCCGCCGCTAAGGTCGACGGCCCCCAAGGTCAGGCTGCCACGGTGCGCATCGGTCTCCCGCTCCAGTACGCCGGCGACGTGCGCGCCGCCGCCGATCAGGTACGCGAACTGGAGGCGGCCGGCCTCGACATGGTGTGGGTCGCCGAGGTGTACGGGCTCGACGGCGTGTCGCTGCTCGGCTACCTCGCCGCGACCACCGAGCGGGTCGGGCTCGGGTCCGCGATCCTCAACATCTACTCACGCACGCCGGCGCTGCTGGCCCAGGTCGCGGCCGGGCTGGACACGGTCTCCGGAGGCCGGTTCGAGCTCGGCCTCGGCGCGTCCGGTCCGCAGGTCATCGAGGGCTGGCACGGGGTGCCGTACCAGCAGCCGGTGACACGGACCCGTGAGACGATCACGCTGGTGCGACGCATGCTCGCCCGCGAGGAGATCGTCTACGACGGCAAGGTCTTCACACTGCCGCTGCCGCCGGAGCAGGGCACCGGGCTCGGCAAGCCGCTGAAGATGCTGGCCCACCCGGTCCGATCCCGGGTGCCGATCCATGTCGCGGCGCTCGGCGAGAAGAACGTCGCCATGACCGCCGAGGTGGCCGACGGGTGGCTGCCGATCTTCTACCTGCCCGAGCGTGCCCAGGAGATCTGGGGCGAGGCGCTCGCGGCGGGCCGGGCCAAGCGCGGCGACGACCTCGGTGAGCTCGACGTCATCGCCGGTGGCGCGCTGGCCATCGCCGAGGGTGAGCAGCGCCGGCAGCTGCTGGACGGCCTGCGCCACTTCTACGCGCTCTACATCGGTGGGATGGGGGCCAAGGGCCGCAACTTCTACAACGACCTCGCCGTCCGCTACGGCTACGGCGACGTCGCGGCGACCATCCAGGACCTCTACCTCGACAAGCGCAAGGACGAGGCCGCGGCGCTGGTGCCCGACGAGCTGCTCGAGCTGACCAACCTGGTCGGTTCGCCCGGCTTCATCCAGGAGCGCATCGCCGCCTACCGCGAGGCGGGCGTCACGACCCTCAACGTCACGCCCTTCGGTGATGCGCCGGCGCTGATCGAGCAGGTCAAGGGCTGGGCGAGCTGACGTCGCCGCCGTCGGGCGGCCGCTGGCCACCTCGGCCCACGAGCACCTCGCAGACCCCGATGGCAAGGTGCCGCCCCCGAACCACCCAGCACGTCCGCGCGCGCAGGTGCGGGACGGTTGGCGACACGACCCCGTCCGGACTCACGTCGGTGTGGCGAGGAGCTCGCCACGGATGGTGGTGACCGCGTGCCCACCCACCTCGACCAGGTCGGCCGCCACCCGGGTCCACAGCTGCCCACCGCGCCGGGAGCGCTGCTCGATCACGAGCTCGGGTCGCCCCAGGCGGTCAGCCCACAGCGGGGCCACGGTGCAGGCTGCCGAGCCGGTCACCGGGTCCTCGGCGACGCCCAGTGCGGGGGCGAAGTAGCGCATCGCCGCCTCGGTCCGCTCTCCCGGCGAGGTCACGATCAGGCCGCCTGCTCCGAGCGCTGCGACGGCCTCGAGGTCGGGGTCGACGGCGTCGAGGGCGGCGACGTCGGCCACCTCGACGAGGTCGTTGGCCTGGGCGACCGTGGTGCGCCCCAGGTAGCGCCCGGGAACCCCACCGAGGAGCGCGGCGAGCCCGTCGGGGGCTGGATGCTCCGCCACCGGCCAGGAGGGCAGCTCCAGCCACAGGCGCGCGTCGGGGTCGCGCGTCGCGGTGAGCCGGCCCGAGCGGGTGTGGAACCGCAGTCGGTCCGTGGCAGGTACCACCGCCCCGTCGAGGAGCACGTGGGCCGCGGCCAGCGTGGCGTGGCCGCAGAGGTCGACCTCGGTGGTCGGTGTCCACCAGCGCAGGCGCCACCCGTCGCCGTCGGGGTGCAGGAACGCCGTCTCCGAGGCACCGACCTCGGCGGCGACGGCCTGGGCGAAGTCCGCATCGACGGGACCGCGCTCGAGGACGACGACCCCGGCCGGGTTGCCACCGAAGGCCGCGGCGGTGAAGGCGTCGACGAGGGGGAAGCCGGGCATGGAGCACCTCACGTCGGTGAGCCGGGCAGCGCAGGGTGCCCGACGCCGCGGCGCGACGTGGCGATCTCGCCTGACCCGAGCGGCTCGAGGGTCCGAACGGACGGTGTCCGGCGCTTGCGCCGTCGGGGGCGCAGCCACGACCCTAGAGGCCAGGACGCCCCAGCCTGACGGCCGTCGCTTCAGTGCGCTCGGTCGCTCGCTCCCTCACGCGTGGTCGGAAGGACCCCAGGATGTGCGGCTTCAGTGGTGAGCTCCGGCTGGATGGCGCCAGCCCCGACGTGCGCGCCGTCAGCCGGATGGCCGCGACGATGTCCGATCGCGGCCCCGACGGTGAGGGCCTGTGGGCCTCGGGACCGATCGCGCTCGGCCACCGGCGACTGTCCATCATCGACCTGTCCTCCTGCGGCAACCAGCCGATGCACGACCCGGAGCTCGGCCTGACCATCGCCTTCAACGGCTGCATCTACAACTACCAGCAGCTCCGTGCCGAACTCCAGGCCGAGCGCGGTTACCGGTTCTTCTCCACCTCCGACACCGAGGTGGTGCTCAAGGCCTACCACGCCTGGGGGGAGCGCTTCGTCGACCGGCTGCAGGGCATGTTCGCCTTCGTGCTCCACGAGCGGGACACCGGCCGCAGCTTCCTGGCCCGGGACCGCTTCGGCATCAAGCCCCTCTACCTCGCCGAGACACCCGGACGGCTGCGGTTCGCCTCCACCCTGCCCGCCCTGCTCGCCGGCGGGGACGTCGACACCTCGATCGATCCCGTGGCCCTGCACCACTACCTCAGCTTCCACGCCGTCGTCCCGGCGCCGCACACGATCCTCTCCGGAGTGCGAAAGCTCCCGCCGGCCACCACCCGGGCGATCGAGCCCGACGGCACCATCACCGACACCGAGTTCTGGCGTCCCGACTTCACCCGGGACGAGGCCAAGGCCGACTGGAGCGAGCGGGACTGGGAGGACGCCGTCCTCGACGCGATGCGGCGTGCGGTCGACTGGCGCACCGTGGCGGACGTCCCCGTCGGCGTGCTGCTGTCGGGCGGGCTGGACTCCTCGATGGTGGTGGGGCTGCTCGCCGAGGCCGGGCAGACCGGCATCAACACCTTCTCGATCGGCTTCGAGGCGGCCGGTGGGGAGGAAGGCGACGAGTTCAAGTACTCCGACGTGATCGCTGCCGAGTTCGCCACCGAGCACCACCAGATCCGCATCGGTACGGAACGGATGCTCCCCGCCCTCGGCGACGCGATCCACGCGATGAGCGAACCGATGGTCAGCCACGACGCCGTCGCCTTCTACCTGCTGTCCCAGGAGGTCGCCAAGCACGTCAAGGTGGTGCAGTCCGGGCAGGGTGCCGACGAGGTCTTCGCCGGCTACCACTGGTACCCGCCGATGCAGGCGCTGACCGACGAACTCGGTCCCGGGGCCCCTCGTGAGCGGCTGGTCGCCCAGGCCGTGGACCGCTACCACGCCGCCTTCTTCGACCGTCCCCACGCGGAGATGGCCGAGGTGCTACGTCCCGAGCACCGGGTGGAGGAGGACGTCTCCCGGGCGCTGGTGGAGCGTCACTTCCTGCGCGACGGGGCGGAGACCGCCACCGACATGGCCCTGCGCCTCGACTCCCAGATCATGCTGGTGGACGACCCCGTCAAGCGGGTCGACAACATGACCATGGCCGCCGGGCTGGAGGCGCGCGTGCCCTTCCTCGACCACGAGGTGCTGGAGATCGCCGCGCAGGTCCCACCCGAGCTCAAGCTGGCGCAGGAGGGCAAGGGGGTGCTCAAGGAGGCGGCCCGCCGGGTCATCCCGGACGAGGTGATCGACCGGCCCAAGGGGTACTTCCCCGTCCCGGCGCTCAAGTACCTCCAGGGTCCCTACCTCGGCCTGGTGCGCGACGCCCTCACGGCCCCCGAAGCCCGTGAGCGGGGCCTGTTCCGAGACGCCTACGTCGACCGCCTGCTGGCGGTGCCCAACCAGGAGCTCACCGCCCTGCGTGGGAACAAACTGTGGCAGCTCGCCCTGCTCGAGCTGTGGCTCCAGTCCCACGACGTGCGTCCCTGATACCCCGGGGGCCGCCGGACCCCGCCTCCGCACCGCGACCCCCGAGGAGCCTGCCATGGCGCAGCGCACCCCCGATCGTGACCACCGCAGCAACCGGAACCGTCGGCGCAGCACCGTCGCTCCGTACGACCAGGCACTGTCGACCCGACCCTGGGACGACCAGCCCGAGCACCTCAGGGGTGACATCCGCCCCGAGGTCGCCCTGGAGTGCGGCTGGGGGCGGCTGCTCTTCGGCCAGACCTTCGCCGACCACGAGGCGCTGGTCGCCGAGGTTGCCAAGGAGGAGCCGGGTCGGCGCGACATCTGCATGTACGTGCGTGAACCCCATGTCGCGGTGAGCAAGGCGCCGCAGGAGCTGTTCATCGATCCGAGCCACACCTACCGGCTGTGGCTGCACACGTTGCGACCGAGCGCGGAATCCTCCCGTGGTGTCGTGGTGCGCAAGATGGCCAGCGCCGCCGATGCGGACGCGGTGAACCGGATCTACACCGAGACGGGCATGGTGACCGCGCCGACCGAGACGCTGTGGCGCAACCAGCTGACCCAGACCTTCACCTACCTCGTGGCCGAGGACACGGAGTCGGGTGAGGTCATCGGCACCGTGACCGGCGTCGACCACGTGTTCGCCTTCAACGACCCCGAGGGCGGCACCAGCCTGTGGTGCCTGGCCGTCGACCCGCAGACCTCCCGGCCCGGGGTCGGCCGGGCGTTGGTGCGCACCCTGGCCGAGCGGTACCAGGGCCGGGGTCGGGCCTACCTCGACCTGTCGGTGGTCCACGACAACCGGCCCGCCATCGCCTTGTACGAGCGGCTCGGGTTCGTGCGGGTGCCGGTGTTCGCCGTCAAGCGCAAGAACCCCATCAACGAACCGCTCTACACCGAGACACAGGACATCTCCGCCCTCAACCCCTACGCACGGATCATCGCCGAGGAGGCGATCCGCCGGGGGATCACTGTGCGGGTCCTGGACGCCGAGTGGGGGGAGATGGATCTCTCGCACGGGGGCCGCGAGATCCGTACGCGTCAGGCGCTGTCGGAGTTGACCACGGCTGTCGCGATGAGCCGCTGTGACGACAAGCGCATCACTCGTCGGCTCCTCGGGCGGGCCGGGCTCCGCGTGCCGCGGGGGATGCTCGCCGTCGACGACGCGGCGAACGCCGCGTTCCTCGCCGAGGTCGGTGACGTCGTTGTGAAGCCAGCACGCGGCGAGCAGGGAGCGGGTATCACCGTGGGTGTGAAGGATCCCGACGCCCTGGCTGCCGCGGTGCAGCACGCCGGGATGTTCTGTCCCGAGGTGCTGCTCGAGGAACGCGTGCAGGGAGAGGACCTGCGCATCGTGGTGATCGACGAGGAGGTGGTCGCGGCGGCCGTCCGCCGTCCGGCGGAGGTGATCGGCAATGGCCAGCTCCCCATCCGCGAACTGATCGAGCGGCAGAGCCGACGTCGCGCCGCTGCGACCGAAGGCGAGTCGACGATCCCGATGGACGAGCACACGACGGCCACCGTGGCAGAGCAGGGCTACGACCTCGACGACCCCCTGCCCGACGCTGAGGTGCTCACGGTGCGGCGCACCGCCAACCTGCACACTGGTGGGACGATCCACGATGTGACTGCGCAACTGCATCCGGAGCTCGCCGACGCGGCCGTGCGGACCGCTCAGGTGATCGGTATCCCGGTCGTGGGGGTGGATCTGTTGGTCACCGATGTCCGTCAGCCCGACCACGTCATCATCGAGGCGAACGAGCGTCCCGGACTCGCGAACCACGAGCCGCAGCCGGGCGTCGAGCGTTTCGTCGACCTACTTTTCCCGCAGACCCGGGCGCGGCCGGTCGGCTGGAAACCTTCGGTGTAGCGGTTCCTGCCTTCTCCAGCTGCGGAGCGGATCCAGTTTCCCAGGCCGGGGCGGACCCGGTCGTCCGGCGTTGCTCCCGGCCGATCGGAGAAGACACTTGACCTGGACGACCGCGGTTCTTTAACGTTCGTTTCTCCTTCGGTCGTTCCTGAAACGACCGTTCCGCCCGGGCGGGTCCGGGTGGGTGGAGTGGGTGGAGCCCGAACGGAGGCGCTGGGTATGCAGAGCAACGACACATCGACAGGGCGATGGAGAAGGCGGAGGACGACGCTGGTCGCCACCGCAGTCGTCGCCGCACTGATCCTGACCGCATGCGCAGGAGATGGGCAAGCAGGCAGTGACGACCCGGTCGTCGTCGGTCAGGTAGCCGAGCCCGCGTCCCTCGATCCTCACGTTGTGACCGCGGTGAACGACTTCCGCATCAACATCAACCTCTACGACGGGCTCGTGCAGTACGCCGCTGACTCCCTGGAGGTGGAGCCGGCGCTGGCGGTCGACTGGACGATCAGCGACGACGGCACGCTCTACACCTTCGAACTCCGTGAAGGCGTCGAGTTCCACGATGGCACCCCCTTCGACGCCGAGGTGGTGAAGTTCAACTTCGACCGGATGCTCGACGAGGACCACCCGTACCACGACACGGGTCCGTTCCCCCTCGCGCAGCAGTTCTACGGCAACCTGGCCGAAGTGCGCGTCGTCGACGAGCAGACCGTCGAGTTCGAGCTGTCCTCGCCTTTCGCTCCGTTCCTGTCCAACCTCGCCTACCCGACCGGGCTGCTGATCTCGCCGGCAGCCGTCGAGGCCCACGGGGAGGACGTGGGGCGCAACCCGGTGGGGACCGGCCCCTACGTCTTCTCGGAGTGGCAGAGCAACGAGTTCGTGACCCTCGAGCGCAACCCGGACTACTGGGATGGCGCACCGGAGGTCCCCGGCGTGGTCTTCCGGCCGATCACCGAGTCCCAGACCCGGGTGAACGAGCTCATGTCGGGTGGGGCGGACATGATCGTCGAGGTCCCGCCCGACGACGTCGCAGCGCTGCGCGACGACCCCGAGTTCATGGTCGGGGAGCAGGCCGGTCCGCACGTGTGGTTCCTGATCCTCAACCTCGCCGAGGCGCCCTTCGACGACGTGCGGATGCGCAAGGCGGTCAACATGGCCATCGACAAGGAATCGATCGTCAACGATGTCCTCCAGGGCACGGCGACCGTCGCCAATGGTCCGATCGCCGAGGCCTTCGGCGCGGCGTACAACCCCGACCTCGAGCCCTACCCCTACGACCCGGATGCCGCCCGCGAGCTGATCGAAGAGGCGGGCTACGGCGACGGCGTCGAGGGGACCTTCTACGTGACCGAGGGCGGATCGGGCATGCTCGACCCCGTGGCGATGGGCGAGGCGATGCAGGCGGACCTGCGCGACGTCGGAATCGACGCGCGGATCTCGACCTTCGAGTGGAACAGCTTCCTCAACGAGGTCAATGCCGGGATCGAGGGCAAGGCCGACATGGCGCAGATGGCCTGGATGACCGCCGACCCCGACACGCTCCCCTTCCTGACCCTGCGGTCAGGCGCTTGGCCCGACGAGGGTGGGTTCAACTCCGGCTACTACGCCAACGAGCGGGTCGACGAGCTGCTCGAGGCCGCCCAGATCGAGGTCGACGAGGACGCCCGGATCGCGATGTACCACGAGATGCAGGAGATCGTGGTCGAGGATGCCCCCTGGGTGTTCGTCGCCAGCTGGAAGCAGAGCGTTGCGATGTCGCCGCGGGTCGACGGGTTCGAGTTGCACCCCTCGTTCCTGCTGCGCCTGCACGACCTGCGCTGGGCTGACTGAGCCGACGGTTGCCGTGGGGAGGGTGAGCGCCACGCTCCCCACGGCGGCGTCGAGATCGCGGAAGGGAGCGCGTGCGCGCCTACGTCGTCCGGCGGGGGCTGCAGGTCATCCCGGTCACCTTCGGGGTGACGCTGCTGGTCTTCGCCATGATGCTGCTGATCCCGGGAGATCCGGCGCGCGCGATCCTCGGGTCGTACGCGACGCCGGAGAACGTCGCGACGCTCGAGCGACAGCTCGCGCTCGACCGTCCCCCGCACATCCAGTACGTCACCTGGCTCGGCAACGTGGTCACGGGTGATTTCGGACGCTCCTACTCGCTGAACCGCCCGGTCCTCGACGAGATCCTCGAGCGGTTCTCCGCAACCTTGCTGCTGGCCGGGACAGCCCTGTTGATCACGGTCGTGCTGGGACTCACGGCCGGCATCATCGCGGCCGTCAAGCAGCACCGCTGGCAGGACCGTGCCTTCACCGTCGGTGCCCTGGTTGGCCTGTCGATCCCGTCCTTCTGGCTCGCGATGATCTTCATCGTGGTGTTCGCGCTCGGCCTCGGGTGGTTCCCGACGAGCGGGATGCGTCCAGCCTTCGGGCCGAGCGGACCCTTGACCGTGCTGCACCACCTCGTGCTGCCGGCGACCGCCCTCGCGCTGGTCGCAGCCGGCGTGATCGCGCGCCTGACCAGGTCGAGCATGCTCGAGGTCCTGCGTCAGGACTACGTGCGCACGGCGACCTCGAAGGGGATCACCCGGCAGTCGGTGATCATGCGGCATGCCTTCCGCAACGCGGTCGTCAACGTCGTGCCGGTGATCGGCGTGCAGGTCGGGTTCCTCCTCGGCGGCGCGGTGTACGTCGAGACCGTCTTCGGCTGGCCCGGCATCGGTCGCATGCTCGTCACCGCGATCGGAACGCGGGACATCCTGCTGGTCCAGGGTGGGGTGCTGCTGGTCGCAATCACCTACGTCCTGATCAATCTCGCGGCGGACCTCGTGCAGGCGGCGCTCGACCCGAGGATCCGGCTGGGATGAGCGCCTCGACCGCGAGCCCCGATCAGACGCCCGACGACGGCGTCGTCGTTCCCCGGCGTGGGGGCACGACCTGGCGGCGGTTGAAGCGCAACCGCCTATCGGTCGCCGGCCTGATCGTGCTCGCGATCGTCGTGCTGCTCGCACTGCTCGCGCCCGTCCTGCCGCTGATCGATCCGGCTGCGACCAACCCCGCCAACCGGCTGCAGCCGATCGGCTCCGAGGGTCACCTGCTCGGCACCGACCACCTCGGACGGGATCTGCTCTCCCGGCTGATCTGGGGTGGGCGCACCAGTCTCTCCGTCGGTGTGTTCGCGACGCTCATCGCGGCGTCGATCGGCTCGCTGATCGGGCTGATCGCCGGGTTCTTCGGAGGAGCCACGGACAACTCGCTGATGCGCGGCATCGACGTGCTGATGGCCTTCCCGTACCTGCTGCTCGCGATCGCCCTGGTGGCGGTCCTCGGTCCTGGGCTGGTCAACGCCATGATCGCGATCTCGATCGTGAACATCCCCTTCTTCGCGCGTGCCGTTCGGGGCACGACGGTGAGCCTGGTTGCCAGCGAGTACGTCGACGCTGCCCGGGCGCTCGCCTTCAGCCGGCTGCGCATCCTGTTCCGTGAGGTCCTGCCGAACGTGATGCCGACGATCATCATCACGATGTCGACAACCGTCGGCTGGATGATCACCGAGACCGCAGGACTGTCGTTCCTCGGTCTCGGTGCCCAGCCACCCACCTCGGACTGGGGAGCGATGCTCGGCGCCGGGCGGGAGTTCATCACCCGCGCCCCACACGTGATGATCGTGCCCGGCTCCGCGATCTTCCTGGTCGTGATCTCCCTCAACTTCCTCGGTGACGGCCTGCGCGACGCCCTCGACCCGAGGTTGAAGTGATGAGCGACGTGCGTGCCGACGCCCCCGACACCACCGCGCTGCTCGCGGTACGCGGCCTGCGCACCGATTTCGTGGTAGAGGACGAGGTGTACCGCGCCGTCGATGGGGTCGATCTCACGATCGGTCCGGGCGAGTCCGTCGGGCTCGTCGGTGAGTCCGGCTCGGGGAAGACCGTCACGGCGATGTCGATCCTGCAGTTGATCCCCGATCCGCCGGGGCGCATCGTCGGGGGCTCGATCGAGATCGACGGGATCGACCTCGTGCGGGCACCCGAACGCGTGCTACGCCAGGTGCGCGGCGGACGGATCGCGTGCGTGTTCCAGGACCCACTCACCTCGCTGAACCCGGTGCTGCAGATCGGTGATCAGCTCACCGAGATGATGCGGGCGCACCAGGACCTCGATCGCCGGGCGGCGCGCCGACGGGCTCGCGAACTGCTGGACGCCGTGCACATCCCACAAGCTGAGCGGCGACTCGCGGAGTACCCCCACGAACTCTCCGGTGGGATGCGCCAGCGTGTGATGATCGCGATGGCGCTGGCGAACGATCCCGAGCTGCTGATCGCGGACGAGCCAACCACCGCCCTCGACGTCACCGTGCAGGCGGAGATCCTCGACTTGCTGCGTGAACTGCGGGAACGGACGGGGATGTCGCTGCTGTTCATCACCCACGACTTCGGGGTGGTCGCGGAGCTGTGCGACCGGGTGGTGGTCATGTACGCCGGGAAGGTCGTGGAGCAGGCTCCGGTGGAGAAGGTCTTCGCCGACGCCGCGCACCCGTACACGCGACGCCTGGTCGACTGCATGCCGCAGCTGGGGGAGGGACGCAAGGATCTCGAGGTGATCCCCGGACTGCCTCCGGCGCTCAACCGGATCCCCGACGGATGTGCCTTCGCTGAACGCTGTGACGTCGCCGAGGAGGCATGCCGCCGAGGGACGATCGCGCTGGAGGGCTACGGCGAGGACCGGTTGGTGCGATGCATCAAACCGGGGGCCCGGCCATGAGCGAGGAGCGCGTGATCGGCCAGCCGGCCCTCGAGCCCGCCACCGCAGCGCCGGTGCTCGAGGCCCGCGACCTCGTCAAGCACTTCACGGCACGCCGCCGGTTGCTCGTGCCAGCGTTGGCACCGCTGCGGGCCGTGCAGGGTGTGTCGTTCCAGGTGCAGCGCGGCCAGGCACTCGGGATCGTGGGTGAGAGCGGCTGCGGGAAGTCGACGCTCGCCAAGCTGGTCATGGGCCTGCATGAGCCGAGCTCGGGGACGGTGCTGCTGGACGGTCGCGATGTCTCCGAGATCCCCCGGACGGAGTTCGCGCGTCGGGTGCAGTTCGTGTTCCAGGATCCGTACTCGTCCCTCAACCCCCGCAAGACCGTGCGACAGGCGCTGGATGCTCCGTTGCGACATCTCGCGGGGCTCGACGCTCCGGCACGTCGGGCTCGGACCGCGGAGCTGCTCGACCTCGTCGGGCTCCGGGCCGAGTTCGCGGACCGCTACCCGCACGAGTTCTCCGGCGGGCAGCGTCAACGGGTGGGCATCGCCCGTGCGCTCGCGAGCACGGCCGACGTGCTGCTGCTCGACGAGCCGGTGTCGGCCCTGGACGTCTCGGTCCAGGCACAGGTGCTCAACCTGCTGCGGCAGCTGCAACAGGAGTTGAGTCTCACCTACGTGTTCATCGCCCACGACCTCGCCGTCGTCGAGAACCTCTGCGACGAGGTCAGTGTGATGTACCTCGGTCGGATCGTCGAGCAGGCCCCCGCCGAGGTCCTGTTCGGCTCTCCGCGGCACCCCTACCCCCACACGCTGCTCTCGGCGATCCCGACGGGCGACCGATCGCAGCGACGGTTGCGGGTCGCAGCACCCGCCGGGGTGGACGGTCCCGCCGGCAGCGATGGGGGATGCGCCTTCGCTCCGCGTTGCTACCGCGTCGAGGAGCGATGCAACACCCACGTTCCACCGTTGTCCGCCGAACCCGCCGGCCATCCGGTGGCCTGCCACTTCGCGGACGACACCGACCCTGAGGAGCATGCAGGATGAACATCGACACCGACCGCCTCCGCGCCGACCTCGAGGCCCTCGCGCGGTTCGGGGCGGACGACGACGGTGGCGTGAGCCGCCCGTCGTTCTCGCCCGCGGACCTCCAGGCCCGAGCCTGGCTGCAGGAACGGTGCGAGCGGGCCGGCCTGCACTACCGCGAGGACGTGGTCGGCAACGTCTTCATGCGGTTGGACGGTCCCGACGTCGCGCCGGTGTGGACCGGGTCGCACCTCGACTCGGTGCCCAACGGTGGTCGTCTGGATGGTGCCTTGGGGGTGGTCGCCGCCCTCGAGGTGGTCCGCAGCCTTCGTGAACAGCAGGTGACGCTCGCACGTCCTGTCGAGGCGGTGTCCTTCGCGGACGAGGAGGGCGGGTTCCTCGGCTTCCTGGGTTCGAGAGCCGTGGCGTCCGGCCTACGTCCTGCCGAGCTACGCGCGGTGGTGGGGCGCGACGGCCGCCGCCTGGTCGACGCGATGGAGCAGGTCGGTTTCGCGCCCGAGCAGGTCGAGGAGGCGCGCATCGACCCTTCATCGGTTCACGCGTTCGTCGAGATGCACATCGAGCAGGGGGTGGTCCTCGAGGACGCGGGGTTCGATGTTGGCGTGGTGAGCTCGATCGTCGGTGTGGGACGCTGCTCGGTGGAGTTCCGTGGACGACCCGACCACGCGGGCACGACGCCGATGCACCTCCGCCGTGATGCGATGCGAGGGGCGGCAGACCTGTTGGCGCAGGTTCCCGGGCTGCCGGGCGTCGTCGGGGCCCCCGATGCTGTGATCACCTGCGGCCGGCTCGACCTGCACCCGGACGCCTACAACATCGTGCCGGGGTGGGTGCGGTTGGGCTTCGACATCCGGCATCCAGATCGCACGATCATCGAAGCGCTTGAGCGCGAGGTGGCCGAACGTGCGGCTGATGCGGCCGAACTGCATCATCTCGAGGTGAAGCACGTCCCCGAGAGCCTGACCGACCCGACCCCGTTGGACGACCGGATCCGGCAGCTCACGCGCGATGCCGCCGACGAGGTGGGGGCGACCTGGCTGGACATGCCGTCGGGGGCCGGACACGATTCGCAGGTGATCGCGCCCCTGGTGCCGACCGGCATGGTGTTCGTACCGAGCGTCGACGGCCGCAGCCATTCGCCGCTCGAGCGGACGTCGTGGGAGGACATCGCGGCCGGCACCTCGGTGCTCTACGGCGTCGTGCGCAGGCTGGCGACGGACGGGCGGACATGACGGACAAGCTGGATCGGGGTGGGCTCGCCGCGGTCTACCCCCAAGGTCACTGGCCGCCGGTGGACCCGGCCCGTGCCGCCTTGCTTCTCATCGACCTGCAGCGGCTGTGCGTGGCGCCGGACCGAGGGATGTTCGCCAGCGCCGAGCAGCTCGGGATCGCGGAGCGGATGGCGCCGTACGGTCGCCGCCTGGAGGAGCTCGTGCTGCCGAACGCGGCCGCACTGGCTGGGGCGTTCCGGGCCGCCGGGGCTCCTGTGATCTACACACGGATCCGGTCGTCGATCCCCGACGGATCCGATCGCTCCGGATGTCACGTGCGGCTCGGGTTGCTCGTGCCCCCCGACCACCCGGACGGCGACATCGTCGCGGCCGTGGCGCCGGGACCGGACGACGTCGTGTTGTCGAAGACCACGTCGGACGCCTTCATCGGGACGGGGCTCGAGCGGCTGCTCCGCAACGGTGCGGTCGAGCACCTCGTGGTGAGCGGCGTCCTGACCAACGAGTGCGTCTCGAGTACCGTGCGTCACGCCGCCGACATCGGGTTCACGGTCACCGCCGTGGAGGATGCCTGCGCCGGCATCGAGCACGACCTGCACGAAGCATCGATCCGGATCCTGGGTCGCACCTACGCTCGCATCGCCACCACCGCCGAGCTGCTGCGGGAAGTCGGGGGATCATGAGGGAGGAGACGGGCGTCAACGGACTCGCGCGCAGGATCCGTGAGTCCTACGGGCAGTTCACGCCCGCGGAGTCCCAGATCGCGGATCTGCTGCTTGCGTCGCCCGAGCTGATGCTCGGCTTCACCGCCACCGAGCTGGCGGCTCGAGCCGGGGTCTCCAAGCCGACGGTGACGCGGTTCGTCGGGCGGCTCGGTCTGTCGAGCTTCCAGGAGTTCCGAGAGCGAGCCCGCAGCAACCACGTGCCCGAGCCGGGTTCACCACTCGATCTGCTGGCCAGGGCCCTCGACGTCACCGGCGGAGACCTCGGGGTGCTCGTCACCGAGTCGCTGCGGCGGGACATCGACAACCTCGAACGCACCTACCTCGGTCTGGATTCGGAGCAGCTCGATGTCCTCGTCGATCTGCTGGTGGACGCCCCACGGGTGGCCTTCGCGGACTTCCGCAAGCAGTACGCGCTGGCGTACTACGCGGGCACGCTGTTCAACTCGATACGCCCGGACGTCCGCGTCCTGCCGGCACCCGGGACCTCGGCCGAGGATGGGCTGCTCGATCTCGGCGCAGGCGACCTGGCCGTGCTGTTCCCGTTCCGTCGCGCCCAACGTGATCATGAGATCACCGCGCGCGCGGTGGTTGATCGCGGCGCGACACTGGTGTCGATCGGTGATCGTCACCCGAACCATGCGGACGCGCTCGCGACGATCCACCTCGTCTGCGAGAGCGGGGGGGTCGGGTTGTTCGACAGCCTGGTCGCGCCGATGAGCATCATCAACCTGCTCTTCACGGCGACCGCCAACCGCCTCGGAGAGCCGGCCCAGGAGCGCTTGGCCGATCTCGAACGGCAGCACCGGACCTTCGGCACGTTCGTCCGCGAGTCATCCGGTCGTTCGGCCTCCGGGCGCGAGGCGATGTGGCTGCAGTGACGCGCCGTGGGCCGCGAGACCACCGGGGGGCAGCGCATCACCTCAGCCGATGATCGCACCGACGGTGAGGCGCGCCAGGACCAGTGACGCCACCACCATCGCCAGCGCCAGGCCGAAGACGGCGTTGCGCCGCGTGGCCGCCTGTTCGCGGTCGACCATCAGCAGCCTGCCCGCCACCACCCCGGCGAGGAGCCCCCCCAGGTGGCCTCCGACGGAGATGCTCGGGATGAGGAAGGTCAGCACGAGGTTCAGGGCGACCAGGGTCCCGATCGTGGTCTGCCAGGGGTTCACCCCCCGGGCACGCAGCACGACCATGGCCGCGCCCATCAGACCGAACACCGCCCCCGAGGCGCCGATCGTGAGCTGGAGCGGGTTGCCGCCGAGGATGCGGCCGACCAGCTCGATGCCGCTGATGCCGGCCAGGGTCGAGACCCACGACACCAGCACCACGCCCAGGCTCCCACCGAACAGTCCGGCGGTGTACAGCGCCACGTAACGGCCCCGTCCCAGCAGCGGCTCGAGGAGGTGGCCGAGCTGCCACAGCAGGAGGCCGTTGAAGCCGACGTGCATGAGGTTGGCGTGCAGGAAGCCGCTGGTGAGCAGCAGCCAGGGTTCCCCGATCGTCTGGGCGAGCTGCGATGGCTGGTACCAGCCCGCCAGGCTGGCCAGGACGGCCACGCCCGACGGCGTGAGCACGATGGGCCGCAGGCCGAAGGTGGCGGTGACCGCGGGGACGACCGAGGTGACCAGGAACAGCACGGCGATGACCCCGACCAGCACCCGCGTGACCGGCGCATGCTGGACGACGTCGACCATGCGGCGCACCGGTTGGCCGCCCTGGGCGCAGCGGGGGCACTGGTAGCCGACCGGCGCCTCGATGGCGTCCTCACCGCAGACCGGCTGCTCGCAGCGCGAGCAGCGCAGCAGGGCGGGACGGCCAGGGTGCAGGTAGCAGGCCGGGCGGTCCGTGGTGCCGCCGCCGTCCGCCGCGTCCTGGCTCACCGTCCACCTCGCCGTCTCGGTCCCCGGTCGCGACCGCGGGGCCGCCTGCGTGGCGACGATACCGGTCCGAGCTGGCGGTCTCCGGCCGCCCCGGAGCACATGGGCGGTGGGGTCAGGTCGCGAACAGCACGGGCGGTGCAGGCTCCCCGTGCGCGAGTTTGCGGTGCTCCTTCACGGTGTACATCGCGGCGTCGGCCCGGGCGAGGAGCGTGTCCGTGGTGTCCTGTGAGCGGGCCATCGCGGCGCCGATCGACACCTCGACCCGGACCGTGGCGGCCTCCAGCGCGATCGGCTGGGCGACCACCCACGCGGCACGCTCGCCGAGGTGCTGGAGCGTCGTGGGGTCGCAGGGGGACAGCAGGATGCAGAACTCGTCCCCGGCCAGCCGACACACCAGATCCGTGTCCCGCACGGTGGTCTGGAGTCGGCGGGCGACGGTGACCAGGACCTGGTCGCCGATCCCGTGCCCGAAGGAGTCGTTGACGGGCTTGAACGCGTCGAGATCCAGGAACAGCACCCCGACCGCGGCGCCGGCCGCCCGGCGCTCCTCGATCTCCTGGTACAGCCGCGATCGGTTCGCCAGCCCCGTGAGGAGATCGTGACTCGCGCGGTACTCGAGGTAGGCCTCCCGCCGCTTGCGGTCGGTGACGTCCCGCGCCATCCCGTACACGCCCACCACTCGGCCGTCCACCACGATCGGCAGCAGGTCGAAATCGGCATGGCTGGTGGTGCCGTCGGGGGGGGTCAGCAGCACCTCGAGGCCCTGGGCCGTCCCCGAGAGCGCCGCACCGATCGCGACCCGGGCCTCGTCACGGTAGGAGGTCTCGATGAGCCCGAGCACGGAGGAGCCGACCAGCTCCTCCCGGCGCCGGAGGAACAGCTCGATCCCCGCGGGGTTGATGTCGACGATGCTGCCGTCCACGTCGAGCCCGAACACCGCGTCGAGGTTGCGGGAGAACAGCGCGCGGTAGCGCTGCTCGGAGACCGAGCGTTCGTGCTCGGCGGCCCGGCGGGCGGTCACGTCCCGCGCCACCACGTAGCTCAGCTGGTCGGTCGGCTCGCGGCGCACGCTGAGCTCCAACCACACGGTGGAGCCGTCCCCGTGCCGCAGGGCGTGCTGCTCCGGCTCGCCCGTGCTCGGACGCGAGCCGGCGAGCGACCGCTCGTCCTCGCCGACCACCAGCGAGGCCCAGGTCCGACCGATCAGGTCGGTCGGCGAGATCCCCAGCAGCCGTTCGGCAGCTGCGTTGGCCGATCGGATGCGGTCGTGGTCATCGACCGTGAGGATCAGCTCAGGCGACAGCTCCAGCGCGTGCTGGGCCCGTTGCTGGGCGCGGTCGAGTTGGCGCACCACGGCCCCGACCAGCAGCGAGACGAGCAGGACCGAGACCACCTGGGACACCAGGTGCTGCGGCGGTGGGAGCCCGTCCAGGGCGGCCCCGTACGTCGTCACCAGCCAGGCGCCGGCCACCCCGCCACCGAGCAGGCCACCCACCAGGCCCCCGACGACCTGCCAGCGCAGCGCACCCTGCAGCGCGAGGAGGGGGGTCAGGGCGACCACGGGGTCGGTCGGATCCTGGGACACCGCCATCAGGATGAGCACGGTCGCGAAGGCATCCAGGCTGAAGCTCGTGAGCCCCGCGGCCGTGAGCCCCCGCGGGGTCGCCGGTCGGCGCAGCAGCCGCTCGGTCACCAGCACGTTGACGACCATGAGCCCTGAGACGATCCAGAGCCGCCCGCCGGGCCCACCCGTCAGCGTCACCGTCAGGCCGAGGCACAACAGGACCACCGCGTAGCGGATCTGCTGGATCAGCCGTTCCGTGCGGTGGCGTTGCTCCAGCGGGCGCGGCACCGATGCCCCGTGGTGCGCCCATGCAGCGGCCAACCGGTGGGTCGGTCGTGGTCGGGTGGCCATGGCAGGGCTGTCGGCGTCCTCGGCGCCGGTCTGAAGCTCAGATCGCAACGATGTGGCCGCGAGGTGGTCGTTCGGTTGCGATCCGGGAGTGGGGTCGTCGCGCCGACCGCGGCGTGGCCGCTAGCGTCCGGTCCATGACCCCACCACCACCCGCCCTCAACCTGGATATCGACACCGCCTGGATGCAGCAGGTGCTGCTCGAGTTGCTCCGTATCCCCAGCCCCACGGGGCGCACCGACGTGATCATGCAGCACGTGGGTGAGCGGTTGCAGGAGATCGGGCTCGAGTTCGAGCTGACCCGGCGGGGCGCGTTGATCGCCCGCCTCGAGGGCGCCGACCCCGGGGTGCCGCTGGACCGTGCCGTGGTGGTGCACACCGACACGATCGGATGCATGGTCACCCACCTGAAGGACAACGGCCGCCTCCAGGTGACCCAGGTCGGCACCCACAGCTCCCGGTTCTCCGAGGGCACCCGGGTCAGCATCTTCACCGACGATCCCGACTGCACCTACTCGGGGACGATCCTGCCCACCAAGGCCTCGGGTCACGCCTTCGGGGACGAGATCGACACCCACCCCCACGGTTGGGAGCACGTGGAGGTCCGCGTCGACGAGCGGGTGCACAGCGCGGGGGACCTGCGCGACCTCGGCATCCAGGTCGGCGACTTCGTGGCCCAGACCGCCTACCCGGTCATCACCCGGTCGGGGTTCGTCCCCTCCCGCCACCTCGACGACAAGGCCGGGGTGGCCGCGGTGCTCGCGGCGTTCAAGGCCGTGGTCGACAGCCAGGCCCACCTGGAGGTCGGCGCCCACCTGCTGATCACCATCTCCGAGGAGGGGGGTCACGGCGCCTCCAGCGGGCTGTCCCGTGACGTGGCGGAGATGGTCTCGGTCGACTCCGCCGTGGTGGCACCTGGTCAGCACTCCACCGAGACCGGGGTCAGCATCGCCATGCAGGACATGTCCGGGCCCTTCGACTACCACCTGACCCGTCGGCTGCACGCGCTGGGGCGGGCCCACGGCATCGAGGTCAACCGGGACGTGTTCCGCTACTACCGCTCCGACGTGGCCGCGGCCATCGAGGCCGGCGCGGAGACCCGAGCCGCGTTGATGGGGTTCGGCGTGGACGCCACCCATGGCCACGAGCGCACCCACCTCGACGCGATCGTCGCCACCGCTCGGCTCGTGTCGCTGTACCTCCAGACCCCGCTGACCTTCGGGCGCTGGGACGAGCGCCCGACCGGGCCGCTGGAGCGGTTCCCCTCCTCGGCCGTGCAGCCCGTTCGGCACGAACCGGAGCTCGATCCCGAGGCGGAGGAGCTGGTGGAGAACGAGCCCTTCCCGGAGTTGGAGACCGAGCTCGGCGGTCCCCACCCGTCACCCCGTCGTGGGGGCCCACCCCACGGGGTCGCGGGCCCGGACTGAGCTCCGATCCCAGCCGGGGCCGGCGCAGGTGCGGGCATCGGCGGCCGCCCGCTCACCCGCACCCGTGACGATCGTGGAGGACCACCGTGGACCTGACGCTCGAGCTGCTGCGGCGGGCACCGAAGGTGCTCCTGCACGACCACCTCGATGGCGGGCTGCGCCCTGAGACCGTGCTCGACCTGGCCCGCTCCGTCGGGCACCAGCTCCCGGCGACCGACCCGGCCGACCTGGCGCGGTGGTTCCTCCAGGGTGGTCGCGGCGCCGATCTCGACCGGTACCTGGCGGCCTTCGGGCACACCGTCGCGCTGCTGCAGACCGAGGCCGCCCTGGCCCGGGTCGCTCGGGAGTGCGTGGAGGACCTGGACGCGGACGGGGTGGTCTACGCCGAGGTCCGCTACGCCCCCGAGCTGTCCACCTCGGGAGGGCTCCGGCTCGACGCGGTGTTCGACGCGCTCGCCGAGGGGCTGGCCGCGGGTCCGCGCACGGTCGAGGTCCGGTTGCTGACCTGCATCATGCGCCAGGAGGGCCGCGGCGAGGAGGTCGTGACGGCGGCACTCGGCGCCCGCGACCGTGGGGTTCCCGTGGTCGGGATCGATCTCGCCGGCCCCGAGAGCGGGTTCCCGGCCTCCCGCCACGCCGACGCGCTGCGCCGGGCACGTGATGGCGGTCTGCACCTGACCCTGCACGCGGGGGAGGCCGTGGGGCCCTCCTCGATCGCCGACGCCCTCGACCAGGGTGCCGAGCGGCTCGGGCACGGGGTGCGGATCGTGGAGGATCTGGCGGCGGACGGCCCCCCCGGCCCCGTGGCCCAGCGGGTCCTGGCGGGCGGGGTGCCCCTGGAGCTGTGCCCGACCTCCAACCTGCACACCGGCGTCGTCGACCACCTCGCCGACCACCCGGTGGAGCGGCTGCGTCGTGCCGGCTTCCGGGTCACGGTGTCCACCGACAACCGGCTGATGAGCGGCGTCACCCTGTCCGAGGAGCTCGCCGCGACCGCGGCGAGCCACGGGTGGCAGCTCGAGGATGTCCGGGCCGTCACCGACACCGCCGCCGAGGTGGCCTTCCTCGACGACGAGGCGGCCCGTCAGGCCCTGCGGGGACAGATCGAGCGGGGCTTCGCCGCGCTGCGGCCGTGAGCGGGGACACGGACCATCGACCTCAGCCCCGCCGGTGTGGCCGGACACGCCGGCGGTAGGCTCTCCGCTCGTCGGAAGTGTGAGGAGCGAGCCGTGGCGGGTCACAGCAAGTGGGCCAACATCAAGCACCGCAAGGCGGCCCAGGACAAGAAGCGTGGCAAGCAGTTCGCGAAGCTGATCCGCGCGATCGAGTCCGCCGCCCGTGAGGCCGGGACCTCCGACCCGGAGATGAGCCCCTCGCTCGGCCTGGCCGTGCAGAAGGCCAAGGACGCCGACGTCCCCAAGGACAACATCGAGCGGGCCTGCAAGCGTGGGGCGGGCGAGATGGACGGAGCCGCCGCCTACGAGACGGCGACCTACGAGGGGTACGCGCCGGGTGGGGTCGCCGTGCTGGTCGACGTGCTCACCGACAACCGCAACCGCACCGCCTCCGACGTCCGCAGTGCCTTCAGCCGGTCCGGTGGCAACCTCGCCGAGCCAGGCAGCGTGTCCTTCCTCTTCCCCCGCCGCGGCCAGGTCGTGGTCGACGCCGAGGGTGTCGATGAGGACGCCCTGCTGCTGGTGGGTCTCGACGCGGGGATGGAGGACCTCGAACCCGAGGAGACGACGTTCACCGCCTGGTGCGACCCCTCGGACGTCATCGGGCTGAGGAACGCCCTGGAGGAGGCCGGCTACCGGATCGTGGAGGCGGGCTCGACGATGGTCCCGGCGTCCACGGTGCCGATCTCCGACAAGGGGGACGCGGCGAAGGTGCTGCGACTGCTCGACGCGCTCGACGACAACGACGACGTGCAGGACGTCTACGCCAACCTCGACATCGAACCGGAGCTGCTGGACGCGCTCGAGTAGTAGCCGACGCCCGCCGCCGGTCCCGGGTGCCGTCCGGTCGTGCCTGCCGGGACCTGACGCTCCCGGCTGGTAGGGTCGGCGAACGTCTGTTCGTCAGTGGTGTTCGTCAGTGGTGTTCGTCAGTCGTTCGCGTCACCCGATCGTGTCGTCGGTCTCCGGAGGTCCCGTGGCAGGAGCGATGCTGGTCCTCGGCGTCGATCCGGGGTTGACCCGGTGCGGACTCGGCGTCGTCAGCGGGCCCGCCGACCGGCCCCGGGTGATCGCCCAGGAGTGCCTGCGGACCACGCCGGCGACACCGCTCGAGCAGCGGCTGCTCGCCCTGCACGAGGGGATCTCGGCCCTCATCGAGGTGCACCGTCCCGATGCGGTCGCCGTCGAACGGGTGCTGTTCTCCGCCAACGCCCGCACCGCCATGGCGACCGGCCAGGCCGCCGGCGTCGCCCTGCTGGCCGCCGCGCACGCCGGGGTGGCGGTGACCTCCTACAGCCCCAACGACGTGAAGCTGACCGTGGCGGGCGACGGGGCGGCGGACAAGACGGCCGTGGCCCGGCTGGTGACGGCGCAGCTGGGCCTTTCCGAGGTCCCACGCCCGGCCGACGTGGCCGATGCCCTGGCGGTCGCGCTGACCCACCTGGCTCGTAGCCGGCTCGCCGTGCTGACCGCGGACACCCCGGCCGCCGCGGCGGTGACGGCCGCCCACAGCGACGCCGCGCGTTCCGGCCGTGGCGGGTGGGAGGCCCACCTGGCGGCCCGAGGCCTGCTCCCGGGGGCGGGGGGTCGCTCGTGATCGCCCGGCTGACCGGCACGGTCCTCGAACGCACCGCGACCGCGGTGGTCGTCGACGTCCGCGGGGTCGGGTACCTCGTCCACGTCACCCCGGGAGCCGATGTGCCCCCGCGGGGCCAGGAGGTGACCCTCCACACCTCCCTGCAGGTGCGCGAGGACGCCATGACCTTGTACGGGTTCACCAGCGCCGCCGAGCTGGGGCTGTTCGAGCTCCTGCTCACCTCCTCCGGGGTCGGGCCCCGGCTGGCCCTGGCGGCGCTCGGCACCCACCGACCCGACGTCCTGCGCACGGCCATCGCGGCCGACGACCAGGCCACGCTCACCGCGATCCCCGGTGTCGGCCGCAAGGTCGCCCAGCGCCTGGTGCTGGAGCTGAAGGACAAGGTCGGCGTCGTCGCTGCGGTGGCGGCCCACGACAGCGGTGGTGGCGCGGCGAGCCTGCCGGTTGGCGCGGTCGAGGAAGCTCGGGACGCGTTGGTGGCGCTCGGCTACTCGGCCGGCGAGGTCGCAGGAGCGCTGGCGGCGGTGGGCGAGGCCACACCGGAGGACAGCGCAGAGCTCCTCCGCGCCGCGTTGCGCCACCTGGGCACCGCGCGGGCGGGTCAGGGATGACCGGGGCTCCGCGCGAGGACGACGTGCTCGGGTCCGAGGCACTGCCGGGCGAGGACCGTCTGGACGCGAGTCTGCGCCCGGCCCGGCTCGAGGAGTTCGTGGGCCAGGACCGGGTCCGCCGGCAGCTCGAGCTCGTGCTGACCGGGGCGCGGCAGCGCGGCCAGGCCGCGGACCACGTGCTGCTGTCCGGCGCTCCGGGACTGGGCAAGACCACCCTGGCCGCCATCGTCGCCGCCGAGGTCGGGGCCAGCTTCCGGGCCACCTCGGGTCCGGCCATCGAACGGCCGGGTGACCTCGCCGCGATCCTCACCGGGCTCGAGCCCGGTGACGTGCTGTTCCTCGACGAGGTGCACCGTCTGCCCCGCACCGTCGAGGAGGTCCTCTACCCGGCGATGGAGGACTACCAGCTCGACATCGTGATCGGGAAGGGGCCCGGTGCCCGGTCCATCCGACTCGACCTGCCCCGGTTCACCCTGGTCGGTGCCACCACCCGGACCGGTCTGATCTCCTCGCCGCTGAGGGATCGGTTCGGGTTCTCGGCCCACCTCGAGCACTACGAGGTGGCCGAGCTCGAGCGGATCGTGACGCGCTCGGCCGGGCTGCTGTCCGTCCCCATCGCCGGCGACGCCGCGGTGGAGATCGCCAGCCGGTCCCGGGGCACCCCCCGGATCGCCAACCGGCTGCTGCGCCGCGTCCGGGACGTGGCCGAGGTCGAGGGGGACGGCCAGGTCGACCTCGCGCTGGCCCGTCGGGCACTGGAGCTGTTCGACGTGGACGAGCTGGGGCTCGACCGGCTCGACCGGCGCGTGCTCGAGGCGCTGGTGGACCGGTTCGGGGGTGGACCCGTCGGGCTCACCACCCTGGCGACCGCCGTCACCGAGGAGCCCGACACCCTCGAGGACGCGGTGGAGCCCTTCCTGCTGCGCTGCGGGCTGCTGCAGCGCACCCCCAGGGGACGGATCGCGACGCTCGGCGCCTACGCCCACCTCGGACGCTCGGCGCCGTCTCCAGGGGCAGGGGTCGATCCCCGGCGACCGGGCGCCGTCCCGCTGTTCGGCCCCGAGGGGGAACCTTCCCGCGAGTGAGCGCCGGCGCGGCCCGCGATCTCCGGGGCGTCGGGGAGGCGGTAGCTTCACCGGTCCGCTGCCGGTTCCTGTGCCGCGCGGATCGTCGGCGGAGCGTCGGGAGGTGCCGTGCAGCTGGAACTGGGCGTGGACCCGCTGATCCTGCTCGCGTCCGCCCTGCTGCTCGGCGCCGTCCTGACCGCGGCCTTCGCCGCCAAGCCGGGCAGCCGCTTCCGCGTCCCGGGTGCCCTGCTGTTCCTGGTCATCGGCATGGTGGTCGGCGACGACGGCCTGGGGTTGGTGTCGTTGGCCGACACCGACCTGGTCCGCGACCTCGGCATCGTGGCTCTGCTCGTGATCCTGTTCGAGGGCGGGCTGACCACCAAGACCACCGACCTCCGACTGGCGGCACTCCCAGGCCTCGCGCTCGCCACGGTCGGGGTCGTCCTGACCGCCGGGCTGACCGGCGTCGGCACGTGGCTGCTGCTCGACGTCGATCTCGCGACGGGTCTGCTGGTCGGGGCGGTGATCGCCTCCACCGATGCCGCCGCGGTGTTCTCCATGATGCGGACCACGCCCATGCCGCGGCGGGTGTCCGCCGTGGTTCGCATCGAGTCCGGCGCGAACGACCCGATCGCGGTGATGCTGACCGTGGGCCTGTTGACCACCTTCACCGACCAGCCGGCCGGGGTGCTGGACTGGGCGCAGTTCGCGGCGGTCCAGCTCGGTGGGGGACTGCTCCTGGGGGCGCTGGTCGGCGGCGCCGGGGTGTGGCTGCTGCGCCGTGTGGACCTCGGTGCGGTCGGGCTGTACCCGGTGCTGGCGGCGGCGATCGCCGGGGTGGCCTACGGGAGCGCCGCACTGCTGGGGGCGTCGGGGTTCGTCGCCGTCTACCTCGCCGGCTTCCTCATCGGGGCCTACGTGCCGCGGCACCGGCGGGCGATCCTGGGGTTCCACGAGGCGATCGCCAACGCCTCGGAGATCGGCCTGTTCCTGCTGCTCGGGTTGCTGGTGTTCCCCTCCCGGCTCCCGGCGGTGTTCCTACCGGCCATGGCGGTCGCCGGGATCCTGATCCTGCTGGCCCGACCGGCGGCGGTGTGGACCTGCACGCTCTTCAGCGGACTGAAGTGGCGGGAACGCACGGTGATCAGCTGGGCTGGGCTGCGGGGTGCCGTCCCCATCGTGCTGGCGACCTTCCCGCTCACCGCCGGCGTCCCGGGCTCCGCCACGCTGTTCGACGTGGTGTTCTTCGTGGTGCTGGTCAGCGTCCTGTTGCAGGGCACCACGCTCCTGCCGCTGGTCCGCCGGCTCGGGCTCGAGGAAACGCGACCGGCGTGGGCCCCCGTCGCCGAGGCGCTGCCGCTGGACGATGTGGACGTGGACCTCATCGAGCTCAACGTCACGGCCGACCTCGCGATCGTGGACCGCACGCTCCGTGACATCGGTCCGCCCGGGGTCGGTCGGGTCGTGGCGGTGGTCCGTGACGAGCGGGTGTTGGTCCCCACCGGTGCCACCCGGCTGCTCGCCGGTGACGTGCTCCTGCTGACCTGCGTGCGGGAGCGCGACCGGGACGTCGCAGCGTCGGTCACCGCCTGGGCCCGGGGGGAGCCGCAGCCGGGGTCACGTGGCGGCGACCCCCACGGCCGGTAGGATGCCGGTTCACACCGCCCGCCTCAGGCGGGCGTCGTCGCGTCCGGTGATGGAGCGCACCGAGGGCCGTCCGGTCCCGGCCGGCAACCGCCGGGGGCCCCGGTTGGTCGATGCGACGCGGACCCCACCCGGATCCACGAGGTCCGTGACGGAGGATGACACGTGGAAGAGTTCACGGGCCTACTGCTGCCCATCGCGTTCCTCGCGGGGCTCTACCTGCTGCTGATCCGACCGCAGCAGAAGCGGCGCAAGCAGCAGGAGCACATGGTGCGGACCCTGGAGGTCGGCGACGACATCGTCACGATCGGCGGTCTCCACGGTCGCGTGGTGGCCCTCTCCGACGCCAGCATGGACATCGCGGTCGATGCCGACGAGGACGTGATCCTGCGCTACGAGCGGTCGTCACTGGCACGGATCGTCGCCGATGACGTGCCCGGGGACGTGCCCGAGGGCGAGCCGGATGACGACGGGGGCGACCAGACGTGAGCGAGCGCTCCCGAGCGGTGCCTCCGGTCAACGACACCGTCGACCCTGCCGCGGCCACCCGCGCCGACGCGGAGGTGCCCGCTGAGGTGGACGACCCGTCACCGTCGGCCCTGACCGACCCCGCCACCGCCATCCGGGGCTCGGCCGAGGCTGCGCTACTGCGGGGGATCGATGCGGCGGACGCGGTCGAGGAGGCCCGGACGGTCGCCCTCGACGCCGAGCGGCGCACCGGCTCCCAGGTGGACGTGCTCACCCTGCTGCAGCGGGACGAGGTCGTCAGCGCCTTCATCAAGCTCTCCGACCAGTTCCTCGGCAGCCTCGGGTTCACCGAGCACGGCTTCCGGCACGCCAACCTGGTGGGTCGCATCGCCCACAACGTGCTCCACCACCTCGGTGCCGACGACGAGTTGTCGGATCTCGCGGCCGTGGCCGGCTACCTGCACGACATCGGCAACGTGGTGACCAGGGCCAACCACGGGCTGTCGAGCGCCTGGATCGCCTACGACGCGCTGCGCCGCCTGGAGGTCGACCCCTACCGGATCGGACTGGTACTTTCGGCGGTCGGCAACCATGAGGAACAGTACGGCTCGGCGATCGGTCCCGTCGGCGCAGCGGTCATCCTGGCGGACAAGTCCGATGTCCACCGCTCCAGGGTCCGCAAGGGTGCGGACACCACCGCCGACATCCACGACCGGGTCAACGACGCCGTGACCCACTCCTTCCTCCGGGTCGACGCCGACGCGGCCTCGATCACCCTCGAACTGGAGCTCGACACCGAGCGGTCGACGGTGATCGAGTACTTCGAGATCTTCCTGGACCGCATGGTGATGTGCCGGCGTGCGGCCCGCACCCTCGGCTGTGACTTCCGCATCACGGCCAACGGCGTCCCGCTCGGTTGAGCCGCCCCACCTGACGAGGAACCACCCGTGGACAAACGCCCCCTGATCGCCAGCATCACCGTCGTGCTGCTCGTCGTGGTGTCCGCTGGCGTCTACCTCGGTCTCGGGGCGCGACCGAACCTCGGTCTGGACCTCCAGGGTGGGATCAGCGCGATCTACACCCCCCGGCTGCCCCCCGGCGCCGAGGAGCCCGAGGACCTCGAGGAGATCATCGACGAGACGATCGAGGTCA
>PWWI01000322.1 GCA_003561535.1 Nitriliruptoraceae bacterium
ACGACGACGGCCACGACCAGGACGCGAACGAAGAGCAGACGTGCCGAAACTAGGAAGCCCAGGAAAAGAAGGAGGAGGAGGAACGCGAGAAGGACGAGAAGGAGACCTCATAGGAGGAGAAAGACGAGGAAGCCCAGGAAAAGAAGGAGGCGCAGGAGAACGAGGACGAGAATCAACCAAAGAAACACTATCCAAACGAGGAATAGGGGTGGAACGAGTAAACGAATCCAAATCAAGACGAGGACGAGAATCAACCAAAGAAACACTATCCAAACGAGGAACAACAGCCGCGCGACCCAAAGAACGAGCCTGAGACAAAGAACGAGAACCAAAAGAAAACCCAGAGACAAAACGAGGAGAAACCTGTGCGCGAGGAGAGGCGCGAGAGAGAGGCCTAGACGCGCGGGTAACAGGCGTTAACCGCCCAAAAGAAGGAATAGAAGGAACCAAAGAATCAACATCAACCAAAGGAGAAGGGCGACGACCAACACCCAAAGAACCGCGACGACCAGTCAACAACAAAATATCTAAAATCGTTGAAGTCCCAGAAGTACTTGAACTGGTAGGGGTAACTCTAAAATTAAACTCGCCAGGAACAGTAAACCGCTCAGAACGAAAACCAGAAACAGGAGAATCAAAAGGAACCAACAAATCAACATCACGAGCACGAGAAAACAAACGAGCCTGGCGAGGATCACGACCAGCACGCAAAAAAGCATCATCAACACTAGTACGAAACCGCTCAGTAGAAGTAGTACGCGCAATATTCAACTGGCGAGCAGGCAAAGAAGCACCAGTTAAACTAGCTTGTTGAGGCGCAAGACCAGCAGAAGCCCAAACAGGAAGCTCACCAACACCCGCAAAAGTACGCCGAGTAGCCTCACCACGCAACAAAGAAGCACTATCAACACCATCACCAAACCGTGTCTGAAACTCGACACGCTGACGAGGAGAAATAAGTACTGCGGCAGGAGACTCAGGAGCAACCCCGGACTCAAACACAGCACGACGAGAAATAACAGGAGAACGAGAAACCAAACGAGGAGAAAAAGAACCACTAGAAGCATCAACCACAGCAAACGAGCGCGCATCAGCACGAGCAGCAGCCTGAGCAGAAAAAGAAGGAGCAGAACGAGAAACAGCAAAGCCACGAGTAAAACCAGCACCAGAAATAGCTAACTGGCCCACAGCATCAGCACGAGCAGGAGCATCCAAACGAGACAAACGATAACCCTCAAAACCAACCAAACCAACACCGCCAGCAGTCACGGCGCGATCAAAACCAACACCCGTGCCCGCCCCGAAACGACGAGCAACAAAACGAGAACCCTCACGAGCACCAACACCCGCCACGCGACCAGCAACGCCGCCACCAACAAAACCAGCACCCAAACCAGCCAACAAACCAACCTGACGAGAAGGAGAAGCGCCCGTGCGCGCACCACGAGAACCAACCAAAGGCCGAGTACGCAACTCAACAAGAGAAGAAGCAGGCTGCACAGCACCAGCAGTCAAACCACCAACAAAAGAATCGCGCTGACGCAAGGGAGCACGATCAACAAAACCACGAATAACGCCATCATCACGCGGAGCAACAGAAATACCGACGAAATCACCGCGACGATCAACTCCAGCAGGAGTGCCACCAACAAGATTAACGCCCGAAACACCACCTGCAACCTCGCCAGAAGGCAATACGAAATCCTGACGGCCACCAACACGAGTAACGCCACCAACGCCACGCTCAGCCACTGCTGCGCGCGTAGCATCATCAGCAACGCGTTCAAACTCGCCCTGAGCCTGCAACGTATCAACACGACGAGCAAAGGAAGGACTCACACGAACACGAGCACCATCACCAGTAACTACCTCAGGAGCTTGCTCAGGAATAAAATCTTGCTCATCAAAACCCTCACGACGAATAGCCCTTAACTGACGCTCAGAAGGCATCTCCCCACCTGCAGGGGCGCGACCTCCACCACCAGACCTTGAAGGAGTTCTAGGGGCGGCACGGAAAGGATCACTAGGAGTACCAGAACCAGCCAAAGGGCGTCCAGCTCTGTCTACGGGACTGCCACCAAAAGCAGAACCACCACCAACAGGACGATTAGGAGCCATACAGTATATACGACAACAAGAGTTCTTAAAAGTTACTATTTTTGCTTAAAACCTTTAGACAAAGAAAAAACAGAAAAAAAAAGAGTTGAGGGAGGAGGAAAAGGAATAAACCCCCTCCCTCAGTTACTGTTGTTCAAAGCTACTACAACTAGAACATTCCACCTCGGCGACCAGCACGCCACAAGCCGAAACCTGCGAGACCAAGAAGACCGAAGATAAGGAATACACCAGCAAGAGTACCGACGGGTCCAAGCTGAGCAGTGAAATTCACAAACATGTCCAGAGTGTTGTTGTAAATCGTATTCACAGTAGCGTTCGTTATCGAATCGTCAAGAATAGCGATAACATAAGCAAGGATACCGACAGTAATCAGCGTAGCACCAGCAATCAGAATCCAAGAGAAAATCTCCAGATTACCCTTACGACCCATGCGCGCAAGCGCCTTTTTACCTCGTTTAAATAAACTAAACATCCTATTCACCCCCAGCCCCAAACAACGATGGTCTGAAACGGGTTACTAACATAACGGCACTGACGATTTAAAAAAGTGCGTTACGAAAAAAGAACCTAACAGACCTAACCAACCTAACAGACCTAACCAACCTAACCAACATAATCAGGAAAACCCCCCTCCCCATCACCATCAAAAGAAGAAGAACTCTTAGGAAGCAACGAAGACAACAAACGAGCCTGAGAAGAAACAACCTCAACCAAATCCTTATGC
>PWWI01000289.1 GCA_003561535.1 Nitriliruptoraceae bacterium
CGGCGAGGTCCGCGAAGGTCTGCGCGAACTCGCGGAACGACTCGACGCTGACGGGCTCATCGGACGTCGAGGCGACCCGCAGCATCTGCCGGCGGAGATACTCGGTCCGGGACAGTCCGAGACGCTTGGCCTTCGCCTCGATCGCGGACACGACGTCGTCGGGAACGTCACGGATCAGCACGTCGGTCATGCGTGACTCCTCCGTTGGCGGTATCGCATGATATCGCGGGGGCGCAGACGGCAGTCGGAACGTGTGGACAACGCCCGTGATTGCTACCCGCCGGCCGACGCCATCACCGATTGCGGGCGGGTGGCTGGCGAGCCCACTCCGCACATAGTTGGTCGCGTGCTGCGGGCTCGCAGCAACAGTGCGGGCGCCGAGACTCCTGCGTGTAGCTGATGAGGACCTCGCTGCTACCAGGAACGTGCTAGCGGCGGGGTCTCGTTCTGGTATCGACCGTGGCGGTGGCGAGCTGGGTGCGGTTGGTGAGGTCGAGCTTGCGATAGATGTTGGAGAGGTGGGTCTCGACGGTGCGCCGGGAGATGTAGAGCCGCTCGGCGATCTGGGGGTTGCTCATCCCGTCGGCGATGAGGTCGACGATCTCGAGTTCCCTCCGGCTGAGCGATTCCCAGCCGCGGGTCGAAGGGGGCTTGCGGGGCCGCTTGCGTCGCACGCCGGCCTTGCGCAGAAGCGCTTCGACTCGTGCGAGCCGGCGCGTGGCCTGGGTCTGCAGATGGATGGTTGCGGCTTCCTCGAGCAGCTGGGTGGCTTCGTTCACTCGTCCGGAGTCGAGTAGGTGGGTGGCGGCGTCCTCGCAAGCGGCGGCGATCTCGTGGCGGTTGTGCGTCTCACGGTAGGCATCGGCGGCTGCGGCGAGCCGGTCGGGGTCGGCTTCGGCCAGGCCGCGCGCCCGCAGCGCCGCCGCCGCGCCGCTTCGCGAGGAGGACCGGCCTGCGAGCTCCTCGATGTCGCTTGCGACCGTGTGAGCAAGGTCGAGGTCGCCGGTCGCAACCGAGAGACGGATGAGGTCCGGCCCGAGGTAGCGCCATTGGACCAGGCCGCGGAGATCGGTAGTTCGCTCCCAGACGGCGAGCAATGCCAGCCGGGCCCGGTCGGGTTCGCCCGCGATCTCGAGGAGTTTGGCCCGCGCCCACACGAGCAGGTCGAGGCCGAAAGGATGCCGCGAGGCGGCTGCGAAGGCGGTCTCACCGGCGGTGATGTGCCCGTCGGCCTCCGATAGGTCGCCACGGTCGAGCGCGACGATCGCAGCGACGGCGTGCAGCAGCAGCCGCTGGGCGTTGTCGTCGGTTTCGTCGGCGAGCGCGAGACCCGTGACCGCTTCGGACACCGCGTCATCGAAGGCCCCGTAGATGAGGTGGAGGCCTGCGGTTGCCGCGATGGCGTGCATGAGCAGGCCGAGGTCGCCTCGTTCCTCGGCGCGGCACCGAGCCGTGGCGACGGCCTCTTGGGCGCCTTGGGGGTCGTCGAGATGGTGGAGGGCGGTCGCGACCCAGGTGTGGGGGATGAGGAACCCCAGCGGTGGGACGTAGGTGTGATCGAGGAGGTTGCGGGCGGTCCGGGCATGGCGGAGATGGTCGTCGTACGCGCCCGCGGCGACGGCCGCGACGGCCATGGTGTGGTGTGCCCAGCAGGCCAGTGTCGGGTCGTGGGTCTCCAGGTATGGCGTGGCGACCTCGGCGGCTGCCGTTGGGGTCCCGATCGCCGCGATAACCGACATGCCCGCAGCAGCGCACTGCAGGATGCCGTGCACGACGGGGTCGGGGTTCGGCAGGGCCACGGTCTGCTGGAGATGCTCGACGGCCGCTGCGAGCTGCCCGTCGGTGCTCAGCACCGCTGCGTAGGCCCGTCGGGCGAGGAGTTCGTCGGCGGGGCGGAGGCTGCGGTCCAGCAGCGATGCTGCTCGGGACTGGGCTTCGTCGAGGTGGCCGGCCCAGGCCAGCATCTCGACCAGTGTGGATTCCACCTCGGCACGCTCGGGCCAGTCGGGCGGTGCCAGCGAGAGGGCTTGTTCGTAGAACGACGTCGCGGCAGCCGTGTCCAGACGGACCGTTTCCTGCGCCGCTCGCAGGAGCCAGTCGACGGCGGTCAGGTCACCGGCGCGGGAACCGACGGCGAGGTGGCGGGCCACCTTCGGGGCGGGCGCGCCGGTCGCAGCCAGCGCTCGACCTGCGGCGAGGTGGAGATCGGCGCGGATAGCCGGCGGGATGTCGGTGTAGACGGCCTCGCGGAGGAGGTCGTGGCGGAACGTCAGCTCGGTGCCTTGTCCGGTGATCAGGCCTGCGTCGACCGCTTCGCGCAGGCGGCCTGCGACGTCGACGACGGTGCGGCCGGCGATGGTCGCGAGCTCGTCGAGCCGGAACTGGCCGCCGAGAAGGCTTGCCAGACGCAGGAACTCGATTGCATCGGGGGCGAGAGCCGCGACCCGCTGGGTCACGGTGGACGCGAGGCCTGCCGGCACGCTCGCGGCATCGGTCTCGATGACGCCAGCCTGGATCCGCAGGGCGCCCTCGTCGTCGAGTGCCTGGATGAGTTCCGTGACGAACAGCGGGTTGCCAGCGGCGGCTTCGAGGCGTTGGCGCAGCGACTCGCCCAGCGCAGCGCCGGTCTGTGACGCCACCAGGTTCGCGACCGCGGCCGCGTCGAGGCCGGCGAGGTGCAGGGCCTCGCCTCCGGCCCGTTCGCACACCTGCAGGAATCGATGGAGCCGCGGCGGCCGTGGGGTCGGCCGTAACGTGGCCACCACCCCGACGGGAAGCGGTCCGACGCGGCGCACGATGCTGCCGATGGCACGCAGGCTGAGTTCGTCCGCCCAGTGCAGATCCTCGACCACGAGGAGCAGCGGTCGGGCGACCCCGAGGTGTTCGACCGCGTCGACGAAACGTTCGACCACTGAGTAAGCCGGGTCGATCAACGGCCCCTCAGCCTCGCTTACCGGACGGCGCAGGTCGTCGAAGTCTACGCCGAGACCGGCGCAGAGGGCCGCGAGCATGCGACCCGGCCGCTGCTGTTCGAACTCGTCGGCGCCGCCCGACCCGACGAGGGCGCCCGCGGTCCTCGCCCGTGCCATCGCGGCGCGGGCCAGATGGGACTTGCCGATACCGGCTTCGCCCGCCAGCACCAGGACCTGTCCGCTGCCCTCGACGACAGAGCCGATCAGTTCGTCGATGCGCCTGATCTCGACCTCGCGACCGAACACCGGCTCAGCCATGCTGTCCTGGGCTGCGCTGCCGACGCGATACAGCTGCCAGGGTTGCGCGAAGCCTTTGAGTTTCGTGCGACCGTGGTCGGCGAACCGGATGCCGGGGGTCGTACCGACCAGCGTGTGAACGACCTCGGAGACGATGATCTGTCCGCCTCGTGCTCGCTCGGTGATTCGAGCGGCAGCGGCGACTGCCGAACCTGCTGGATCGTGGACGGCTCCCGAGGTCTCGCCGAAGTCGATCCCGATGCGAACCTTGCGACCGGCTACCGCCTGCTCGACCGCGACCGCGAAAGCCACCGCGGAACGGGGCGAGTCGAACACGACCATCGCCTCATGCTCCACCGCCCTGATCAGCTGACCGCCGTACACCCCGACGCGATCGCGCACGACCTCGAGCGTTGGACCGTCGATCCCAACCCGGAGGTCCCCACTGCGCGCGCCCGGTTGGGCCGACGCCTCGACCTCGACGAAGACGATCGCTGCCAACCGCTGGGTCACACGGACACGCTAGAACGGCGCCACCTGCGGCGGTAGTGCGGTCAGCCGATCTACGTGAGCTCACGGATGTGTCGCCTTGCTGGGCTGCGTAGCGTCACCCCCATCACGAGGCGGCGGCCGATCGCGAGCAACGGGAGCGGAGGGATGCCGAGATGAACACGGACCCACCAACACGTTCGGCGACGACGAGCCAGAAGGCAGGACCCCGACGGATCGCCATCCTGGTCGGGGGGTTCTTCCTCGGGTCGGGCTTCTGGGCGATGGTTTCCCCTGAGACTTTCTTCGAGGCCGCCGCGGCGTTCGAGCCCTTCAACGCCCATCTGATCCGTGACATCGGGGCGTTCATGGTCGGCCTGGGAGCCGTGCTACTGCTCGCCGCAGCCAAACCGACCGCCGACGCGCTGGCGGTCGTGCTCTTCGGCGTCGGGGTCGGCGCGGTGGCCCACACCGTGTCGCACGTGGTCGACCACGACCACGGAGGGACGCCCGTCGCCGACATCCCGCTCTGGACCCTGCTGAGCCTCGTCCTGCTCTGGGCCGGCGTAACGCGCTGGCGGGACGCCGACTCGGAACCCAGCCGTCCAGACGCACCCGCAGGCGCCTGAACTGGACCGGGTTCACCGGAGACTCTCGGGGCTGACTGTCAGTGCTTCGGCGGTGAAGGGTTGACGGTCGTAGGCGGCTTCGTGCCTACCTCACGTCAGCGCCGGGCGGCGGCCCACCAGAGGAGCCTGGCTGGTATCCCGGGACCACCACGGGGGACATGCTCGCGTCGACCAGGAACCTCATCGCACCGGACGCAGTGGCAGTTCACGCTCTCGGACCGCCTCGGCGGCGTAGCGCAGGGCTGCAGCGATGTCAGCGATGTCGTCGTGCTCCAGGTAGGGGAAGTCGGCCAAGATCTCCTCCGGCGTCATCCCATCGGCGACCATGCCGACCACGGTGGCGACGGGTACCCGCAGTCCACGGATGCAGGGCACACCGCCGAGCACCTCGGGATCGGTCGTGATCCGCTCGAACGTCAGGGCCCACCTCCTCGCCAGCTCAGCGTACGTCCTCGCGGCGTCGCGAGACCGGGAGTTCTGCGCGCCTGTGGACCACCACGCCAGCCCAACGACCCGCGCACAACGGGGACTCGCGCGCGGCTCGCGGTTCCCCGGCGGCGGTGGCGCTGGCGGTGTCCGCCGGAACCTGTGGCCTGGGCGTTCCCACCCGGTGGCTGGCGCCATCCGGCCGCAGAGCCGAGCCGCGAAGGGGTGCCCGCCACCCTGGCGCCGCTGGGTCCGCCTCGACTAGGCGCCAGATCCCTCGCCCCTACGATGCGGACGTCGTTCGTTCGCTAGGAGGGGCTCGTACCCGATGGCAGAGATCACCTTCGCGGAGTCTTGGCGTCAGATCCGGTCGTTGACTGACCGGGCCGAGCAGGCGATGGCGGAACGGCGACCGGACGAGGCGGTCGGGCGGTGGCGGGCCGTTCTAGCCCATCCGTGCGCGCACCATCAGGTCGCCGCCTACGAGGTCCTCGACGAGATCCATCGCGCGTATCGGGAGGCCGGCCACTACGGCGACGCGATCGCGGCGAAGCGTGAGGCGATCGCGGCCGGTGCCCGATCGGTGCCCGACCCGGAGGCGGACATCGCCGAGTGCCTCCTGGATGCAGGGGAGATCGAGGAGGCGGATGCGCTGTTCGCGACGCTGCGCGAGCGCGATCCCGAGGATGTGTGGCTGTACAACTCTGCCGCTTACAGCTACGCCGGGATCGACGTTGCCACCTCGCTGCGGTGGGCGCTGGACGGCATCGAGGTGGCGCTGGCCACCGGCGATCCCGACCAGGTCGTGATGCAGCTGCTCGAGCTCGCCGAGGAGGCCTGGCAGGAGCTGGGTGAATCGGTGGATCAGCAGCTCGTCGACCGGGTGGAGCGGTTCTGCGACGAGTGGACGCGTCCGCCGCTGCGTCGTCCGTGGGGCGACGCGCCGCCCTTTGAGGACCGATCCTGCGCGCACTGCGGCTACCAGCCAGGTGTCACACCGACGGAACAGGACCAGCGCGCCCGCCGCAGCCGACGTCGGCTGATGGAGGCGCAGGCTCCCGGGGCGCTGGCTCGGCTCGACGCCGGCTTCGGGCCGGAGCCCCAGTCCACGTTGTCCGGTCCGGTCGAGCTCGCCATCGGCTGGTTCCCCGCGAACCAGTGGAGCGTCGCGTGCGAGCGGTGGCCGGACCTGCTCGACGAGCTTCCAGCCGACCACCTCGCCTACAGCCATGAGACCGAAGCGCGGATCAAGCGCATCGCCCGACACGCCCCCGGGAACCGGCTGCACGTCTCGGCGATGACCGTCGATGGGCTCGAGGCGCACGCCGCGGACGCCGGGTACGGCCCCGGAAGCGGCGAGGCACGCTCCTCCTACGCCGCGACGCTGCGACGGACCGGCAACGCCGTCGTCTGGCCCCCCGGCCGCAACGAGCCCTGCTGGTGCGGATCGGAGCGGAAGTACAAGAAGTGCTGCGGTCCGGTCCCTGCTGCCGCTGACGATGCCTCGTGAGCGCGCCGACGGCACCGGGACGACGGCATCCGCGACGGGAGACCGCAGCGACGCTTCAGCTGCGCGTCCAGCTCGACGGAGCGTTCCCGCCGGTGTGGCGACGGATCGAGGTCGCGTCCGACCTGAGCCTGGAGGATCTGCACGACGTGCTGCAGGTGGTGTTCGGCTGGGAGGACTACCACCTGCACCGTTTCACCACGGGGCCCGAGCGCGATCCGGGGACGGCGTTCGCGTGCACGGCCGATCTCGCGCAAGGCTTCGACCACGACACGTCACTACCGACCTGGAACGTCCGGGTCGATGAGCTGCTCGGCGAGCCGGGTGAGCAGCTGCACTACCAGTACGACTATGGCGACAACTGGTGGCTGACCCTCGAGGTCGAGGACATCGACGACGGTCGCATCCCGCCCGACCGGGCGAGGTTGTTGGAGGGGGCCGGGGCCAGCCCGCCCGAGGACTGCGGCGGCATCCACGGCTACCGGATGCTCGTGGCCGCGGCCGACCGCACGCATCCCGACCATCGGCAGGCGCTTGACGAGGTGGGCGAGTGGTGGGGGCGCGAGGTCGCACCGGATGAGCTCGGTGTCGTGCCGTTCGACCCGGCCGCGGTCGGTGAGCGGCTGCAGGCGCTGGAGCTGGCCGGCCGTCCGCTCGTCCCGCGACGGGTCGGTGAGAAGCTGGTGGCCCTGTTGCTGCGTGTCCGCGACATGGACACCGAGCGGCAGCTCCGTGCGTTGGCCTCGACGGCCGACGCAGACGAGGACGTCGAGGTGGAGCCCGCCGCCCGGATGGTGCGGCCCTTCACCGTGCTGCTCGACACGGTCGGAGACGGCGTGAAGCTGACCGCCGCCGGCTACCTGCCCCCGGCGGTCGTGCAGACGATCTTCGACGAGCTCGACATGGGCGACGAGTGGATCGGGAAGGGCAACCGTGAGGACCTGACCGTCCCGGTCCTCCAGCTACGCGAGACCGCGCAGCAGCTCAAGCTGCTGCGCAAGTACAAGGGTCGGCTCGTCCCCACCGCCCGAGGACGCGACCTCGCAGGCGACCCGGTCGGGCTGTGGTGGCACCTCGCCCGTGCGCTGCCCGTCGGTGGCCGGGACGTGTCGGATCCCGAGTGGCAAGCCGGCGTGCTGCTGCTCGCGCTGATGGCATCGGGATCGACCGACAACGCCGAGCTGACGATCGCCAAGCTGCTCACCGGGTTGGGCTGGGCGGTCGGGGACGGGCAGCCGATCGACCGTCGCACCGTCACCGGCCTGATCGCCGCCGACGTCCACCTGCTACGTCAGCTCGGCGCGTTCGAACGTGACCGGCGCAGCGGCTGGCCTGGTGCGGTGACCTCTGACGGGATCGCCCTCGCGCGCGCCGCACTTGGTCCACCGAAGTGAAGTGATGATCGCACGAAGCGTTCTGGCTGGCGGCGTCCGGCGAAGCGGATCCTCGAGCAACGCGATCACGGCTCCCGGTGACCTGGCTGCTACGGGCAGTCCCCGTGGGGCGGCTCACCGACTACCGCGATGCGCCAACGACCCTCCGGCAGTTGGTGAACAGGTGGTGCACCTTCGTGCTTGCGGCGGCCGCGCCCAAGCCGGTTCGAGGCCCGAGTGCCTTGCGGTTCTCAGAGCGTTCGAACCAGATCGCACCAGAGCGCCACGACCGATGCGGCGATGGCCTCGCCGTCCCCGGCCGGTCCGGCGGCTCGGACGGCCATAGCGACACCTGCCGCGTTGGTATCGGCCAGCAGTTCTCTCCCGAGCTCGATGGCTTCGGTTGTGACAGTCCGCGAAACCTCGGTCGTCCTCAGTCGTGCGAGGCCCATCGCGAGACCGTCAGTGGGAACCGCGCGCCGTAGCCGGAGGATGTCGAGGGCGTCCCTATCCACGAGTCGGTCGGGCACCTCCACCCGTTCCGCGATCTTGTGGACTTTGGCGACCAGCAGCGCGGTAGGGCCGGCAACCGCGACTCGGAACCTCCGCGGGTCCGTAGGGTCGAGCGCCCCGAGCTCACGTACCTCGTTGTCGACGAGCGCTCCCTCCAATCCCTTCGCCTGTCGCGCGGCGCGCTTGCCGTGGCCCGCCAGACGCGCGCCGCGCCTTCCGACGCCCGCGACGCCCTCTGGGACGAGGAGGTCGAACTGCACCTTGTCGGCCGTCATCCACTTCCCCGGATCTCCCTGGAACTCGAAGTCCCTGCTCAGCAGGAGCTGGGCTATCTCTGGGGCCTCCGCCAAGTGCTCCGGAGCGACCGCGACGTCGGCATCCGTGGTGAGTTCGGCGACCGCCAGGGTGGACGCGCCGGTGTGTTCGTAGACGGCCTGTGCTCCCACGACGATCAGTGCCTCGATATGCGGGCTGAGTGCCTCCAGCCCATCGAGGAGAACGCGCCGCGCCAGGACGGAGAGGGGATCAGGCTCGCCAGGCATCGAGGTTCCCGTCCATCCAGCGGAGCAACTCCTCACCCTCGCTGGGGGAGCGGCCTGGGCTCGTGAGCAGGTCGGCGGCGAGCTGGCTCGGGTTCACGAGCGCAAGGCCGTCACGCTCCAGCATCCGTTCGTAGACCACGTCATCGAACGGCGTGATCAGCCATACGTTGGTTCCAGCATCAACGGCTCGCAGGTCGAGTGCCTCTGCTGCCTCTGCCACGGAGTCGACGTAGAGCATTCCGAGACGCGCTGGCGCGTACGGAGCGAACTCGTTCGCCGCCAGCGAGCCCGTGAGGGCGTACCGCAGCCCCGACGAGCGCAGCGCGTCCTTCAGGCTGTCGAGACCGCGCGGGGCAAGCCAGGCGGTGAGGTCGTTGTTGACCTGCACGTCGTAGTCCTGGGTCCAGCGCCGGACCGTCCCGGCCCAGTCGACCTCGGTGATGCCTCCCCGAGGGTCTCGTTTCACGAGTTCATCACCTTCGAGGAGATCCGCTACTCGTGACAGGGTCGCGGCCGAGGCACTGCTTCGCTCGGCCAGTTCCCGGATGCCGTACGGCGGCCGGAGGTCAACGAGGGCTCTCACCGCCCGGGCGGTGCCCTTGCCTCGGAGCGACTTCAGCGCGCTATCCGTAGGCCAGGGGTTCTTGTCGGCACCCACGGCTTGGACGAACAAGCCTGGCCGGTCGGCGACGAGCCGCGTGTTGCCGGTCGCGTCCAAGTACGCGACGCCGGCCCCGGCGAGTAGCTCGCGGGATCGTTGGCTGAGCCAGGGTGCGATGAAGAGCGTGCGCGCGCCGGGCACCGCCTCCGCGTAAGCACGCAGTTGTTCGACCGCATCCCGGGCTACGGACACAACTCCACTGCGTTTGATCTCCACGACGAATGTGACGCTGTCACGATCCGGCGCGGTTACGTTGACCACCATGTCCGGTCGATCGCGTCCAGTGCCGGAAGCGGCGTCGAGTTCCCACCCAGGCGGGAGGAGTCGGCGCAGCGTGGCGATGGCGTCCGTCGCCAGGCGTCGCTCGGTTGGTGTGCGTTGTGCCAGCATGGTCGTTCCAGAAATCGTTTCGTTTCAGACGACGCGAAACGTAACTATTTGTGAAACGCCTCGCCCAAGGTGGGTTGCGCGTGTAGGGCGAGCGGGACCGAATGCGTTCGCGGCATCAACGTGGCGGACCGATCATCTCCGCTGACGGCGGAGTCGCGAAGTGATCCCAAACGCGATGCGCGTCCAGCCCGCGAGTGTCAGGGTGTCGGAGCCGGCGGGAGGTTCCCGGGGCCCCGCACAGCCACGCCGGCGTCAGCCAACTCGCCGAGGGTTCGATTGTCGAGCAGGTCGATCTCGTTGAGTGGCCATGGTCCAGCGTGAGTGGGTTCGTGCTCGCCGGCTTGGTCGAACAGTGACACGCCGCGAAGCGTCCCGGTCAGGTCGTGCTGGATGCCGCCGTGCAGCGCCCACCAACCGTCACGTCGGAACGCTGCCGCCCACCGCTGGGTGAGCGGCCGATCTGTCCCAGCCCACACCGCCGATGTCAACCCCAGCTGCACCCCCGCCGGATCGGTCAGGTCAGCCGCGGGCGGCATCCCTATCGGCGCCTCGGCTCGCACGGCACCCCTGGCCGCCAGTTCGGCTGCGGGCAAGTTGGCCAGGTGGACCTGCAATGCTTCGAGCACCGCACCGGCGACCGTCCGGGCGAGGTAGCAGGTCCCAGCGGGAGCAGGCAGGTCGTAGCGGCCACCGGCGAAGGGGTCGGCTGGCGCGGACGCGAACCACCACGGCAAGGCCCGGACGGCTCCGTTCGGCAGATGCTTCCGCCAGACGCGAACCAGCTCCGTGCCGGCCAGGGTCCGGGGCGGATGCACGTGCAAACTGCCGGCTGCTGCCGGCGGCTCGGCGAGCGGCATCAGCGAGCCCAGGCGACCGCGAGCCGATCCGCGAGCACCGTCACGTCGGACACGTCGCCACGGCGCAGACGCTCGAGCGGCGTCTCGCCGCCGAGGTCGGACGAGGGGCTGGTCAGCCACGAGGCGACCGTCCAGGTCGTCGCAGCAACCGGCGCCAGGGCCCGCACGACGTCCTGCATCCCCGGCAGGATCCGGTCACCCTCGAACTGGAAGATCGGATAGCCGACACGGCCGTCACGCATGTCGAGGCGCAGCAGGCCCTTGTCGGTCGAGACCGCCTGCTTGGACTTGCCCAGCAGCTCAGCGACCTGCC
>PWWI01000291.1 GCA_003561535.1 Nitriliruptoraceae bacterium
CACCCAAGCCACAGCCGGTTGGGGCCCGCCAGCCCCGAAAACCGGGGCCCAACTTCCCCAACCCCCACGCGGCACCCCCAGCCCAGCCGGTTGGGGCCCGCCAGCCCCGGAAACCGGGGCCCAACTTCCCCAACCCCCACGCGGCACCCCCAGCCCAGCCGGTTGGGGCCCGCCAGCCCCGGAAACCGAGGCCCAACTTCCCCAACCCCCACGCGGCACGCCCAGCCCAGCCGGTTGGGGCCCGCCAGCCCCGGAAACCGAGGCCCAACTTCCCCAACCCCCACGCGGCGGTCGCGCAGGTCGCGCAGGGCGCGCGAACAGCACGCGAAGAGCACGCGAAGAGCACGCGCATGAGGCGCGAGCGGCGCGCGAGCGGCGCGCGAGCGGGGCACGCACCGCCACTGGCACCGGCGGGGCGTCTCCGCCGGTGCAGGTCGAAGGGTCCCACGGACCTAGGCTCCGCAGCCACCGACCGGGAGGACCACGGTGTCCGTGCTATGCGAGGTCGACGGGGAGGACATCCTCACCGTCACCCTGGACGACGGCGACAAGAACACGCTGAAGCCCGAGACCTTCGACGCGTTGATCGCGGCGCTGGACGACCACCCCCAGGCCGTGGCGGTGCTGCTGCGGGGCCGCGACGGCATCTTCAGCGCAGGCCTGGACCTGCACTGGATGATGGACCACGGCCGAGACGGCGTCGAGCGACTGCTGATCGGGTTCGGGACCTGCCTGATGCGCTGGTGGACGGACCCGCGCCCCACGGTCTGCGCCGCGACCGGACACGCCATCGCGGCCGGATCGATGCTTGGCATGGCCTGCGACCACGCCGTGGCGACCGAGGGTGGCTTCTGGGGCCTGACGGAGACGCGTGTCGGACTGGAGGTGCCGGACTTCGGCATCGCGCTGGCGCGGGCCAACCTGCCGGCTGACCGGCTCGAGGACCTGCTGATCCCCGGGGAGCGCGTCGACGCCGCGACGGCCGTGGCTGCGGGCTTCGCTGATGTGCTCTCGCCCGACCAGGACACCACCGTCAGCCTGGCCCGTGAACGGGTGGAGGCGCTGGCCACGCTGCCGGCACGCGCCTACGCCGGCACCAAGCGGCGTCTGCGCGGCACAGCGGCCGAGGAGGTCATGGCGGGCCTGGAGGACGACATCTCCGTCCTGACCGCTCACCTCACCTGAACCGGCTCGGCGGCACGGCCAGGGTCGAGCTCAGCTGACGGTCGAGGTTCCGAGGATCTCTGGACGTCCGTCCATATCCTTCGCGGCCTTCGATGCGTCGTCGGCCGGCGACGGGCTCCTGACCTGAGAGATCCACGTGCTGTTCCCGACGGTGCGCTTCGCGCTGTTCCTGGCGATCGTGCTCCCGATCGCCTGGGCGCTGGCCCCGCGGCCGGGGCGTCCCGCCGTCGAGGCGTGGCGTTGGAAGCTGTTCCTGGTCCTGGCCAGCTACGTGTTCTACGGCGCCTGGGACTGGCGCTTCGTCCCCCTGCTGATGATCTCGACCGTCGGCAACGAGATCGCTGCGATGGGGATCCACCTCGCCCGGGACCGCGCCCAACGTGACCGTTGGTTGATCGGCGCGCTGATCGGCAACCTCGGCCTCCTGGCCTGGTGGAAGTACGCCGGGTTCCTGACCGGCTCCGCCGACGGGCTGCTGCGTCTGCTCGGCATCGATGTCAACCTGCCCTACCCCGAGCTCGTGCTACCGGTCGGGATCTCGTTCTTCACCTTCCAAGCCATCAGCTACGTGGTCGATGTCCACCGCCGGATGATCCGGCCGACCCACCTGCTGGACGTCGCCGTCTACCTCGCCTTCTTCCCGCAGTTGGTCGCCGGCCCGATCGTCCGCGCCAACGAGTTCCTCCCGCAGCTGGCGGTGGGCCCCGATCCCCGCGGCGTGCCCGTGGGGCGAGCCCTACGGCTGATCGCTATCGGGCTGGTGCTGAAGGTGGTGGTCGCCAACCACCTCGCCACCGAGATCGTGGACCCGCTGTTCGCGACGCCGGGCCAGTACGGGGGCGGACAGACCCTGCTCGGCATCTACGCCTACGCCGTCCAGATCTACGCCGACTTCGCTGGCTACACGAGCATCGCGATCGGTGTGGCCCTGCTGCTGGGTTTCGAGTTCCCCCGCAACTTCGACCGTCCCTACGCCGCGCGCTCGCTGCAGGACTTCTGGCGTCGCTGGCACATGACCCTGTCCCGTTGGCTGCGCGACTACCTCTACATCCCGCTGGGGGGCAACGCCCACGGGCAGCGGCGCACGGAGCGCAACCTGCTCATCACGATGCTGCTCGGCGGGTTGTGGCACGGTGCGGCGTGGACGTTCGTGGTCTGGGGCGGTATCCACGGGGTCGGTCTGGTGATCGAGCGGCGTCGTCGGGCCAGCATCGCCGCCGCCGAGGCCGCCGGCGCACCCGGCCCGACCGGCGGACGTCACGACCGCGAACCGCGCACCGACGGCGCCGCACACCTGGTGCCACCCGCAGGCGCCGTCCGACCGCTGCATCCGGTCGCGGCGTGGGCGGTGACCTTCCACCTCGTCTGTCTGGCCTGGGTGTTCTTCCGTGCACCCAGCTTCGAGGTGGCCTTGACGGTGCTGGCCGGGCTCGGTGGCGGCAACTCCCAGGTGCCGTTGTCCCCCACCGTCCCCCTGCTCGTCGCGGCGGTCCTGCTCACCCAGCAGGTGCCGGATGGCACCCGCAAAGGCCTGCAACAGGCGTGGGACGCGCTACCGGTTCCCATCCACGTGGCGTCGTTCGCGCTGGTCCTGGTCATCCTGGACGTGTTCGGCCCCGACGGCGTCGCACCGTTCATCTACTTCCAGTTCTGAGCCTTACCCTTGACTTAAGCTTTAGATTGTGAAGCGGAGAGGAGCCAGCGAGGTGGCGGTCCGGACCGACTCGGATGTGGTGGTGGCGTCACGACGCCTCCACGAGCCCAGCGACCCTCACGAGCCCAGCGACCCCCGCGAGCCCAGCGACCCCCACGAGGCCCGTCATCCGCATCTCGAGCAGCGGACGCCACCGGCCATCGCGGTCGCCGCGGTGCTGGTCGCCCTGCTGCTCGGTGCCCTGCTCAACGGTCCGGGGCTCGTGCGTGCGGCGACCGGACTGCCCGTCGGGCCCGTGCGGGACGCGGCCATGGTGGTGGCCGACGGCACCGCTCGTACCGGCGCGACGCTGGGTCTCGACCGCCCACAGCAGTGGCTGACCGCCGCTCGCGACAGTGACGTGGGGGCGGCGCTCGGTACCGCGGCAACCTTGGCAGGTGCTGAGGCCCCCGCCGACGGCCAGCCCGACGGCGGCGAGGGCACCACGGTCTTAGGTGACGGGGAGGAGAGCGCGGGCCAGCCTGCCGACCCGGTGGTAGCCGGCAGCGACCGCGATCGCGTCCGCGGGCCCATCACCGCTGATGCTCCTCTGGAGGTGCTGCTGGCCGGTGACTCGCTCATCGGCGCGATCGCCGACGGGTACGGCCGCCGGACCACCGACAACGAACTCATCGACTGGACCAAGGACGTCCGCATCAGCACTGGCCTGGCCCGACCCGACGTCCTGGACTGGCACCTCCACCTGCAGCAACTGCTCGATGCGCGCGATCCTGACGTCGTCGTGCTGCTGCTCGGCGGGAACGACGACCAGAGCCTGGTCGCCGCCCCGGACGGGGTCCTCCACTACGGGCAGCCGGGGTGGGAGGAGGAGTACGAGGCTCGGGCCACTCGCCTGCAGGAGATCGCCGCAGGAGCGGACCGGGAAGTGGTGTGGCTCGAGTTGCCGGCCATGCGCCCCGCGAAGCTGGAGCAGGCCCGCCAGCGCATGAACGCGGCGGCGCGTCGCGCTGCTGCGGAGACCGGGGTGCTCCTGGTCGACACCGATGCGCTCATCGCCCCACAGGGCTACACCGCCCGGCTGGAGGGTGTCCAGGTGCGGGCCGACGACGGCGTCCACCTCCCCCATCCCGGGGGCGACGTCGTTGCCGAGGTCCTCGACCGGATCCTCTCCGAGCGCTACGGACTACCGACCGGCTGAGGACCCGACGGGCCATCAGCCGAGCAGGCCGCGCGACGCCGCCCACCCCGCCAGGGCCTCGGAGCAGTGCGCCAACGCCACCGGCCACTCGACCGCCACGTCCTCACCCGCGCCGTCGCTGACGGCCTTGGCGAGCCAGACCTCCCGGCCGAGCGCCCGCGCCGTCGCTGCTACGGCGTAACCCTCCATGTCGACCACGTCGGCCTGACCCGCCAGGCGCGCTCGCGCCGAGGTCGAGGTGATCAGCCGATCACCGGTCGCCAGGCGCCCGCTGGCCCCTGACGGCCCGTCCAGGCGCAGGGGTCCACCCGGGAGGTCGCGGCCCACGAAGGCGGACACCCCGGCGTGGTCGAAGTCGTGCTGGTGGACCGTCCCGATCTCCACCACCTCGCCGATCGACTGGCCCTGGAGCCCGCCGGCGGTCCCGATGTTGACCACGAGATCACAGGGGTCCCGGTGCAGCCGGGCGGCCAGCGCAGCCGCCGCCTGGACCTTCCCGACACCGAGGTGGCACACCTCCACGTGGGCGGCGAGTGCCTGTGCCTCCTCCTCCAGCGCGGCGACGAACAGGACGTTCACGTGGGTTCCCTTCGTGAGCCGGAGCGGATCATCCCCAATCGCGGTAGCCCTCGGGGGCCCGCCACGCGACCAGCGCCTCGGCTGGCCAGGTCAGGACGAGCATCACCAGCCCCGCCACCGGCAGGACGAAGGCGGCGGCCAGCGCGAGCAAGGTCACCAGGGTGCTGGAGCCCCAGCCAGCGACCAACCACGGGAACAGCCCTTCGGGCATGGGTCGGCGCCACGCTGCGGCCGCCTGAGCGCGGACCAGCAGCAGCAGATGGAGGATGGCGACGACGCTGAGCAGCGCGAGGTACGGCACCACCGCACCTCGCACGGTCGGATCACGGCCGAGCAGACTGGTCGGGAACGGGATCAACGCCACCGCACCGAGCAGCATCAGGTTGAGCAGCATCAGCCCGGGCTCGATCACTCCCAAGGTGGCCAGGAACCGGTGGTGGATCCACCAGAAGTTGGCGACGACGGCGAAGGTCAGCACGAAGGCGATCAGCGGCCCGGGCTGGTCGACGAGGACACCGGCCACCCGATCGAGCGACACCGCCGCGGGATCCAGGGTGAACACCAGCAGCGTCATCGCGATCGCGAACAGCCCATCGCTCAGCGCCGCGACCCGCCCGAACTCCAGCGTGTCCCGGCCGTACCTGTGGTGGTGCTGCGTCTCGTCAGCGGGGAGCATGCCGCGGGAGGGTAGAGGCCGCACCCGCCCGCAGGAGGAGATCGTGCACGCAACTGAGCTTGTCCATCACCGGCGGCGACAGCACGAAGGGATAGAGGTCCTCCTCCCCCAGGCTGCGGCTGACCGCGTTGAGGGCGTAGCTGAGCGGCAGCCATGCATCGATCAGAGCGCCAGCGTCGGAGGTGTCGACCGCGGCCGGATCGCTGGCCAGGGAGGGGGTGGGGGTGCCCGGCAGGTCCGGCCCGTCGACCCGCAGCCGGTAGGCAGCCGCGGTCTGGAGCACCCCCCGGAGGTGCAGGTAGTGGGCGATGGTCTCGGCCCAGTCCTCGGCCGGGTGCATCGTGGCGTACTCGCTGACGTAGCGCTCCCTCCAGTCGGGCGGCGCGCCGTCGCGGTAGTGGCGGTCGAGCGCGGCCTGGTAGTCGAGCGTCTCGTCGCCGAACAGCGCCCGCACGCCGGGCAGGTCCCACTGGCTGACGATCACCGGGAACAGGTAGTGGCCGATCTCGTGGCGGAAGTGCCCGAGCACCGTGCGGTAGGGCTCGCTCAGCTTGGTCCGGATCCGCTCGCGGTGGACATCGTCGGACTCGGCGAGGTCGAGGGTGATCACCCCACCGGCGTGCCCCGTGGTGACCGGGGCCTGCCGGCTGGACAGCAGGTCGAAGGCCACGCCGGTCCCCGTCGTCTCGTCCCGGGGAGCCAGGCTGAGCCCGAGCGTGCGCAGCTGGAACACCAGCCGTCGCTTGGCCCGCTCGGCCACCTGCAACTGGGCCACGGCCCGGAGGTCGTCGTCGGCTGGACGGGTCCGGGTGAGCACGCAGCTCGCGCACCGTTGTCCGGGCCCTGCCGCCCGCCAGTTGCAGGCGGCCACCACCGCGTTCGCACAGGGCTCCACCCCGGTGTCCAGCGCCACCATGGACAGCCGGTCGAGGTCGAAGACGAACCGGGTGCCGCACCGCAGGCAGGCGGTGTTGGCGAAGAACACCAGCTGGTCGCATCCGGGGCAGGAGAACACCTGCACGCCCGCATCCTCTCGACGATCGGCCGCACCTCACGCGGCCGTCGACGGTCTACGGTACGCCCTGGACGCCGAGGGGCGGAGCGCACACGGACGGGACCGGGTACCTCGAGGTGGTGGCGCCGACCGTCGCGCCGGCGCCGGTGCTGGTCCACGTGCCCCACGCGGGAACCACGATCCCGGCCGACGCCCGTGCCGGCATCCTGCTCGACGAGGACGCCCTCGCCACCGAGGTCCGGCTGCTGACCGATCACCGGACCGACGTGCTGGCGGCGGGGACGGGTGAGGTCGGTGCGACCCGGGTGCTCAACCGGCTGTCGCGGCTGGTGGTGGATCCGGAACGCTTCCCCGACGACCGTGAGGAGCTGGCGGCCCACGGGATGGGTGCGGTCTACACCCGCGGCCACGCGTCGCAGCCCCTGCGGGACCCGACCCCCGCTGAGGTCGAGGAGCTCCTGGACCGCCACTTCCACCCCTACGCCGCCGGGGTGACCACGGAGGTGGAACGGCTGCTGACCGGCCACGGCCGGGCCACCATCGTCGATCTGCACTCCTACCCGAGGGTGCGGCTGCCCTACGAGCTCCACCACGGCCCGCGGCCACCGCTGTGCGTGGGCACCGACCCTGACCACACCCCGCCCTGGCTCCGAGCGACGGTCGCCGAGGTGGCCGCCGCCCACCACCTCGACGTCGCCTTCGACACCCCGTTCGCCGGGGCCTACGTGCCCCTGGCCCATCACCGGGTCGACCGGCGCGTCACCAGCGTGATGCTGGAGCTGCGCCGCGACCTGTACCTGGACGAGGCGACGGCGCAGCCCCACGACGGCGAGGCGCGGCTGACCCGGTTCGTCACCGAGGTGGTCGCGGCGATCGCGGCGGCCCACCGCCGGCACGCTGCAGCGCCCGGGTGACCAGAGCCAGCGCCTCGTCGGGGTCGACCCCGAGCTCGGTCACCCGCTCGGCGTAGGCCCGCGCCGCCGCGATGGCCGCCTGGTGCGCCGCATCGCCGGTCGCGGCGACCCGGGTGCCGTGCCGGCCCCGGGTCTCCACGACTCCGTCGGCCTCGAGCTCCCGGTAGGCCCGCGCCACGGTGTTGGGTGCGAGGCCGAGCTGCTCGGCCAGGGCGCGGACGGTCGGCAGCCGGTCGCCGGGGCCCAGCTCACCGGTGGCGATCAGGGCCTCGACGCCCGCGCGGACCTGCTCGAAGGGCGGGACGTCGCTGTCCCGGTCCACCATCACCGGCATCGCACCGCCTCCTCACCGCTGCCCGGACCTTACGCCCTCTGCGGTGGCCGATGGTGGTGGACGGCACGGGGCAGCAGCCCGAGCGTGACCGTCGCGGCCAGCAGCAACAGCAGCGGCCCGACGGCCATCGCCGGGGTGCGCCCGGGGTCGTAGAGCCCGGTCAGGGTCACCCACCCGAGCCCCGCCACCACCGACAGCACACCGGCGACGACCCTGCCAGGGTGGGGCACGCCAGCGACGGCGTCATCCACCACGCGGCCGGGACCCCAGAGGCGCTCGAGCTGCGCGGCCAGCGCGGTCAGCCCGGCCAGCACGGCGCCGAGCAGCACGAACCACAGCGGCCGCTGCAGCCACCAGGTCGCGTCCACCTGCGTGGTCGCCGGCCACCATCCGGGCAGGACCGTGCCGGCGATGACCAGCATCATGGCGCTCTGGTGCCACAGGAACAGCGGCAGCGCGCGACGGCCCAGCAGGGCCACCGGCGCCCACACCGCCGGCCGGGCCAGCACCCGGCGCAGACGGTCGGCGGCGAGCAGGACGACCCCGAGCTGGACCCCGGTCAGGACCAGCAGCGCCACCGTCGGCGGGGTGTTGTTGGTGGCGAGCTCACCGGGCACGCCGACCATGCTGCGCGGGTAGCCGAGCAGTTCGGTGAGCAGCAGCAGCCCCAGCAGGCCGAGGATGACCAGGCCGCCCGCGCTGCGGCGGTCGGTGGGCAGCCGATGGTCGTGCCACAGGTAGCCGAGCTGGTGGATCGCGAGCCACACCCAGGCGAAGTTGGTCCAGCCCACCCCCGGCACCCCCAGCCGCCGCAGCACGTCCACCACCACCGCGGCGACCAGGAGCACCCCGAAGCTCGTCCACGGTGCCCGGCGGTGGGCCGCCCAGGTGACGGGGACCAGCAGGACCACGCCGAGGTAGACCGCCAGGAACCACAGGGGCATCAGGACCGCCCGGGTGCCGAGCTGCAGCAGGTCGGGAGCGAGCCCGGTCCGCACGAGCACGGGCGTCAGCACGGCCCACACCCCGACGAGCGGGAGCACCGGGCGCACCAGCCGGGTCGTGCGGGCGAGGATCCAGGCGGCCGCCGGCTGTCCCGCGGCTCGGGCCCGCTCCCACCCTGCTCCGTTCACCCGCCCGCCGACCAGGAAGAACAGGGGCATGACCTGGAGCGCCCAGGTGAGCCACTGGGTGGCGGGCAGCAGGGCCAGGAGATGGTCACCGACCACCTCGCCGTCGATGACGAGCACCACGGCGATCAGCCAGTGCCCGGCGATCACCACCAGGAGCGCCGCCGTGCGCAGCAGGTCGACCAGGCGGTCGCGCTCCGGCGGGGTGGCCCGCTCCACCTCGGCGAGACGTTCGGCGACGCCCACGGCCCTGCCCTCCCTCGAAACGCGACCCACGCCGTTCGCGGGGTTCACCCCGAGCGTGCGGCAGTCGGCGGCGGGGAACCATCGGGCCGAGCCCCTACCGGCGCCTGGGGGCCACCGACGCCGGGCGACCTCAGCCGCGGCTGGCGCCGACCCCCAGCACCGTCGCGAGACCGAGGGCGCTGCGGGGGGCGTAGGCCGCCCGCCACAACCCGCCGTGCACGGCCGCGTCGGCCTCCTGCTGCCACGGGTGCTCCCGCTCGGGCCCACCTCCGGTGTGGAGGTCGTGGACCAGCAGCGCGGCCATCAGCACGTTGGTCGTGGCCGGCTCGAACACCTCGATGCCGAAGCGGTGGGCCCCGGCGTACGCGGCGGCGAGCACCCGGTTCTTGAGCACCGACCGGGTCCGGGTCGACGGCGCGACGTTGAGGGACACCACGGTCCCCTCGGTCCGGGCGGTGGTGGCGCGCCAGCGTTGGAGGCGCTTCGCCAGGGCGTAGTTGGGCCCCTGCTGGGGCACCAGGGCGTCGCAGATGCCAGGATCGACGTCCGGGGCGTAGTTGCGCTTCAGCAGCCGGCCACCGGACAGCGTCCGCAGTGGGCGACCGAGCACCTTGGCCGTGCCCGACCGGGCCTCGTAGGCGGCCACCGATGCCTCGACGGCCTCCGCCGGGACGACGAAGGCGTCGGTGGGGGTCGCGAGGTAGGCGAGCGCGGTGTCGGAGCGGGACGCCCGCACCCGCTGGCTCACCGCATCGGCGGCCACGGTGACCTTCACGTGCTGCGCCCCGTCGGCGTAGGCGTAGGTGCCGAGCACCGGGCGGCCCTCCAACCCGTCGACCCAGTCGGCGACCGCGGGAACGTGGGCGACGAGGTCCAGACCGGCGTGGGCGGCGAGATCCGGGAGCCCGTCCTGCTCGGCCGTCGCCGCCACCGGCAGGTGCAGCGTCCCGGCGCTCTCGGCGGCGGTCGCCAGCAACTGGTCCCACAACCCGCGGCGGGGCAGGTCCACGGCGGCGACGTTGGCACCCCACCGCAGCAGCGCCCCGAGCGGTGCCAGCTCGGCGCCGGCACCCAGGACGACCACCGTCCACCCCGGGAGTCGGAGCCAGTCCGGGTGCTCCAGGACGCGCTCGATGGCCTCGGTGACCGTCGGCTCGATCCCCCCGCGTACGGACCAGTCCTCGAGCTGGTGGCGGAGCCGATCACCCGTGAGCAGCTCGCCGCGGTAGGGCACGGCGAGCTCCTGCTCGGGAGCGCCCGTCCCCGTGACGACCGCGTCGGCGACGTCGGGGGCCGAGCCGGCGGCCTGCAGCATCCGTAAGGGGAGGTCACCGTCGGGGTCCACCACGACCATGCGCTCGTGCACCGCGGCGAGACCGTCGGCGGCGATGGTGCGGGCGTCGGAGGCGCGGGTGGCACCGGCCTCGGTGAGCCGCCGCACGTGGTCGAGGTAGCCGGACCGCCAGTTGGTCTCCCGTTCGGCCGCCTGGGCACCCGTGGCATCGACCCCGCGCAGCGCCGCTGCGACCACCTCGCGACCGAAGGTCGTACTGCTGCGGCGTCCGTCACCATCGGTGGGCAGGTCGATGCCGCCCACAGCTTCGTCGCTCACCCGTCCGCCTCCCACCCGCCGGCTCCCTGCGGCGCCCGGCACGCTAGCGCCCCCACGGGACGGACACGGTGCCCGTCGTCGGGCGTCAGAACAGGACGTCGTCGTCGGGTTCGGGCCGGTCGTCGGCGGAAGGACGGATCGATGCCGCCACCGCCTCCTCATCTGCGGTGTCCGGCTCACTCGCCGTGCGCAGGGCTTCGACCACCTCGTCGACCGCGAGCTCGGCGCGACGCAGCCGCTCCCGGCACAGCTCGACCAGGCGGGCCCCGCGGGCGACCCGCGCCGCGAGCTCGTCGACGCCCACCTCGTCGTTCTGCAGGTCGGTGACGATGCGCTCGAGCTCCGCGATCGC
>PWWI01000133.1 GCA_003561535.1 Nitriliruptoraceae bacterium
GGACCAGGTGCGCGACCCCACCGGAGACGCTGGTGAGCCCGACGACGCTGACCCCGAGCACGATGTAGGACAGCTGGCTCACCGTGGAGTAGGCCAGCCGCCGCTTCAGGTCCTGCTGCACGAGCGCCAGCACCGAGCCGTAGACGATCGTGATGGAGGCGGCCACGGCCAGCGGGGTCAGGACACCGAGGTCGGCGGCGAGCTCGGCGCCGTAGAGGTCGTGGATCACCCGGACGATCGCGTAGGCACCGGCCTTGACCACCGCGACCGCGTGCAGCAGGGCGCTGACGGGGGCGGGCGCGACCATGGCGTGGGGCAGCCACACGTGCAGGGGCACCATCGCCGCCTTGACCCCGAACCCGCCGACCAGCAGCACGAAGATCGCGGTCAGCGCCCCGCGGTGCTCGCTCGCCAGGGCCGCGAGCAGCTCGGTCTCGCGGAAGGCCACGGAGCCCGCGATCGTCTGGAGCCAGACCACCCCGACCAGCACGGCCGCGCCGCCGGTCACCGCGTAGAGCAGGTAGATCCGGCCGCCCGCCCGGGCCCGCTCGTGGCCCTGGTGGACGATCAGGGGGTAGGTGGTGATCGTGAGCAGTTCGTAGAAGATCAGCAGGGTGACGAGGTTGCCGGCCAGGGCGATGCCGACACTGGCGGCGACGCACAGGCTGAAGAAGCCGAAGAACCGTGAGCGGTGGGTGTCCTCGCTGAGGTAGCCGATCGCGTAGATGGTGGTCGTCAGCCACAGCAGGGCGGACAGGAAGACGAACAGCAGCGGGACGGGGTCGGCCCGCAGCACCAGGTCGATCCCGGGCAGGAAGGCCGTCCGCCACTCGTACTCCCGGCCGGAGAACACCCCGACGACCAGCACGCCGACCAGGCCGACCTTGGCGATGGCACCGGCCATGTTGACGACGCGCCGCGCCCGCTCGGCATGCTCGGGCAGCAGGAAGATGATGCCGGCCGGCACCAGGGAGGCGGCCAGCAACCACAGCAGCACGCTGGCGCCGACATCTGCTGCCACCAGTTCAGCCCCCTCCATGCGGGCCTCCGATGGCGAGCAGCCGCAGCAGCGGTCCCGGGACCAGACCCAGCACCAACGTCGAGGTGGCCAGCGCCAGCGCGACCAGGTCGCGGGCGTCGCGACGCGGGACGGGGCGCTCGTCCTCGGGCAGCGGCGCGAAGGCCGGACGGACGAAGCGCATCAGGTACCCGACGGTGAGCAGCGTGCCGATCACCAGCACGATCACCCACCACCACTGCCCGGTGGTGATGCTCCCGACCAGCAGGTACCACTTGGCGACGAACCCACCGCTGGGCGGGAGGCCGACGAGGCTGATGCCCGCGATCCCGAAGGCCATCATGGCCACCGGGCGCCGGGCGGCGCTGCCCCTCAGCTCCATCAGCAGCGGCCAGGTGGTCTCACCGCGCACGTTGGTGGCCGGCTTGGTCCCGCGCCCGACGTGGGTCTCGCCGTCGACGGCCCCGGCGACGCTGCCGGCACCGGGGGCGGGGGCGCCCGCGCGCCGCGCGCTGTCGACCAGCACGGCCGCGGCCATCAGCATCGCCCCCTTCGCGAAGGCGTGGCTGACGGCGAGCACCACCCCACCGGCCCAGCCGTCGAAGGAACCGGCGGCCACCAGCGGCACCAGCAGGAACACCAACCCCACCTGGGCGACGGTGGACGAGGCGACCAGCCGCTTGAGCCCGGTCGCGAGCAGGGCACCGCCCGAGCCCCACAGGATCGCGAGCGCACCCATGGCCCCGATGAGCTGCGCGGCCGGCATCGTGACCAGATCCGGGACCGACAGGAACCACAACCGGAGGAGGACGGCGAAGGACACCTTGACCATCACGCCCGACAGCAGCGGGCTGACGGCACTCGGGGAGAGGGTGTGGGCCGCGGGGAGCCAGAAGTGGAGGGGCGCGAGCGGAGCCTTCAGGAGCAGCCCGACGGTCATGACGGCGAGCCCGAGGCCGGCCAGCGGGGCGTCCTCCAGGCCCGCGCCCAACTCGCTGAACACGACCGTGCCGGCCTGGGACCAGACCAGCGCGATCCCGATCAGCATCGTCGTGGAGGCGACCAGCTCGGCGTAGAAGTAGCGCGTGCCCGCCAGCAGGCTGCTGCGGTCCCCGCGCAGCGTGACCAGCAGCGACCCGGCCAGCGCGACGAGCTCGAGCATCAGGTAGACGGTGAACAGGTCACCGGCCAGCAGGAGCAGGTTCACCCCCGCCCAGAGCGTGAACAACAGTGGCCAGTACGCGCGGTGGTGGCGATCCTGCTCGTGGCGGACCTCGGCCCAGGCGAAGCCGACCACCGCCAGACCGACGACCGCAGACATGAGCAGGAACGAGACCGCCAGCCCGTCGGCGATCAGGACCACGACGACGCCGATCGGTGACGTGAGCGTCAGGACGTGGGCGACACCGACCGCCAGCAGCGAACGCGCCAGCAGCACCACGGCGACCAGGATCGCCGCGGACACCAGCAGCGACAGCCGCACCCGTGCCGGGCCCCGGGTCACGACGGTCAGCGCTGCCCCCACCACGGGCAGCGCGACCAGCAGGGCGAGCGCGGCGCTCACAGGGCATCGTCGTCGAGGGTCGCCCCCCGCTCACCCGCTACCTCGTCGACCCTCCGCCGCAGCGCCGCAGCGACCACCACCAGGGGGATCAGCGTCAGGGCGACGGTGATCGTCGCCGGCCACGAGCGGGTCGGTGGGGCGAACGCCACCGCGAGCCCGGCCCCGACCGACACGATCGCCAACCCGATGACCCGTCCCCCGAGCTCCGCCCCGCTGAAGGTGAGCACGAGGCCGGCGAGGTAGACCACGGCGCCGACGACGAGCCAGACGGACACGCTGCCCCTCCCGTCCCGCATCGGACCCGCATCGGAACGCGGTCGTCGTCCCGGCTCACGATAGACCGGGGCCGACGGTACAAGCCCCAGCCCGATCCCCGGCCCTCCCGCGGCGCGTCCATCCCCCGGTGGCCCGGTTGCCCGCGTCGCGGCCCCTCGCGATGGCCGGCGCACCTGCCCCCGGCGGCCGGCAGCAACCCCACCCGCCAGCGGCCGGCAGCCACCCCACCCCCGACCGTTGCTCGCGCACCGTGGCGGCACCTGTCCCTGCTCCGGTGCGCGAGCAACCGCCGAGCCACCCCGCGCTGGCCGCCGCCGAGCCACCCCACCCCCGACCGTTGCTCGCGCACCGTGGCGGTACCTGTCCCTGCTCCGGTGCGCGAGCAACCGCCGAGCCACCGCTGGCCGCGGCCACACGCACCACGCGTCGGCGACGCGCCGGCGTGCCGCGCCCTGTCACCCGGCCGACAGCGCCTGCTCGACCTCCTCGACCAGGACCGGGTCACCGACCCGCTCGGCCGCCGCCTGGGCCGCGACGGCGACGCGCTCGGCTTCCTCGCAGCGGCCGAGCAACCGCAGCAGCTTGACGCGGTGCGCCTGGCACCCGGCCAGGTTGCGGTCGTTGCCGATCTGGTGCAGGAGCCGCAGCTCCGCGTCCCGCTCCTCGAGCGCCAGCCCGGGCTCCCCACGTGCCTCCTCGACCCAGGCGCGACCCCAGTGGACCACCGATCGGACGTAGACCAACGCGTGCCGCTCGCACAGCTCGGCCGCCTGGTCGAGTTCGGTGAGTGCGTCCTCGTACTCGCCGTTCCAGCACCTCGCGACGCCGTGGTGCAACCGCACGACCGCCTGCTCGTGCCGGTCGCTGCACCGCTGGGATGCAGCCTCGGCACGCTCGTACAGCACCAGCGCCTCCGCCAAGCAACCGGTCGACGCCAGGGCGTAGGCGTAGCGGTCGAGGGCCGCCGTCAGCACGGTCCAGTCCCCCGCGTCGTAGGCGAGCTCGACCGCGCTGCACAACGTGGCCAGCGCGGCCTCCGGCTCCCTGCGCCGCACGTGGCACCACCCGAGCTCGACGAGCAGGCGTGCACGTGCCACCTCGGCGTCCTCGGGGAGGTCGCGCAGGCCCTCCTCCAGGATCCTCATGCCGGCCTCGAGGTCACCGCGGTGGTAGGCGATCTCCGCGCGGAGCCACCAGACGCGGCCGTACTCCTCGGGCACCTTCGCCAGCTGCCACGCCTCCTCGGCGGCTTCTGACGCGCGCGCGTAGTCCCCACCGTTCATCCGCAGCTGCCCGAGTCCCACGAAGCCCTGGAGGGCTTCGTGCCGCAGCCGGCATCGTCCCTCGTCCTCGAGGCTCGCGTAGGCCTCCAGCGCACGGACGTAGAGCTCCTCAGCGGCTGCCGGCGCACCGAGGCTGTGGGCGACCCGGGCCCCGGCGAGACCGGCGGAGGCAGCTGCCGCTGCGAACTCCACGGCGCGCGTCGCCTTGAAGGCGGCGAGCCGGTGTCGCGCGATGGCCAGGATCCTGCCCCCGTCCGGCCGCCCGGCCTCGGCCTCCAGGGCCTCGGCGACCCGGGCGTGGAGCTGCGCCCGACGGACCACGTTGAGGGTCGACTCGGCGGCGTCCCGCAGCAGCGGATGGCTCAGCCACAGGCGCTCCTCGTCGCTGTGGACGAGTGCGACCCGTTCCAGCTCGTCGAGGACATCCGCCAGGTCGGTCGAGGGACCGAGCAGGAGCCGGGTCGCGCTGGCCACGAGCCCGGTGGTCGCGTCCTCCCCCGCGATCGCGACGAACGCCGTGAGCCGTCGCGCCGCCGGGGAGCACTGGGCGACGCGCGACCGCAGCAGCTCGATGATCCGCTCCGGCACGGCCGCGGACGCAACCCCGCCCGCGTTGGCCGACCGGGTCCGTGCCAGCTCGACGATGAAGAAGGGGTGGCCCCGGCCACGCTCCGCCGCCTGGCGCGTCCGATCGTCCACGACGAAGCCGGCTTCCTCGGCCGCATGCACCGCGAGCCGGGTGCTCGCCTCGCGGTCGAGAACGTCGAGGGACAGACGCAGGATCGAGGTGGGCAGCTCCGGTACCGGCGCGTCGGGCTCGTCGGTCCGAGCCGCGAGGAGGAGCGACCAGCGGCGGCCAGCGACATCGGCGGCCAGCCTCGCGATCACCGCCTGCAGCGCACGGTCCGCCCATTGGAGGTCGTCGAGGCAGAGGACCACCGGACGTCGCTGCGCCATGGTGTCGAGGTGTTGCCGGATGGCGTCGGCGACCACGGCGAGCTCGGCCGTCGGGACCGGCCCCACCGTGGCTCCCGCGGCCTCGGGCACCAGCAGCCTCGCGACGAGCGGCGAGGTGGCCTCCAACGGGTACGGGAGGAGTGCGGTACGCAGTGCGGCGAAGGGGGCGACGCGGTCGTCACGCACCGCGGCACCCATCGCGACGGTCCAACCGTCCTCGGCCAGCTGGGCCAGCAGGTGACGCAGCAGGTGGGTCTTGCCGATCCCCGTGGGCCCGGCGACGAGGATCGCTGCGCCGGTGCCGTTCGCCGTCCCAGCAACAGCATCGAGGATGCGGGTGCACTCCCGGTCGCGCCCGTACAACGGCCACAGCACGCGCCGGGTCGGGGGCGGCGGCGGAACATCGAGTGCCGCGAGCCCGGGTGGCAACGGGAGTCCGAGCTGCTCCAGCGCCACACGGCAGGTCTCCAGCGCCACCATGGCCTCGCGCCGTCTCCCCGCACGGAGCTGCCTATCGACCAGGACGGCACACGCTTCCTCGTTCGCCGGGTCCGCGGCGACGACGGCGCGCCAGTCCGCCTCGATCCCTGTGCTGCGCGCCAGCAGCAGCCCCGCAGCCCGACGTTCCCGTTCGAGGTGGTCGGCGACCTCCATCGCCCACGCCTCGTAGGCGTCCTCGACGAGCACGGGCCGCGACTCGCGAAGGGCCGTTCGCAGCGGCTCGTGCTGCGCGGCAACGGCCAGGTTCTCGGCACCCTGCAGCATCGCCAGGTGGTCCAGGACATCCACCTCGACCCTGACCTGGTCGGCGATCCACACCTTGTCGCGATCGGCTGCCAGCAGGCTCGGTCCTGGCCTCCCCTCGTCGAGGACCACACGAGCCATGCTCAGGGCCTTGGAGAGGGCTCGGGCGGCGCGCACCGGGTCCAGGTGCGAGAAGAGCTGCTCCAACAGGCTCGATCGCGAGCAGACGTGGTCGGGTGCGAGCAGCAGGAGCGCGACCAGCCGTCGCGCCGTGGGTCGGGGCCACTCAACGATGGGTGGCTGGTCGTCGACCGTCACCCGCATACGCCCGAAGAGCTGCCCCCGCAGGAGCGTCACGGTCTCCACGAGACCAGCGTACGCCGACAGGCCGGGCGGGAACAGCTCGGGAACGGGTGGGTGTCACGCTGAGCATGCCAGCACCCGCCACGACACCTACCGCTGGCGAAGAGGAGGGGAGGAGGATGGGAACCACGCAGCTGCGTCCCCCCGAGGGCGCTGCAACGCCGAAGGATCACGATCTCCTCGAGAGGATCGACCTGGGCAGCGAGCGGCACCACCGTCCAGGGAAGCACACGACGTGGATCATCACCGCCGTGGTGGCCGTGATCGCGATCGCGGCAGCGGTGATCGTGTCCCTGGTGCTCGCAGGAGGCGAGAGCGCCACCGAGCCGGAGACTGCGATCGAGGCGCCCCTGACCGCCCGTGATCTCGGCCGCGACCCCGGCCCGACCGCCCGACCGAACGCGAGCGACGTCATCGTGCTGGACTACTACGGCCTGACCGAAGCCCCGACCGTTGCCGCCGTGCCGAAGGTGAACCCGGGCGAGGTGCTGCCACAGTGATGCCGCACGCTGCCCGCAGTGAGGTCCCGCTCCGGGCACCGGACGTCAGAGACGGGTTCGCTGTCCATCGTCCGGTTCCCGGGGCGCAGGGTCCGGTTCCCGGGGCGCAGGAAGCCTCCCCGGTGGCTGCGCGGCCTGATCAGGTCGCCGCGCGCCGCCCTGCCCGACCGTTGCTCGCGCACCGCAGCCACCCCGCCCGACCGTTGCTCGCGCACCGGAGCAGGGACAGGTCCGGCCAGGGGGCGCGAGCAACCGCCGCAGCAACGCCCGCAAGCCCCCGCGACGAGCGTCCTGGTCACGCCGTCACGGCGCCCGAGGGTTGTCCCCGCCGTCGCGTGGCCAGTCGTCCGGCGCGCTCGTCTCACCTGGGGGTTCGGTGGTCTGTTCCGGTCCCCGGGCCCGGCTCCAGCGGCGCGGGAGCAACCCGATACCGATACCGATCACGATCAGCAGCGCGATGGTGAACAGCAGCCCCTCCACGGTGCGCACTCCTCGATGAGAGGTCTCTCCGAGCGTATTGCGTCGAGGTGGAGGTTGTCGGGGCCACACCCGTCCGAGCGTCCGGGGCCCGACCGGTGGCACTCGGCCTGGCCGCATGGCCGCGATCGAGGCGCGCGATGATGTGGCAACCTGGGGTTTCGGCCGTCGCGGGCACGCCGTCGCGGGCACCTCGGCCGTCGCGGGCGCCTCGGCCGTCGCGGGCGCCTCGGCCGTCGCACAGACGGATCGCCAGGGCCCCGGGACCGGTGGGCCGGTGCCGACTGGCGCAGGACCGGTCCACACGGGGGGCATGCTCGCACCAACCGGGGAGGCACGGCCGCCAGCGCGCGATCCGCACCACGACCCAGCCAATGCCGCAGCCAACGCCGCAGCCATGGAGGCCCGATGCACCGGTCCGACAGCGCCGACGGCGGGCACGACGGGTCACGAGAGCGACGGATGGCGTCGCCTCGATGACCGACGAAGCGTCCCCCACGATCGATCCAGATCCGGACGACGAGCCGACGGAGCGCGAGCGCCTGGCCACGCTCCTCGAGCGTCGACTCGACATCCCGATGGCCATCCTCGCAGTCGTGTGGGCCGGCTTGGTGGCCTACGAGCTGATCGCACCACGCGACCAGCGTGACGTGCTGGCCGTCGCCGGCAACGTCATCTGGGCGCTGTTCGCCGTCGAACTCGCCGCCAAGCTGGTGGTATCCCGACACCCGGGTCGGTTCCTGCGCCGCCACTGGCCCTCGGTGCTGTTCCTCGTGCTGCCCCTGCTGCGCGTGCTGCGCCTGTTCCGCGCGATGCGCCTGGTACGCGTCCTGCCCTTCAGCCGCGTGATCGGCTCGTCCTATCGCGCGGTCGGGACCGCTCGCGTGTTGCTGGCCGGTCGGCTGCAGTTCCTGCTGGCCGCGACCGTGGTGTTCGTGTTCGGCAGCGGCCAGTTGCTGTTCGTGCTGGAGCGAGGGCGCGAGGGTGCGCTGACCAGCCTCGGTGATGCGCTGTGGTGGGCGGCCAACCTCGGCATCGCGGCGAACATCGTCCACGAGCCGGTGACGCTGGCGGGCCGTCTGCTGGCCATCGCCTTGTCGATCTACGCCACCGTCGTCTTCGCCACCCTCGCGGGGACCATCGGCGCCTACTTCCTCGAAGCGCGGCAGGAGCGCGCCGCCCAGGAGGACGACGGCTCGTAGGCGAACCGGGCGTTCGCAGGACACTCTGGTGCTCCGGCTGCTCCCGGACGCCCGGGCCGAAGGGCGGCGCGAGGGCCGAAGGGCGGTGCCCCGACCGATGGGCAGGTCCGGTCCCGACCACGCGTCGGTAGGTTCGAACGACATGTCCGCTCGCAGCCTCCTCCGTGGCAGGTCCAGGTCCGCCCACAGCACGAGCGGACCTTGCGAACGGGTGCCGAGACGACGCGTCCCGGCCGCGCGCCACGCCGGCGCCGGTCACCGAGGTGGCACCCTGGGGCGGCGGGGAGCTGGCGTCCGGTGCTAGAGGTCGCCCTGCTGGTCCTGGCCGCCGGCTTCGCCTTCGTCAACGGGATGAACGATGGCGGCAGCATCACGAGCACCGGGATCAAGCTGCCCGGGCTCGCGCCGCTGACCGCGATCGGCATGCTGACGCTCGCGGTCATGGCCGTACCGCTGGTCATCGGGACAGCCGTGGCGACGACGCTGGCCTCCCGTCTGGTGACCTTCGACGGCGGGGAGACCGGGCCGGCGGTCACCGTCGCCGTCCTGGTGGCGGTCGGCCTCGTCCTGGCGCTCTCGCACTGGGGGCTGCCGACCAGCCTCACGCTCGCGGTCGTCGGAGCGATCACCGGCGCCGGGCTGGGGGCCGGGCTGCCGGTCGCGTGGGGCTGGGTGGCGTGGGTGTTGGCTCTCGCGGCAGCAGCACCACTGGTGGGCGCACTGCTCGCGATGGCCATCACCTGGCTGCTGTACCGGCTGAACCCGAGGGTGTCGGCGAACACCTCGCTGCGACGTGCCCACCGGGTGTCGTTCTCGCTCCAGTGCCTCGCCTACGGCGTCAACGACGGCCAGAAGATCCTGGCGGTGTTCGCCCTCGCTCTGGCGCTGCCGAGCGCGCCGGTCGAGCTGCCGATCCGGACGCTGCTGCTCATCGGCGCGTGCTTCGCCGTCGGAGCTGCCCTGGGACTGCGCCGCTACGGCGGGATGCTCGGTGACGGGGTGATGATGGTCCGGCCCATCAACGCGGTGGTCGCCGAGTTCGCGGCCGGTGTCTCGGTGACCGTGACCGGCCTGCTCGGTGCACCGGTCAGCATGACGCAGGCCGTCGCCGGCGGGCTGATCGGCAGCGGCGCACAGGAGAGCACGAGGAGGATCCGATGGAACCGAGCCCTGATGATCGCCCTGGCCTGGGTGGTGACCCTGCCGGTGGCGCTGGTGGCCGCGACCGCGATCAGCGCGCTGGTGGGGAGGGCGACGACGATGCTGACGGCGGGCTGAAGGCGAGGTTCGCCCCGATCATCCGTGACCTGATGGGCGGCAGCGGGAAGGACATCGCCGCACGGCTCACTGGCCAGGTCGAGGCCACCGTCGAGTGCGCCCGCCTGGCACGATCGGCGGTGAGCGGGGAGCTGCGCTCCGACCGGGCCCGTGAGTTGGCCGTCGACGTCGAGCACCAGGGTGACGAGCAGCGGGCGGAGCTCATCGCGCTGCTGGCCACGAGCCTGGTCACCCCCATCGACCGCGAGGACCTGTTCCGGCTGTCGCGCTCGATCGACGACGTGCTCGACAACCTGCGTGACTTCGTGCGCGAGTTCGACCTGCTGCGGGTCGACTGCTCCGAGCTGTTCCCGGGCATCCTGGAGGCGCTCGAGGACGGCCTCGGCAACTTGGCCGAGGCGATCGAGAAGCTGGAGGAGGAGCCCGAGGAAGCGAGCCCTGGAGCGCTCGCCGCGAAGAAGGAGTGCAACCGGATCCGCTACCTCTACCAGCACGCGGTCGCCGAGGTGCTCGACGAACCGGAGGTGACACCGCAGATGCTGAAACGACGGGAACTGCTGCGCCGTCTGGACGTCGTCGGCCTACGGTTGGGCGAAGCCGCCGACGCACTCGCCGACGGAGCCGTCAAACGCAGCCAGTGAGGCGGCAGCGCGATCCCCTTCCACGCCGCCGAGTGGAGATCCGATGCACCTGACGGATGACTCCTTCCCACGCCCGACGGACCTCAGAACGAGCGGTCCAGGCACCGACGCCACGGTGCTCTACGCACGGTCGTACCTGATCCACCGGGCAGCGGTCGGGGTACTCGGAGTGCTCCTTCCCCTGGTCCTGATCGCTTCCGAGCAGTGGCTCACCGGCGATGTCGCGCTGCGGGGTTCCCTCAGCGCCTACTACCACACCGCTGCGAGGGACGTCTTCGTCGCGACCCTGGCCGTGGTGGGCGTCCTCCTGATCACCTACATGTCGGCGCAGACGTGGACCAAGGACTTCTGGCTGAGCCTGGTCGGAGGGATCGCGGTCCTGCTGGTGGCGTTCTTCCCGACGCGGCGCCCAGGCCTGTCCGACTCGGATCCGCTCTGCGGCGCCACGCCGGCCCCCCCTGGCTGCACCGGCCTCCAGCAGGCGCTCGGGGAGACGACCGTCGCGGTCGTCCACTTCGCGGCCGCCATCGTCTTCGTGCTGTCGCTGGCGGCCCTGTGCTTCGTCTTCGCGCGGCGAGA
>PWWI01000091.1 GCA_003561535.1 Nitriliruptoraceae bacterium
ACGCCGCGCGGATCGACTACCAGGAGCACGGGGGCGTGAGGGTGGCCACGTTGTCGTTCTCCGACGCCTACGTGGTGGGCTTCGTCGCCCGGGCGTTCCAGGGCGGCGTGCTCTCGGCCGATGAGCAGCGCGCCAGCCGGCTCATCCGTGAGGCGGACGCCAACGCCGACCTCGTGGTCACCCACTTCCACTGGGGCACGGAGTACGGCTTCGCACCGAACGGGCGGCAGCGGGAGCTCGCGGAGATGGCGGCCGACTCCGGTGCCGACATCGTGATCGGTCACCACCCCCACGTGCTGCAGTCCGTCGAGCGGATCGGCGACACGCTCGTGCTGTACAGCCTCGGCAACTTCGTCTTCGACCAGGGATGGTCCCGCACCCGTGAGTCGACGCTGGCGCGCTACGAGCTCGCCGCCGACGGCCGGGCCCGGGTCAGCTTCGTGCCCATCGTGATCCGGGAGGGGACACCGGGGGTCGCCTCCGGGCTACTCGGCCCCTACCGCCGGGCCCGGATCTTCGACCGCCTCCAGGGCCCGGGCCTGACCTGGGACCGCCACGACCACGTGCTCGTGACCGAACTCGACCATCGCCACGTCACGGAGGTGGTCGAGCCGTGATGACCAACCGGTGGATCAACTACCTGTTGTCGGTGGTCGTCGGCCTCGGGCTGGTGTCCGTCGCCGCTTACAACCAGCCGCAGGATCGCGAGGAGCGCGCGGCGCTGCTCGATCAGGAGCTCGTCGAGGACGACCGCGAGGCCGACGGCGAGCTGTCCGATGCCCTCGAGCGCGAGCCGATCCAGCTCCGGCCTCGCGACCCGGAGGCCGAGGTACCCGAGATCGATACCGCTGAGGCCGCCCCGCCGCCCCGCCTGGACAGCATCGGTGTCAGCGCGAGCCACCCGCTGGCCGTCGAGGTGGGGATGGAGGTCCTGGCCGGCGGCGGCAACGCGGTCGACGCGGCGGTGGCGGTGGCCTACACGCTCGGGGTCGTCGAGCCCTTCGGATCGGGCATCGGCGGTGGGGGTGCGCTGCTGCTGGTCGAGCCCGACGGCGCCCCGCCGCGCTACTACGACTACCGGGAGACGGCGCCGGTGAACGGCGAACCGCCCGCCTCCGACATCGGGGTGCCGGGGTTCGTCGCCGGCATGGCCCACGTGCACGAGGCGCACGGCTCGGTCGACCTCGAGGACCTGATCGAGTTCGCCGCTCGGTACGCCGAGGACGGCTTCGAGGTCGACCCGTACCTCACCGAACGGCTGGAGGAGGCGGCCTTCCGCCTGCCGATCCACCTGCTGCCGCGGCTCTTCCCCGACGGGGTCGCGGTCCAGCCCGGCACCACCCTGCGGCAGCCGGAGTACGCCGAGGCGCTGCGGCTGATCCAGTCGGAGGGCCCCGGGGCGATGTACGGGGGCGAGGTCGGGCAGCGCATCGTCGGGTCGGTCGACGGCCTCGACCTCGACGATCTGCGGGCCTACGAGGTCATGGAGGTGGAGCCCTCCGTCGGTCGCATCGCCGGCTACGAGCTCCTGGGCGGCGGAGCGCCGGTCGCAGGTCCGACCGTGGTGCAGCTGCTGCAGATCGCCGAGGCACGGGGGATCGCCGACCTCGAGCCCGACAGCGCGGACGCGATCCACGTCCTCGCGCAGGCGTGGCGGCAGGCCAACGCCCAGCGGATCGACGCCATCGGTGACCCCAGTGTGGAGGACGTCGACCTCGCGGCGCTCCTCGCCACCGAGGTCAGCGAGGCCTACGCCGCGGCGATCCCCGACGACGGCTTCGCCCCGATCGACGCCGACGACGAGGTGATCGGGCTCGAGACCGACACGACCCACGCGGTGGTGGTCGACCGCGACGGGACGATGGTCTCCATGACCAACACCCTCAGCAACTTCTTCGGCTCCGGGCTGCCCGTCTCCGGGTTCTTCATGAACGACCAGTTGAAGAACTTCTCACCCGAACCCGACTCGATCAACCACGCTGCTCCGCTCAAGCGTCCCCGGAGCTTCATCGCCCCGATGGTGGTGCTCCAGGACGGCCAACCGGTGCTCGGCATCGGCTCGCCCGGCGGTCGTCGGATCCCGAACATCGTCGCGCAGGTCCTGGCCCGCTGGGCTGCCCAGGGCCAGGCCATCGATGATGCCGTGCTGGCGCCGAGGTTCCACCTCGAGGGCGACACGCTCGAGACGGAGGAGGCACCCGGCAACGCGGTGGTCGACGAGCTCATCCGCCGCGGCTACGAGGTGACCACCTTCGTGCCGACGAGCGAGTACTACGGGGCGGTCCAGGTGCTGGTGGTCGACTGGGAGGAGGGCACGATCCGGGGCGTCGAGGAGATCCGGCGTCAGGGGACGTGGGAGGCCAGGGGCTGGGACGAGTAGGGGTGAGCGCTCGACCGGCGGTGTCGGCCGCGGAAGTCGGCCGAGGAAGGCGGGACTCGAAGCCCGCGCCCCGAACCTCGGATCGACGGCGTGGTCGTGGTTGCTCGCGCACCGTGGCCGGACCTGTCCCCCCTGCGGTGCGCGAGCAACCACCCGACAGCGCGGCAGCAGCGAGCAACCCCGGTGCCGGTGCGCCGCGAGGCAACAGCGAGCAACCCCGGTCCCTGCGTGCGATGGGTGCGCCGCCAGGGACTTGAACCCCGAACCTGCCGGTTACGAGCGGGACCGAGGGCGTCCACCACGCACCGCCGAAGTCCATCGAAACCGGCTCTGAGCAGGGGAAACGCGGATCTTGGTCCGTCAGCATCCAGGCCGGTCGTTGTCCATCCGGAAGCGTTAGGGAACAGATAGGGAACACCGAGACGGGGAAGGAAGTGGTGGACGGGGGCTCCCTGGGTGCCGTGCGACGTGACGGCTTCGTCTCGGAACACGCCGGTGCAGGAGGGAAGCCCAGGGTCAACGGTCAGGCTTCGGCGATCCGAGCGATGAACTCGTTGGCCCAGGCGACAGCTTGGTCAAGGTCGCTGTGGACGTCTGCCTCGACCTGCGCTCGTTCCTCGCTGTAGCGAGCCGACCAACCCTGTCGCGCGGTGACGGTTGGTGGCCAGTCATGGCCCGTTCTGGCTTGGAACAGCCGTTCGCAGGCTTCTCGGACCTCGGGAAACTGGCGGTCACGCAGGTCCAGGTCGATGAGTTGCAGATCGACCAGGTCGTGTGCGCGGTCGTTGATCCAATCGTCGGTGTCGCCCGCTGTGCAGGCGTGCAGCTTCTGTGCCACCTGCATCGGCAGGGTGAGCACGGTGACCGGTCCAGGGGCGGGCAGCCCGACGGCTTCGAAGATCCCGGCACCATCGGCGCTGACGATCATGTCGGTTGCCTGGATGCCGCCAGCCTCCTCGATGGCAGCTTCGAGTTGGACGGTGTCGAAGCTGCGTCCTTCGAAGTCGAGCTTGAGGTCCAGCCGGTACGGCCGGTAGTCGGACGGCACGGGTGCCTGGATCGGGCCCTTGTCGATCAGTCGGCCGGTGAACCCTGCCCAGCCGCGGTCCAGGGCAGCTTCGAGGTGGTCCACAACCTCCTCGAGTTCCTGTGCCCGCACGACATCGAGGTCGGTGGAGGCACGTGTGGCTGCCAGTCCGTAGCGGATCTCCAGGTTGCGCCCGCTCTTGACCACGGTGGCGGTCCCGTGAAGCAGGTTGGCCACGACCAACGCGCCGATGTGGCGACGGGCCCGGCTGAAGTCACGACCGACGGCTGCGCAGTGGTTGCGGAGCCGTGCCTCCAGTGAGCGCAGGTTGGTGGGTGGTCCGTCAGCCATCGGCCGTCTCCAGTCTCTCGAGGAGGTCGCCGAACACGCGTCGGGGGATGAGCCCGTCGGCTCTGGCCTGGTGCGCGGCCTGGAGCAGGCGCGAATGCGTGATCAGGTCGCGGCTGTCGAGTAGGGCGCGCGCCACGGTGGTCGACGGGATCCCCTCGTAGCGGGTCAGGTCCCGGTCGGGGATCGCGCGGCGGATGACCTTGATCGCAGCGGGTGGGTCGGACTTCCGGACGCGTCGAGGTGTGGAGACACGGATGACGCTCGGGTTCGCGTTGGCAAGCCCGTGCAGTGAGAGCACCGCGTCATGCGACAGCACGGCATCCGCTCCGACCCAGAGCACCGCCTCCATGAAGGGCGTGTGCTGGGTCACCGGCACCTGCGGGAACCGGTACAGGCCGTATGCCGTGTGCTCGAGCACTCCACGGCGTTTCAGGTCGTTGAGGTACTTGCGGTTGACGCCAGCGCGTTCGGCATCACCACCGGTGATGAAGCCGTACTGGTCCAACGCGATCTCGAACAGCGTCTCCCACGTGTCGCCAGGCACCCGTCCTCCTTGTCGAACTTCCTGCATTATGCCGGAACTTTGACGCAATCGCGTGGACGGCTGTATCGGAACGTCACGTGGGGAGATCGGGGAGAACCGAGGCGACTTCGTCGAGGTTGAGGTTCGGTCTGGAAGAGGACAGTAGGCACCAGCGGGAGGACCGACGACTGTCAGTAACTCGCAGCCGCTCGGGTCGTCGTAGATGGCCGGGCCGTGCAACTTCGATGATTCGCTGCTCAAGCCGTTGGATGTTGGGTGTCAGCCAGCCATGCCGTCGGAAGTGATCGAGCGCCCCGCTGTCGTTCTCCCCTGTGCGGTAGTGGGGCGCTTCCTTCTGCGCAGGTCAGCGGCGGGTTGGGCTGTCGGTGCGCTGGGGAGGAGGTCGAGCTGTCGGGCGTGGTCGCGTGCTCGGTCGGCTGCGTGCCGTGCCTGCCCGTGGTCGGCAGCGAGGCGCTCGAGGCTGTCGAGGGTGAGACGGGCACGCTGATGCTGGTGCTGGGCGATCATGCGGTCTTGCTGAACGCTGGTGGTGCGCCAGTTGCGGCGTGACTGGTCGGCCTGGGCGCTGGCCTGCTGGAGCTCATCCGGGTCGAGCGTTGTGGTCCGTCCGCCCGCTGCCGCTACGGCGTCTCGCAGCGCCTGGAGCGCGCGGGTATCGAGACGATGGTGCTCCCGGGCGAGGTTGAGGTCGTGCTGGTGGAGGGCGTGGTCATAGGCGGCTTGGGCGTCTGGGCGCAGCGGTCCGGGGCGTTCGCCGGGGATGAGGTGCTTCTCGACGTTCACGCGGTAGCCCTGCAAGGTCGTCGCTGCCAGTGGTGGGCGTCCCGGCTTGCCCTTCGGTGCCTCGCTCGCGAGCCACCAGCGCAGGTAGTCGTCGAGTCGCTGGTTGGCGACTGGCTTCACCAGTTCGCTCTGCCGCTCACGCTGCTGGTCGATCCAGCGCTGGGCTTCGGCTCGCGAGTCGAACCTTCTTCCGAAACGGATCCGCTCCCCGTCAGCGCCGACTCCGAGGTCGACCCGAGCGGGGAACCGCTTCCCTCGGACGATGATGCTGCCGGTACCTCGACGTGCGCGGCCACGTCGTGACGATCCTGCCATGGTGTGCCCTCCATCGACCACGGAGGGCGACCGTACGAACCGACCTGGCGAGTTAGGGAACAGTTAGGGAACAGCCTGTGGATAGCGCAAGTTCGCGTTGGTCGGCATGGTCCGGAAACGCAAGAGAACCGGCCCCTAGGGACCGGTCCTCGTGGGTGCGCCGCCAGGGACTTGAACCCCGAACCTGCCGGTTAAGAGCCGGATGCTCTGCCAATTGAGCTAGCGGCGCATGACGCGAGCGCGAGACCGTAGCCGACCGATCTGACTCCCGCATCGGGAGGGTGGATGAGGGGACTTGAACCCCCGGCCTCCGCGACCACAACGCGGCGCTCTAACCAAGCTGAGCTACACCCACCAAGGCGACGCGCCGGGCGACCGGCGCGCCGGCGGAGGGGACGTCGCCGGCCAGGCGCGGTCAAAGCGCCGTCGTGAGCGTCCCGAGCACCGCTTCCAGGTCCGTCCACGCGACCGGCTTGGTGAGCACCGGCCGGTCGTCGACCCTGCCGTCGATCGGCCGGTCGTCGACCATGAAGGCGGTGCGCTGCCGGATGCCCGGCTGCGTGCGCTCCAGCTCATCGAGCCCCGCACCGTCTCGGCCACGGACCAGCACCAGGTCGAGGAGCAGGACGTCGCACCGCGTGCTCTGCAGGACGTCGGCCGCCTCCCCGACGGAGGTCGCCGCAGCGACCTGCCACCCCGCCCGGCGTAGCAACGCCTCGAGGAACCCCCGCATCGCGGGGTCCTCGTCGACGACCAGGGCGCGGCGTCCGCTGCCCTGGTGGGGTGCCGGCTCCTCGACCTCCTCCTCGCCAGGAGTCGATGGCGTGACCGCAGCCGGCGGGTCGTCGGGCACCCCGGTCGGCTCCGCTGCCAGCCCGGGGGAGTGGCCGGTTGCCGAAGGGGGGGCTGGCGCGTCCTCGTCCGCCTCCATGTGGGCGAGGTCCTCGACCACGCCCCCGTCGCCGTCCGCCGCTGCCTGCTGGTCACGGAGTTCACGGAGTTCACGGAGCTCACTGAGCTCACTGATCTCACGGAGCTCCCGGAGCTCGGTCTCCAGCGACTGCACCTGCTGCATGGCGTCCTCGAGCCGCTCCGCGACCGCGTGGGTGAACCGCTGGCTGACGCCGGGCGCCGCGTGGCGCGGCGGGTGCGCGCCCCGCGCTGCCGCCAGCAGGGACCGAGCACCCGGCACCTCGGCTCCCAGTGCCGAGCTCAGCACCGCCAGTAGGTCATCCACCACCAGCGGGTCGAAGGTCCACGCGGCCAGGAACAGTCGCTGGCCGTCGATCGCCTCGCCCGAGCGGGTCAGCTCCCGGCCGAACAGCACGGCGCTGAAGGCCTCGTTCAGCGCCAGCACGAACCACTCCCTCGCCAGGGGATGATCGGCGCCGACCACCACGTGTGACACCGAGGTCGCGACCTCGTCCTCGTCGGCGGTGAACACCACGGCTCGTCGCCGGGGGTCGGCGGTCATCGCCTCGTAGCGGTCGCGCTCGGAGGCCCAGAAGCGGGCGTGCTGGAAGCCGGCGATCACGGTGCCCGCGAGGTCCTCGGTGACGACCAGGTCCTCCAGCGCGTGGCGCAGCTCGGTGAGGGTCGGCTTCGACACCGTCGTTGGTGTCACCCTGTCACCGACCGCTTCGATGAAGCTGCGCAGCACCGGCTGCGTCCCGCTGCCCTGCTCGTCCAACTCCGCTCACCTCGGTGCTCGGGCAGCCGCCCGTCCCGGTCCGCACCCCCCGCCGGCCGAGCCTACTCCGCATCGAGCGCGTCGAGAAGGGCCCGCACGTCGGGATCCTCGGCGTCGAGCGGCCGGAGCGCACCGATCCGTCGACCACGGTCCTGAACCAACGTGGCGTGCCCGCGATCAGCGAGCTCGGACAACGTCGAGGTGACCGGTCGCGTCGCGCCGTGCGGCAGCACGCTGGCCCGCGGCAGCTCGGCCAGCAGCAGTACGGCGGGGCCACCCAGCTGCTCCGGGCAGAGCACGGCCACATCCACGGCCTCCAGCCCCGGGCAGGTCGCGAGCGCCTCCGCGGCCACGGCGATCACCGCCGACCCGATGGCCCCCTGGTACAGCTCGTGGCGACGGGTCTTGGTCACCCGCGCCAGCGACAGGTTGCCGGCCTCGGTGGTCCTCGGTTCCCGCGGACCGATCAGCCGCTCCAACGGCAGGACGGACACGGCCACGTGCGCCGTGGCCTCCACGACGGCCGTCGCCGCGCCCGGGAGCTCGTGCTCGGCGAAGGCCGCGTCGAGCCGGGCCATGACCGTGTCGGGGTCGTTGGCGAGCAACGCCGCCCACCAGGCGTCGGCCGCCGCCTGCTCCTGGCGGTGCTCCTCGGCCCGTCGGGTCCGGCGTGCCGCCACCTCGACGTCCAGGATCCCGTCGGCCTCGCGCCAGGCCCGCCGCCGCGCAGCCGGACGCCACCACGGTGTGCCCGCCGCCGCGCGCCGCCGCAGATCCCGGCGCACGTCGCGCCGGCGGATCGGCGTCGGGTCGGGGATCACGGGACGTTGCGCGTGCTCCACCTCGCGGTGGTGCTGTCCGAGCAGCCCGTCCAGGTGGTCGCGGACGCTGTTCCACTCCGCGGTCTTGCGGCTGCTCGCCCGACCTCTCGGTGGTGGCGCATGGCCACCGCCCGAGAGCGTCTGCCAGACGGTGACCGGTCCGTGCCCCGCGGAGACCGCGGGTGTGCCACCACCGAGGTGGACCCGGGCGATACGGGGGCCGAGCGAGGCCCGTGGTCCGCGCCGGGTCGCCCGGAGCCGGACGTTCGGCGCGACCCGGAACCCCACCCCGAAGGCCACCTGCCGTCCCCTTCAGCTCGTCGGTCGCCCACGCTACCGAGCTTCCGCCACCGACGACCGGTGATCCGTGGATGACGCCGGCAGGCCGGTCACGTAGCGTGAGTCGATGGCCAGCAGGGGAGGAGCACAGCGATGAGCGGACCCATCCAGCCGCCCGACACCGAGTGCGAGGACGAGCCACTGGCCCGGGTGGAAGCCCGTGAGGGTCGCAGCACCGAGGTGGGTGGGCTGCCCGTGGCCCGCGTGCTGCCGACCAAGGGGCGGCGCACCGTCGGAGCCTGGTGCTTCGTCGACCTCCTCGGCCCGATGGACGCCGTCGACCCCGACCCCCTGGAGGTCGGCCCGCACCCCCACATCGGCCTGTCCACGGTGACCTGGTTGCTCGAGGGCGAGGCCATCCACACCGACTCCCTGGGGACCGAGCAGGCCATCCGCCCCGGTCAGCTCAACCTGATGACCGCCGGGCACGGCATCGCCCACGCCGAGCTGGCGGCCGCCCTGCCCTTCCGGGGCGTGCAGCTGTGGGTCGCCCAGCCCGAGAGGACCCGGCACGACCAGGCACGCTTCGAACACCTCGACGACCTTCCCCAGCTCGAGCTCGACCACGCCGACGCGCTGGTGTTCGTCGGGGCGCTCCCCGGTGCCACCTCGCCGGCACGCACCGACACCGAGCTCCTCGGCGTCGACCTGCAGCTGCGGCGTGGGACCACCGTGGTGCCGACCGACCCCGGCTACAAGCTGGCCGTGGTCCCCTTGGAGGGACGGCTCAAGGTCGGTGAGGCCATCGTCGAGCCTGGATGGATCGGACTCGTGCCCACGGGGGTGGACGAGCTGCCCGTGGAGGCCGAGCACGACCACGGCCGGGCCCTGGTGCTCGGTGGGACGCCCCTCGGCGAGCGCATCCAGATGTGGTGGAACTTCGTGGCTCGGGATCGGGACGAGATCAGCGACGCCTACCGGCAGTGGCGGGATCGCACCGACCGGTTCGCTGCCGTGCCGAGCCGACTGGAGCGGATCGAGGCGCCGGTGCCACCGTGGATGGCGGCCGAGGACTGAGCCTGGGCCAGGGTCGCGCGCCCGGGTCGGTCGCAGACGCCGACCTCGAGGTGGTGGACGGCGTGGCCTGCCCCTGAGATCCGGGTGCAGCCAGGCTGCGCGGTAGCCTCGCCGGCCCTCCAGGACCTCGGGACGGACAGCACCCATGGGAGAGCAGCCGAGCGATCGCTACCCGCGCAGCTGGGTCGTCGCCGGAGCGCCGCCGCGGGCGGTGCGCTGGGCGGCGGCGCACCCGGTCACGTTCGCGCTCGTGATGGTCGCGGTCGTCGCCGGGCTGGTGGCGGGTGCGTTGTGGTGGTGGCTGTCGCCGCCGGTGGCGGTGGCGGTCGGCGCGCTCGTCGGGCTCGTGGTGGCCGGTGGGTCGTTGGTGGCCCAGAAGGATCTCCGGGCGTTGCTCACCCGGTGGGACGAGGAGCACGGCGACAGGTGAGCGGGGTGGCCCCGGCGAGCGGGCTGTGCCCAGCGCCGCCGTCGCAGCCGGCTTCCGCACGGTGCCGTTGGAAGCCGGTACGAGCCGTCCGGAGGCGCGTGGCTCGCACGGGCAGCTTCCCGGTCCGGGGTTGGTGACTTCAGAAGGCGGGGTGCGGTGTGCGCAGGCGATGTGGTGGGGATGTGACACTCAGGGCGGTGGAAACTGCACTGTCCGTAGTCGCCCCGTCGCAGGTAGTTGCATCTTCGCGGAACGGGTGGCGACCGGACGGCGTCGCTGGTAGACCACGCCGCAGTCGGACGGCAGTGGGCATCTTGGGGATGCCTCGTGGGGAGATCCACCCGTCGACGCCGAACGCACCACCGCTCATCTGACCAACCGATAGGGGACACGATATGAAGAAGCGCACTCTCGCGACGGCTGCTGCCGCCGCCATGGCACTTTCCCTGACCGCCGGCCCCGCCTTCGCCGCACCACCCAGTGGCGCACCCGCTGGTGGCGATGGCGCCTGCGTCGCGGCCGGTGTGCAGACGCTGAAGGGAGCGATCGGCCCCGCCGCCGTTGCGACCCCTCCGGGCACGATCGCTGCTGTGATCCTCGCTCACACCAACGGCGATGACCCGCTTACCGGCGCCTGCTCGTAGTCCCAGGTCTGGCGAGTCGCAGACCCGAGAACGCCCCGGTCGTCTCCCGCTTCGTCGGTGACCGGGGCGTTCGCCTGTCACGCGGCGAAGGGTCCTTCACGTGGGGTCGGGGACCTCGTGTGTCGCCTCGGGCCGAGCGCGGCCAGCTGCCGCTGAAGCGGGCCGAACGCCAGGATCCGGGTCCATGGCCACTGGCGCGGCCAGCGTCGGGACGCACACACTGGGGTTGACCGGCGCGCCCCTGATCGGCTCCCGGCGTGGCCGGTGCTGCGTTCGGAGGTGGTCGCGATGCGTACCCGTCCGCTCCTTCCGGCGATCCGCACCCGCCGTGTCGTCCCCTGGCTCGCGCTGCTGCCCCTGCTGCTGGCTGCCCCCGGCTCCGGCGTCGACGAGGACCCGCCAGCCGACCCCGCGCCCGAGACCGTCGAGGTGGAGATCTACCTCAGCAACGACACGCTCGGTGACCCCTGCGACGGAAAGGTGTTCCCGGTGCC
>PWWI01000131.1 GCA_003561535.1 Nitriliruptoraceae bacterium
CGCGGCTGACGTGTGACGCCGAGGCGTTCTACCTCCACGCCACGCTGGATGCCTACGAAGGCGACGAGCGCGTGCACTCGTCGAACTGGTCGGAGCGGATCGAACGCCGGCTGGTGTGACACCGCCTCCTGCCGCTGGCGCTGCCAATCTGGGTCGGCGTGGGTCGGCGCGGCCTCAGTCCCTCTCTGGGGAGTCCTCCGCGCCTTCCTCCGAGGGAGCCTCTGGTGCCTCCTCGGTGGGTTCCTTCGAGGCGTCCTCGGGAGTGTCGTCGGGGGTGTCCTCGGGAGTGTCGTCGGAGGGCGTCTCCTGCTCGTCGGAGAGCTGTCGACCGAGCTCCTCGATCGCGGCGATCGTCTTGCCGGCGTTCGACTCCGCCTCCGCTGTGGCGTCGGTGGTGGCCTTGGCCGCCTCGGCGATCTCGGTCACCGCCGCGCTGAGTTGGCGGCTTCGCTCGATGCTCTCTTCGACGGGGCGACGCAAGCGGTCGTAGAGCTTCTTCGCCGCGAAGGCGGCCAGACCGACCCCCGCGCCGTAGACGACGAACCTGCCGATGTTCTCCGGCTCAGTGGCCCTGTCCCACCACGACCGACGGCGCGGAACGACGTCTGCCATCTTGCTCAGAGCAGCGAGTCCGATCAGTCTCTTGGTGTTCATCCGAAACTCCCTGGCAGCGGATCAGCTTCCACGGTAAGGATGACGGAGGCGTGCATCCCGTACGGAGGGCCAGTCATCGCGGACCCTGGTTGCGTTCGGCCGCGGTCGCCGGGCTCTCCAACCACCTCTCCCTCTCGCGACAGGTTCCGCTCGTGGGCGCAGTGGTCGCTCCGTAGGCCGCTCGGCTCCATCGTGGTGGGCCGTACCGCGAGCAGTGCGGTGCGATGGGTACGGGGACGGACCGGTCCCGCAGCTGTGGCCTGGTGCTGCTGTGGGGCACCCCGATCGTGATCAACGACGAAGGAGGACCCGGGCGAGCTCATCGGGCTGGCTGACCATGGCGTCGTGGCAGGTGTCCAGCTCGATCACCTCGTCGACGCGCCCCAGGTCGCGCATGGCAGCCCGCTGCTTGGAAGGCAGCATCGACCGGTCCCTGCAGGTGAGGACCCAGGTGCGAGGGACCGCATCGGGAAGGCCTGATCGGTCCACGGGTTCGCTGAAGAGGTTGGTGGCCTCCGGGGTGAGCTGGGCATACACGAGCTGTCGCTGCTCACGGTTCATGCCGTTGCAGAAGAACAGGCGGGCCAGCGGCCTCGCCGGCGGGCGGCGCTCCCGGCCAGGGCGGAGCACCCGCGCCATGACCGACCTTGCCGGCTGCGGCATCAGATCGAGGTCGCTCGCCCCGTCAGGCGGGATGACCGCCGCGATCAGCACCAGCCGCGCGACCCGAGGCGCCCCCAGCCGGGCCACGACCGCGGGAGCTGTCAGACCACCGAGTGAGTGCGCCACGACCACGACCGGGTCGAGGCCGACACGGTCGATCTCCCCCACCACGTGTTCGACGCAGGATGCCAGCGTCACGGTGCGCAGGTCCGCCGGTGTGCCCCCGCGACCGGGGAGGTCGACGGGGAGCACGGCCAGGTCAGGTGCCTGCCGCTCGAGTTCGTTCACCGTCGGGGCCCAGCAGGCCGCCGAGTGGAAGGCCCCGTGGATCAGCACCACACCTGGCCGTCGTTCTCCGGTCGCCACCATCGCTCACCTCGCTCCTCGCGTGACGACGCAGGCCAACGACCCGGCGGCGCAGGGGTGGGCTCGCGGCTCGGCGACGGTTCGGGAGCCGCCCGGACCGGCGCACCGACCGGCGCACCGACCAGCGCACCGTCGGTACGGCACCACGCCAGCCTGGCACCGGCGAGCAGCCCCGGGGCAGGGGCGGAGGTCACCGGCGGAGACGAAGGGCACCGACGGGGAGTGGCCTCGCAGGGTCGTTCGATCTCGCTGGTACTCGCTCGGACCCGGTAGCGCCCGTCGACGAGGTTGACGTGGACCGCCCAGGGTGTGGTCGACTGGCCCGCCGGCACCGACATCGAGGAGGTCGCGTGGCCTGCATCCCCGGTGATCGTCGCGTGGCGGGCACGACTCGTCGCCCAAGCGCGGGGTGGGTGATGTCGAGATGACCACCGCCTACCTGGCTGCCGAGGGCTTCGAGCGGGAGCTGGACGACGAGCTCGGCCGTGCCGGTGCCGTCGTGGAGCTGCGGCATGGGCGGCTGCGGGTCAGCGAGACCCCGCCCGTCCACGCCGCCTGGGCGGCCAACATCTGGTGGGACGCGGAGCGGATCGCGGTGACCTCGATCGGCCATGCTGCCAAGGAACTCCGCCGCCGACAGCGCAACTGGGCGGTCTACGCCCCCGAGCACCGTGGGCGGGCGCAGCTCATCGCCGACAAGCTGCCCCATGTCGCCGCACGGCCGTTGGAGCTCGGCGAGGTGGCACCTGACGCGCCGCTCGGATCGTGGACGCTGCTGGAGCGGGACCTGGTGCTGGCCGCCGGCGACTGCTCCAGCCCGTTCCCTGGTGGCGTCCCGCGGTTCGTCGAGGATCGCGACGGGCCGCCGAGCCGGGCGTACCTCAAGCTGTGGGAAGCGTTCGCGCGGCTACGTCGCCAACCGGTACCGGGCGAGCGCTGCCTCGACCTCGGCGCGGCACCCGGTGGCTGGACGTGGCTCCTGGCCCGCACGGGCGCGGAGGTCATCGCCGTGGACCGGGCACCGCTGGCTCGCGAGGTCGATCGGCTCGCGAACGTGACCGTGTGGCGCGGCTCCGCGTTCGACCTCGATCCGGCGGACATCGGCCCGGTCGACTGGTGGTGCAG
>PWWI01000164.1 GCA_003561535.1 Nitriliruptoraceae bacterium
GACGGTGACGAGCTCACGATGCTGGAGATCGCCGTCACCGAGATGGCCTGCCTGGAGGACGGGGTCATGGAGGCCGAGGCCGCCTACCTCGCCGCCTTCACCACGGTGGACCGGTGGGCACTCGACGACGACACCCTCACCCTGACGGGTCCGGACGCGGAGCTGGTGTTCGCCCGTCAGGCACCGGTCGAGGACGCCGCCCTGGTGGGGACGACCTGGCAGCTGGCCGAGTTGATCTCGGGCGACGGCCCCGACGCCGCGGTCAGCAGCACCTGGACGGACGCGGAGCTCGTGTTCGGCGAGGATGGCCGTCTGAGCGGCTCGACCGGGTGCAACCGCCTGATGGGCGACTTCGAACTCGACGGCGAGGTGCTGGTGCTCGGACCTCTGGCGACGACCCGCATGGCCTGCACCGACGACGGCGCTGCCGAGCAGGAGCGGCAGGTGCTCGCGGTGCTCGATGCCGGCCCGCTGACCGTGGAGCTCGAGGGTGACCGGCTGGTGCTTCGGGCGCCGGACGGGAGCGCGCTCGGGTACCGGGCGGGCTGAGCGCGTCGACACCGGCCTCGTCAGGGCTGCAGCCGCTCCCAGCGCGGGAGCCCGCTGGCATCGTCCTCGCCCCGGATCCAGTAGCCGGCGCTGCCGTCGTGACCGGCCGTGACCATCGCGACCGCGGGATCACGGGCCACGACCCAGGCGAGTGAGGGCAGTCGCACCCGCTCGGCGTCGCTGAGCTCCTCCTCGGTCTCCTCGCCGACGAACACGCTCCAGCCACTGACCTCACGCCCGTCGCCCAGCGCCCGACCGGCATCGTGCGGGTCGAACGCGATCGCCCCGACCGACGCGCCCGTGTCGACCAGCCGGGCGCTGGCGTACACCGCGAGCCGCTCGGCCCGGTCCGCCTGCTCCGCCATGCTGAGTTGCCCTCTCCACCTCGACGTCCACGGCGCGGCAGCGTAACGGTCGGGCGCCGGCTCTCCTCCCGCGGTTAGCGTGGGCTCGACGACCCAGGAGCCGCGGACCGTGACCCGACCTGCCGACGACGCGGGAGCCAGCAGCACGCGGTCACCTCGCGATGTCGCCGTTCCCGATGTCGCCGCGGCGGTGCTGGCCGGGGGCGGGTCCCGGCGCATGGGGCGGGACAAGGCCGCGCTGGTGGTCGATGGCGGGCGCCTGCTGGACCGCGCGGTCGGTGCGCTTCGCGCGGCCACCTTCGGAGACCGACCCGTGCTGGTGGTGGGCCCGCACCCGATGGTGGTCGACGGCTCGCCGGAACCGGTCCCGGCCCCGCCTTCAGCGCCGGAGGCATCGACAGAAGCATCGACGGAGGCGGCTCCGCGGCCGATCGCTGCGGACCTGCCGCGCGGAGTGCGCTGGATCAGCGACCTGCGCCCCGCTGCCGGACCCCTCGCGGGGCTCGAGGCCGCGCTGGCTGCGGCAGAGCACGCCGAGGTGGTCCTGGTCACCGGAGTCGACCATCCGTGGCAGGCACCTGCCGTGCTGCGGCGGCTCGTGGACCGGCTGGTCGGGGCTGAGCCCGGCCCCTCAGCGGTCGTGCTCGGTACCGCCGACGGGCCGCAGCTGCTCGTCGGCGCCTACCGGCCGGCGGCACTGGCGACCGTCCGCGGCCTCCTCGACTCCGGGGAACGTCGGCTGCGGTCGCTGCCTGACCACCTCGAGGTCGAGGTGCTGCCACCGGAGGGCTGGCGTGATCTCGACCCCCTCGGTGCGACCGCCGTGGACGTGGACGATCCCGACACCCTGGCAGCCGCGACCCGGTGGCACCGCCGGGCTGTGGCCACCGCCCCCGGCGCTCCCGCCGGCGCTCCCACGGCCGGCAGCGCTGCCACGGCCGGCGGGATGTCGGATCCGGCTGCGCAGCCGGGTCGGGGCAGCCGATCGGCCACCTCTGGCCGGGAAGCTGCCCCGGGGCGCCCTGCCAGGCAGGACCGGGGAGCAAGGGCGGCCACCTCTGACCGGCTGGCTACCCCGACACGCCGGGTACTCCGCGTCCACAGCCCCACCAACAGCCGCACCAACAGCCGCACCCACAGCCGCCGCGACAGCATCGAGGTGGAGCGCCTCGACGACGTCCTGGTCGGAGAGGAACCGCTGGAGATCCGTGCCGCCGGCCCCGACCAGGAGCCGGTGACCCTGGCCACCACCCTGCGCACGCCTGGACACGAGCCCGAGCTGGCGGCTGGGTGGGTCCTGGCCGAGGGACTCGCCGACCCGACGGACATCGTCACGACCGAGTCCGGCGACCCGCTGCTCCTGGCCAGGCCCGAGGACACCATCACCGTGCGGCTGCGTCGGGCGGTCGACCCGAACACCCTCGTGCACCGGCACGTGATCGCCACGGCGTCCTGCGGGGTGTGCGGTCGGGCGACGATCGAGGAGCTGGCGGCCAGGGTCGCCCCGATCACCGACGATGCGTTCGGGACCGACCCCCTCACCTGGTCGCAGCTCGCCCGATCGCCGGACGAGCTACGCCTCGCGCAGGGTCGGTTCCGCGCCACCGGCGGGGTGCACGCTGCGGGGCTGTTCGACAGCGACGGCCGGCTGGTGACGGTGCGTGAGGACGTCGGACGGCACAACGCTCTGGACGCCGCGATCGGCGCCCACGCCCTGGCCGGGCTGTGGCCGCCGAGCGGGCTCACCGACCTGGTGTGCGTCCTCAGCGGGCGCGTCGGTTTCGAGCTCGTCGCCAAGGCCGCTGCGGCCCGCATCCCCATCGTCGCCGCGGTGGGTGCCGCCTCCGACCTGGCGGCACGGACCGCACAGCGGCTCAACGTGACGCTGGTCGGGTTCCTACGCGGTGGCGACGGCGTCGTCTACACCCACCCCCACCGGCTGGCGCTTCCCGACCACGACGCACCGGTGCGCTGAGGAGGCCTGACGTGGGACACGGATCGAAGGCCACCAACCCGCTGCGGCGGCGCTTCCACCGACCGCGCTGGCGCCCCGAGCACTGGGTGAGCTGGCGCCCCAACGGGCTCGGCCTGCAGAAGCCGAACCACTACAAGGAGATGCTGACCACCGTCGCGGAGAACCGCGGGCAACTGCGCTACGCCACCCGCATCCTCACCCAGGGCGTGTGCGACGGGTGTGCGCTCGGGGTGGCCGGGCTCCACGACTGGACGATCGACGGCATCCACCTGTGCACGACCCGGCTGAACCTGTTGAAGGTCAACACCATGGGCGCGATGGCCGACGACGCCCTGGCGGACGTCGCCGCCCTACGCACACGCTCCCCGGCACAGCTGCGCGAGCTCGGCCGCCTCGCCCACCCGATGCTGCGCCGCCGGGGCGAGCCCGGGTTCACCCGCATCCCCTGGGAGGAGGCGATGCGGCTTGCCGCCGACCGGGTCCGCGCCGCCCTTCCCGACCGGTTCGGGATCTTCACGACCTCGCGCGGCATCACCAACGAGGTGTACTACGTCGCGGGGAAGGTGGCCCGCTACCTCGGCACCAACGACGTGGACAACGCGGCACGCATCTGCCACTCCCCCTCCACGGGCGCGCTGAAGGAGACCCTGGGCGTCGGCGCGACCACCGTGTCCTACACCGACGTGATCGACCACTCCGACCTGATCGTGCTGTTCGGCTCCAACGCCGCCAACGCCCAGCCGGTGTTCCTCAAGTACCTCTACCTCGCCAAGCAGCGCGGCGCGAAGGTCGCCGTGGTCAACCCCTACCGCGAGCCGGCGATGGAGCACTACTGGGTGCCGTCCAACCTCGAATCGGCGGTGTTCGGCACCAAGATCACCGACGAGTTCTTCGAGGTCGCGACCGGTGGTGACACGGCCTTCATCACCGCGGTACTCAAGCTGTTGATCGAGCGCGGCGGGGTGGACCGCGCGTTCATCGACGACCACACCGCCGGCTACGACGAGTTGGTCGCCGAGGTGGCACGCCACGACCTCGACGACCTCGTGCGCTGGGCCGGGAGCCGCCGGGCCGATGTGGAGCGGTTCGCCTCGCTGTACGCCGAAGCGGGTGCTGCGGTGCTGGTGTGGTCGATGGGGATCACCCAGCACACCTTCGGCACCGACAACGTGCGGGCGATCATCGACCTGGCGCTGGTGCGCGGCAACGTCGGTCGGCCCGGCGCCGGGCTGATGCCGATCCGCGGCCACTCGGGCGTGCAGGGCGGGGCGGAGATGGGGGCGTACGCGACCAGCTTCCCCGGTGGGCACCCGATCACGCCGGAGAGCGCCGAGGCGCTGTCACGGGCGTGGGGCTTCCCCGTGCCGGACAGCCCCGGCCGCTCGGCGACGGAGCTGATCGAGGCCGCAGGTCGCGGCGAGGTGGACGTGCTGTGGTCCTCGGGCGGCAACTTCCTGGACACCCTCCCGGACCCGGCTGCGGTCCGCACCGCCCTCGAGCAGGTGGGGTTGCGCGTCCACGTGGACATCGTCGCAGCGACCCAGATGCTGGTCGACGGCGACGAGATCCTGCTGCTGCCGGCGATGACCCGCTACGAGCAGCCCGGCGGCGGGACGGAGACCACCACGGAGCGAAGGGTGGTGTTCTCACCGCAGATCCGGGGTCCTCGCAGCGCCCGGAGCGGTCCCGGCGAGGTCCGGCCCGAGTGGGACATCTACCTCGAGCTCGCGCAACGGGTCGACCCGGATCGCGCCCACCTGCTCGGCTGTGAGGGCGCGCAGGCGATCCGCAACGAGATCGCCCGCGTCGTCCCGTCCTACGCCGGCATCGAGCACCTGCGTGCGACGGGTGATCAGGTGCAGTGGGGCGGGACGCGGCTGTGTGACGGCTGGCGGTTCCCCACCGCTGACGGGCGCGCCAGGTTCGTCGCCGTGACCCCGCAGGAGGCGACCCTGCCCCCCGGATGGTTCCGGCTGTCGACCCGGCGCGGCAAGCAGTTCAACTCCATGGTGTGGCGCGAGGTGGACCCGGTCACCGGCGGCGGCCGGGACGCGCTGTTCCTCGCCCCCGGCGACGCCGCTCGGCTCGCGGTCGGCGAGGGCGATGCGGTGCGGGTGCGCTCGAGCTCGGGCGAGGTAGTGGCCACGGTGAAGCTGGCGTCGATCGCCGAGGGCAACGTCCAGATGCACTTCCCCGAAGCCAACCCGCTCCTCGACCCGGCACGCCGCGACCCCGTCGGCCTGGTCCCCGACTACAACGCCGAGGTGGAACTCATCCCGCTCCGCACCTGACGACCAGCCCTCCGACCCGCGGACCCCGCGAGAACCAGCAGGTATCCGCTGGAAATCGCACGCGACCCCGGACCGACCGCCCCAACCCCGGCCTGCAGCGCGAGAACCAGCGACTATCCGCTGGAAGTCGTGAGGCCCCCGCCCGGGAGCCGGCCGAGCCGGGCCGCTGCGACGGGTGCGAGAACCAGCAGGTATCCGCTGGAAATCGCACGCGACCTCGGACCTACCGCCCCAACCCCGGCCTGCAGCGCGAGAACCAGCAGGTATCCGCTGGAAGTCGTGAGGCCCCCGCCCGGGAGCCGGCCGAGCCGAGCCGCTCCGACGGGCGCGAGAACCAGCAGGTATCCGCTGGAAATCGCACGCGACCCCGGACCTACCGCCCCAACCCCGGCCTGCAGCGCGAGAACCAGCAACTATCCGCTGGAAGTCGTGAGGCCCCCGCCCGGGAGCCGGCCGGGCCGGGCCGAGCCAGGACGGGACAGCGAGCCGGCGACCGGCCAGCCGAGCCGGTGACCGGCCAGCCGAGCCGGCGGCCGGTCAGCTGCTGCGGCGCGTCAGCGGCTTGTACTTGATCCGGTGGGGCTGCAGTGCGTCCTCGCCCTTGCGCCTGCGGAGGTCCTCCTCGTACTCGGAGTACCCGCCCGGGAACCACGTCACCTCGGAGTCACCCTCGAAGGCCAGGATGTGGGTCGCGACGCGGTCGAGGAACCACCGGTCGTGGCTGGTGATCACCGCGCACCCGGCGAAGTCCAGCATGGCCTCCTCCAGCGCCCGCAAGGTGTCCACGTCCAGGTCGTTGGTGGGCTCGTCCAGCAGCAGCAGGTTCGCCTCGTTCTGCAGCAGCTTGGCCAGATGGATCCGGTTGCGCTCCCCGCCGGAGCACTTGCCGACCTCCTTCTGCTGCTCCCCACCCTTGAACCCGAAGGCCGCCACGTAGGCGCGGGAAGCCATCTCCGTGCGCCCGAGCTGGACCCAGTCGACGCCGCCGGTGATCTCATCGAACACGCTGAGCCCCGGATCGAGGGCGGCGCGGGACTGGTCCACGTAGGACAGCACCACGGTGTCGCCGACGCGCACCGACCCCTCATCCGGCTCCTCCGGGCGATCGAGCAGCCCTGCCTGGCCGGCGGCCGTGACGACCATCTTGAACAGTGTCGTCTTGCCGGCACCGTTCGGACCGATGATGCCGACGATCCCTCCGGGTGGCAGCGAGAACGACAGGTCCTCGTACAGCAGCTTGTCACCGAAGCCCTTCAGCACCCCGTCGGCCTCGACGACCACGTCGCCGAGCCGAGGGCCGTCGGGGATCATGATCGTCGGCTTGGTGACCTGCTTCGGACGTTGGCGGTTCAGCAGGGACTCGTACGCCTGGATCCGGGCCTTCGCCTTGGTCCGCCGGCCCTCGGGGGAGCGCTTGACCCACTCGGCCTCCTCGGCGAGCTGACGCTGCTGCGCCGACTCCTCGCGCTCCTCCTGACGCAGCCGCTCACGCTTCTGCTCGAGCCACCCGGAGTAGTTGCCCTGGTAGGGGTAGCCCTTACCGCGGTCGAGCTCCAGGATCCACTCCGCCACCTCGTCGAGGAAGTAGCGGTCGTGGGTGATCGCCACGACCATCCCGGCGTACTCCTTCAGCGTGCGTTGCAGCCACGCCACGGACTCCGCATCGAGGTGGTTGGTCGGCTCGTCGAGGAGCAGGATGTCGGGCTTGGAGAGCAGCAGCCGGCACAGCGCCGCACGCCGCTTCTCCCCACCGGACAGCGTCGCCGGGTCATCGGCGTCGGGCACGCGGAGCGCGTCCATGGCCACCTCGATGGTGCGGTCGAGGTCCCAGGCATCAGCGGCGTCGATCGCGGCCTGGACCTCTGCCATCTCCTCGTAGACACGCTGCATCTCGTCGTCATCGAGGGGCTCGCCGAGCTTGGCGGCCAGCTCGTTGTAACGAGGTACCAGTCCGGCCACCTCGCCGAGCCCCGCCAGGACGTTGTCGCGGACCGACCGTTCCGGATCGAGCTCCGGCTCCTGGGGCAGGAAGCCGACGCTCATGCCCTTGGCGGGCCACGCCTCGCCCTCGAAGGAGGTGTCGACCCCGGCCATGATCTTCAGCAGCGTCGACTTGCCAGCACCGTTGGGACCGATCACGCCGATCTTCGCCCCTGGGAAGAAGGACAGCCAGATGTTGGACAGGACCTCCTTGCCGCCAGGGACGGTCTTGGTGAGGCCCTTCATGACGTAGCAGTACTCGGCCACGTGCACGCTCCAGCATCGATCGGTGACGGGGTTGGGTGACCCGCGAGGCTACCGGGGAGGTCGTCCGGTCCTCCACGGTGGGTGCGGCTCCCGGTCTGGTGGGGACCCACTGTCGCCCCACCCCTGCTCGCCGCCCTCAGGCCAGCAGCCCACGCTCGAGCAGGAGCCAGCTCGCAGCCAGCGCGCCGGTGTAGAGCAGGCTGACCAGAGCCGCCACCGGCACGACGAGTAGGGGGTGCCGCTCCCGGGTGACCTGGACGCCCCACCAGGCCGCGGCGCCGAGCAGCAGTTCGGGCGGGAGCACGTAGGGCGCGAGCCAGCCGCCGATGGTGGTCACGCCCACCGGCTCCCAGATGCCCAGGGGCGGGAGGAGCGCCTCAGCCCCGACGAACACCAGCCCGGCGGTGACGACCGCCGCCACCCAGCCGGCCACCGCGCCCCTGCGTCGCGCCGCTGAGTCCGCCGCGGACGCGATCAGGACCAGCGGCACGGTCCACATCAGGGCCATGGAGGCGGTGACGGGGCCCAGATCCGGCGCGCCGTCCGCCGGGAAGGACAGCGTTCCGAGCCCCTCGGCCAGGAACGCATCCGGTACGACCTGGAACACGCTCGTGACCGCGGCGAACCACCACGCACGTAACCAACGGTCGTGCCCGCGGACCAGGACGATCACCAGCGTGGCGACGTCGTAGCCCACCAGGAGGATCCACAGGCGCCACCCCTGCGCGAGCTGCCCAGGGGCCAGCAGCACGACCGCGGCGACCAGCGCGAAGCCAGCGTGCAACGCGATCAGGTCCCGTTCCTGTCCGTCCACCGTCGCCTCCGGCACACCCTGTCGGTCGTCGGTCACGGCCGCCCCGACCCACCGTGCGGCTGGCGGCCGGCTGGTAGCAGCCCCTGCATCACGCAGAGTTATCATCCAAGCAGGGCCACGGGGGCCCCGATCGGAAGCGGCCCCGGTGTCCCGGCCGCCGCGAGCATCGGCCTGCGACCCCCGAGACACCTGCCATCGTCGGTACGTGGCAGAACGGTGCGTCCTGCACCGGAGGTGTCACGGTGAACGCTTCCAGAGCTACTCGGGCTCGTCCTGCCCGCATACCGGCCTACGTGCCGAACCGTTGGGTCCGCACCCTCGCGTTCGTCCTCACTGGCGGCCTGATCGTCGCCGCAACCGTCATCCCGGAACCTCAGGCTCACGCGCTGCCGGACTGCCCCGAGGTGCTCCCTTCCGCCGAGGTCGTTGCGGGTGACACCGGCTACGGCCTGACGGTGTCCCGCGGAACCACACCAGAGCCGTTCGACGTCGAGGTCGTCGGCGTCCTCCACGATGCCCTGGCGCCCGGTATCCCGCTGATCGTCGTCGAGGTCTCGTCCCCCGAGCTCGACCGCGTCGGCGGCATCTGGGGTGGCATGTCGGGCTCCCCCGTCTACCTCGACGGCCGGTTGCTGGGCGCCGTGGCCTACGGCTTCTCGTGGGGGCCCTCGAGCCTCGGAGGGGTCACCCCCGCCGAAGCCATGCTGCGGGTGCCGGAGCGTCCGGCCCTGCCGCCCCCCGTGATGCCGGCCGAGGTCGAGCTGCCCTCGGAGCTGCGTGCGCTCGCGATCGAGGAGGGCGTGGCCCGCACGCAGGCCGGCACGATGCGGCCACTCGAGATCCCCGTGCGCGTCAGCGGACCGGCGGGCGCCAAGCTGGACCGGTTCGTCAGCTCGTTCGAGCAGCGCTACCCGGGGACGCGCGTCGTGCGCGGGGCCGGCGGCGCCGGCTGGGAGGAGGACGGCGCGGGGATCCCGACGATCGTGCCTGGCGGCAACCTCGCCGCCAGCCTGGCCATCGGCGACTACACCGCGATCGGGATCGGCACGGCCACCTACGTCTGCGGCGACACGGTGATCGGCTTCGGCCACCCGCTGCTGTACGACGGAGCGACCCGGCTCGGCATGCACGGGGCACGGGTGATCCGGGTCGTGGATGATGCCGTGTGGGGGTCCTACAAGCTGGCGAACCCGGGACCGCTGGTCGGCACCATCGACCACGACCGTCTCGCCGCCGTCGCCGGCCGGCTAGGAGCACTGCCGGTCAGCACGGCCGTCACCTCGGCGATCGTCAACCTCGACGACGCGAACACCACGACGGGCCGAACGGACGTGATCCACCCGCACGAGCTGTTCTGGCCGATCCTGGTCCACGGGTGGATCAACTACGACCTGCTCGTGTTCGACAACCCCTACGTCAGCGGCAGCTCCGAGGTCGAGTGGAGCATCGAAGGCCTCCGGGAGGACGGCACACCGTGGCAGCTGATCCGGTCGAACCGCCACGCGGACCGGCACGACCTCGCCACGGCATCCCTGGTCGAGATGGCGATGTACGCCGAACTGCTGGGGTCCAACCCGGCGGAGCAGGTACGCGTGACCTCGGTGGACCACCAGGCGCGGGCCGGCACGCCCTACCAGGCGCTGCAGATCCTCGGGCGTGAGCTGAAGATCGAGGGCCCCGACGGCGAGCTGCTCGATGCCCGTCATGGCATCGAACTCGTCCCGGGGACGACCCTCAAGCTCGTCGTCCCGTTGCGCGAGTTCCGCGGCGAGGTCCGCACCGTCGACGTCGAGCTGGAGGTCCCGGCGGACGCGATGGGCTACGGCGAGCTCGTGATCTCCGGCGGGGCGTCGATGGGGATGGACGGGTTCTACGAGTGCTTCTTCGACTACTTCGAGGAGTGCGCAGAACCCCGAGCGGGCACCTTCGAGGAGCTCCTGAGCCATCTCGCAGCCCAGCCGCGCGACGACGAGCTGATCGTGAGCCTGCTGCTGTACGGCGAGGACTTCCACTACGACGACGAGGAGCCCTTCTCCGAGGGCCTGCTGTTCGAGGAGGAACACGGCGTCCCGACGGCCAGGACCACCGTCCAGCTCGATCAGGTGGTCACCGGCAGTACCTACATCGAGGTGTTCACGGCCTTCGAACCCGGTGAGCCGGAGCCCGACGAGCCGGAGCCCGACGAGCCCGACCCCGACGATGAGGTGGTCGTCTCGGGCCAGCGGCTGGTGGGTGACTGGAACGGTGACGGGGCGGCGACGCCGGGCTGGTTCGACGGCGGGCGGTGGCACCTGCTGCTCGATGACGCCACCGGCGAGGTGCTCAGCTTCTCCTACGGGCGCGCGACCGACACCGCGGTCGTCGGCGACTGGAACGGCAACGGCACCCAGACCGTCGGCATCGTCCGCGGCAACCACTGGCACCTGCGCACCACCAACACCGGCGGACCCGCCACCCTCGACTTCCACTACGGACGTCCCACCGACACCCCGGTCGTCGGCGACTGGAACGGCAACGGCACCCAGACCGTCGGCATCGTCCGC
>PWWI01000246.1 GCA_003561535.1 Nitriliruptoraceae bacterium
CAACCCGCCGCCGTGCAGTGGATGGAGCAGCTGTCCTCCCGCGCCACCAACGCCGTGGCGGATGCCTCCGTCGCCGTGACCACGGTCGCCATCGTCCTGCTCGTCACCACCGTGGCGGGCGTGTGGATCGCCGCCCGTCGCCAGCGTGCGCGGGCGCGACCCGACGCTCACGACGACGAGCCCGCCACGCCCTCCACCCCACCATCCTCGACCCCTCGGAGCTGACCATGCGTCGCATCCTGCCCGCCCTGGCCGTCACCGCGCTGCTCGCCGCGGCCTGTGCCGCGCCCTCGGGGACCGACGAGGCCGCGCCGGCCGACACCTCCTCAGCGTCCGGGGAGACCGACGCCGGCGACGACGCCGGCACCTCCTCCGACACCGCCATCCGCACCGAGTCCGTCGGGTGCGAGGACGGCGAGTTCTTCTGGGAGGTGGACGGCTGCGAGCCCGCGACCTCCATCGACCTCGACCGGCTGCTCGCCGGCGGTCCACCCCCCGACGGCATCCCCCCGATCGACGACCCCGTGTTCGAGTCGATCGCCGACGCCTCCGAATGGCTCGAGGACGAGAGCCCGGTCATGGTCGTCGACGTCGATGACGACGTGCGGGCCTACCCGCTCGCGATCCTCACCTGGCACGAGATCGTCAACGACGTGGTGGGCGGCGTGCCGCTGCTCGTCACCTACTGCCCGCTGTGCAACTCGGCGCTGGTCTTCGAGCGCATCGTCGACACCCCCGACGGCGAGGTGGAGCTCGACTTCGGCACCTCGGGTCGGCTCTACCAGTCGAACCTGGTGATGTACGACCGGCAGTACCGCAACCTCTGGACCCAGTTCGAGGGCGAGGGGATCATCGGCGAAAGGTTCCTCGGCACCGAGCTGACCCGCATCCCGGCCTGGCTGTTCGGCTTCGGCGAGCTACGTGAACTACACCCCGACGCTCAGATGCTCTCCCGCGACACCGGCCACAACCGCGACTACGGCCGCAACCCCTACACCGCCTACGACCAGGAGGGCCGCGCGCCCTTCCTGTTCGACGGGGAGCTCGACCAGCGCTTCAGCGCGATGGCCCGGCTCGTCGGCCTGGCCGACGGTGACGACGCGGTCGCCGTCCTGCTCGAGCAGCTGGCGGAGGAGCGGACCGTCGAGGTCGCCCTCGGCGACGAGGCCCTCGTGGTCCTGTGGGCCCCGGGCCAGGCCTCGGCGCTCGACACCGCCGCGATCGACCAGGGACGGGACGTGGGCCAGACGGCGGCCTTCGTCGCCGAGCTGGACGGTGAGCCCGTGGAACTGCGGCCCGGCGACGTCGATGGCCGGTTCGTGGACCAGCTGAGCGGCTCCACCTTCGACCTGCGCGGTCGGGCGCTCGACGGGCCCCTGGAGGGCGAACAGCTCGAGGCCGTGACCCACGACGACACCTTCTGGTTCGTCTGGGTCGCCTTCAAGCCCGACACCGAGGTGGTGGGCGGCTGAGACGGGGCCCCCGGCCCGAGCGGAGAACTCCAGTGCCGCTCAGGCCGGGGGCACTGCGCCGCGTGCCTGAGCCTGGTCCACGACGGGGATCAGCCGCGAGCCGAGGTGATGCCGTGGCGCTCGAGCCGCGTCCGCACCTTGGCGCGCGCGCGGTGCAGGCGGCTCATGACCGTCCCGATCGGGATGTCGAGCAGGTCGGCGGCCTCCTGGTAACTGAGCCCGTCCAGGTCCACCAGCGCGACGACGGCGCGATGCTTCGGTGACAGCGACGCCAACGCGTCCCGCACGATCGGATCGAGGTCGTCCCGCAGGGCCTGCTCGTCCGTTCCGTCCTGCCGACCGTCCGCGCCCCGCGCCGGGACCCGCCCGGCCACCTCGTCGTCGAGCAGATCGGGCCGACGCTTGCGCACCAGGTTGATGTGGGTGTTGCGAAGGATGGTCAACAGCCAGGCGCGGGGGTGACGACCATCGAACCTCTCGAACGCCCGGTAGGCGCGGACCAGGGTGTCCTGCACCAGGTCCTCGGCATCCACCGGGTCCCGGGTGAGCCGCCGGGCCACCCGCAGCAACACGGGCAGCTCCGGGAGCACCTGCTCCCGGAAACGCACCTGCCAGGCGTCCTGGGACGCGCCGGGCCGGCCGGTCGAGGTCGAGCGATCATCGGTAGCCACACCGGGGCAACCCGGCAGGCAGCGCGAGGCTTCCAACCCGGCACCGATCCGGGTGGAAGGCACGCGATGCCTCAGCGGTTGCCGATGGAGTCCGTCGGGCCTCGGCGGGCACCTGGCCCGGGCGGGGCCAGCAGGAGGTGGGACGTGGCCGGAACCTTCGACGACACCGGACGCGCCCGGCTCGGCTGCCGGCAGGTCCGACGCACCCTGCAGGCCTTCCTGGACGGCGAGGTGGAGCCACTGCGTGCTGAGCTCGTGGCCGCCCACCTCGAGAGCTGTGCGCGCTGCCAGGTCGAGGCCGAGGTGCTCGAGCGGGTCATCGACTCGCTGCAACGGCTCAGGCCGGACATCGATCTGGCCGCCTACACCCGGCTCGTCGAGAACACCGAGCAGCTGACCGAACGCGAGCGACCCTGAGCCAACCGTGGGTGGCGCCGTCGCTGACCGGCACGCGTCGCCAGCGGCACACGGCGAGCGGAAGCGGAGATGGACCGATGGCGACGCAGAGCCGGCAGGCAGCCTGGATGGCGCGCTGCGTCGGCCGGGGAGATCTGGCTCCGTTCTCCGAGGTGGAGTTGGCCGAGCTCGAACGGCTGGTCGGGGTCCGCCACGCCGCCGCCGGGACGCCGTTGCTGGGCCAGGCAGCGACCGTCGACCACATCGGCATCATCACCAGCGGCGAGGTGGAGCTCACCCACCGCCGCCGAGGTCGACCTGAGGTGCTCCAGGTGCTCCACCCCGGCGAGGTCTACGGCGACATCGCGGTGCTGTGCTCGCTGCCGACGTTGTTCGGTGCCCGGGCCGCCAGCGACGTCCGCGTGATCGAGCTCGACGCCGGCCGCTTCTCGGCGCTGCTCGAGCAACGTCCCCACGTGTGCCGCCGGGTGCTGTTCTCGGTGGCGTCCCGCCTCGAACGGATGCAGCGTCGCCTGCTGACGGTCACCGCTGGCGATCTCACCCACCAGGTCGCGGCGCTGCTGCTCGACGAGATGGGGCCACGACCAGGGGTCGTCGGGCTCTCACAGAGCACGATCGCCGAGCTGCTCGGCAGCACCCGTCCGAGCGTGAACCGGGTCCTGCGGTCCTTCGAGCAGGCCGGCCACCTCCAGTTGCACTACCGACGTATCGAGGTGCTCGATCCTGTGGGTCTGGAGCAGTTGCTGCGTTGACGGTGGGAAGTGTGTCCGACACGACACTCGTGGACGCCGCTCCGAGCGCCGCGGTTTCCCTCCCATAGCGGGCCAGCACCGACTGGCACCGGAGGAGAGAACGATGACGACAACCGCATGGATCGAACGTCCACCACTGACCGAGCGCCCCGATGCGCAGACCTGGCATCGCAACACGGGTATGGCGATCGCGGGTCTCGGCCTCGTGATCGTCGCCGTCGCCGTCGCGGTCAACGTCACGACCGCACCCGCGGTGGGTGGCGGCTCCGATACCGCCGGCACCCTGGCCGGCACCTTCGCTGCCTCCACCTTCGGTCTGGGGGTCACCAAGATCGGCATCGCGATCATCCTGATCGGGATCATCCTCAGCCTGTGGCGGCGGGTCACCGCGGTCGGGACCGCACTCCAGAGACTCGCAGCGGGCCGCGAGGCCGGCTCCGACCATCCGGCGACCGGCGAGGTCGACACCCCGTACGGACCCGCGAGTGCCACCACCCGCCCGCCGGAGCCCCTGTCGATCCACCGGATGGCCGAACGCATGTGGCTCCCCGTCCTGGCGATGGGGGCCATGGCGCTGACCGTCGGCCTGCTGCTCGGGCTGTGGACCTCGTCCCTGGCGGGTGGGACGGAAGCCTTCCGGGTGGCGTCCGCCTGGAGCCAGGGCACGCTGTTCCTCGGCGAAGGGCTGCTGCTGAGCGGGATCTCCTTCCTGCTGGGCACGATCCTCTCCTCGCTGCGCCGGGGCGGGGGCGAGGTCCAGCAGGCACTCGGCGTCGACGTGCAGACCCTGAAGATGCCCGGCACCGCCAAGGCCTTCATCGCCCTTATGGCGCTCGGCATGATGGCGGCCATCGCGCAGTTCGCGCTGTACGGCATCGCCGCATCGGTCGCAGGTGACCCGGCGAGCTACGCCGTGTGGGTCAGCTGGCTCGGTCCCTTCCGTGAGGTCGCGCTCGGAGTCCTGCTCGCCGGCATCGTCCTGGCCCTGGCAACGATCGCCAAGGCGCTGGGGTTCCAGTTCCACCGTGTCCGTCAACTCGCCGCCTGAAGACACCGGAGAGGTCCGATCATGAGCACCAACACCCCGACCAGGAAGACCACGACCAACCGCGTCCCTCGCGCGCCCGAGCCGCGCAGCGACGGTTTCGCCGTCGACGGCTCCGACACGAGCCTCGGGACCAACCTCCCCCAACGTATGGGTGAGCGCCTGTGGGCACCGATGCTGGTGATGGCACTGATGGCGTTCGCCGCCGCGATGGCCCTCGGCGTCCTGCGCGCCGACGTCGTGGCCACCACCCCCGACGACGCGGTGCGTCTCGCACAGCTCCAGCACATCACGGCCGGCGTGATGTTCATCGGCTTCACCGCCGTGCTCTCCGCCATCGCCTTCGCCATCGCCCGCATCCTCGGCGTCTTCCGCGTCGGTGGGGGCCAGCTCCAGCAGTCCACCATCGGCCACGTCCAGACGCTGAAGATGCCGACCAGCGCCAAGCTGATGATCGCCCTGATGATGATGGGCATGATGGCCATCGTCGCTGCGGTCATCGGCCACTTCGTGGTCGCCGCCCAGACGACGGCCACCGCGGACCTGCTGGCCGCCGAGCAGGCGTTCGTGAGCCTCGAAGCGGTCCGCAGGATCGGCGTCTCGCTGCACCTCGTCGCGATCGCCCTCGGGCTGGCCACGATCATCGAGGTCCTACGGTTCCAGTCCGTGAGGATCGGCGAGCTCGCGACCACACCTCGCTCCGGCAGCACCTGAGCGGGCGCGCGACGACAGCGGGGTGGACGGTTCGATGACCGTCCACCCCGCGTGCGTGGCACGGCCACCCACGGCCACCACCGAGGTCCGGCACGCTGGGGACCCGGCCGGCACCGACCATCACCATCACCGATCAGGGAGCACCCGATGAGCACGATCACCGCTGAGCTGACCGAGGGCTACGCCGTCACCCTGGGCACATCTTCGGGCCACACCTGGGCGGCCGACGAGCCGACGGAGGCCGGTGGCACCGACACCGGTCCGAACCCCTACGAGCTGCTGCTCGGTGCCTTGGCCGCCTGTACCACCATCACCGTGTCGATGTACGCCCAACGCAAGGGCTGGTCGATCGACGGCATCGAGGTCAGCTACGACCATGACCGCATCCACGTCGACGACTGCGCGGACTGCGAGGCGCACCACCGCGGCTACATCGATCGCATCGTCAGCCAGATCACCATCCGAGGTGACCTCGACGAGACCCAGCGCAAACGGCTGACACAGGTCGCCGCCAGCTGCCCGGTCCACAAGACGCTCGACAAGGGTGTGCACCTCGAGGACCACGTCAGCTTCGCGTGAGTCCGACCAAGCCCAACGGGAGGGAAGAGGACCGCGTCACCCACGGTTGCCGTGGGTGGACCGCTCAACCAGACCGCGGAGGATCCTCGATGGCGGACACCGACCGGACCACCCGACGCCGCGAGCCCGGAGCCCCCAAGGGCCGGCCGACCCCGGGCCGCAAGCAGCGCAACGCGGCTGCTCGGGCCCGCGCTCGCCACGAACGCGTCATCCTGCGCCTGTGGTGGGTCGGCGGTGCGCTGCTGTTGATCGCGATCTTCACCGCCCTGGCGCTCACCGGCGTCGGGGCGGGCACCGGCGGTCATGTCGTCCCCTGATCGTTCCCGAGCTCAACGGCTGCCGACGATGGCTACGGTGGGAGCAGGAACCAGCGATCCGCCCGAGGCCCGGACGACGCCTCTGCGCACTGACGGCGCGTGCAGCCTCGGGCACAGGTGAGGACGAGTGATGCCGCAGCCGGTGGTGCGGGCTTTCGGGCCACTGCGGCTGGAGGTGGACGGCGACGGCCTGGGTCCAACGGACCTCGGTGGCCGCAAGCCCAAGCTCATCCTGGAGATCCTGTTGCTGGCCGACGGGCGTCCGGTCTCCCGGGATCGGCTGGCGGATCTGCTGTGGGACGAGGATCGCCCGCGCAACGTGCCCGGAACGATCGACACCTACGTCTCCGTCCTGCGGCGCACGTTGGGCCGCCACCGTGACCTGCTCGTGACCGAACGCGAGGCCTACCGGCTGGCACGGTCGGAGCTGCTGGTCGACCTCGACCGCTTCGACCTCCTGGCCGAACGGGCCGCGACGCGTCCCAACGGGCGGGAGCGGCGTGCCACGCTCGAGGATGCGCTGAGCCTGGCCCACGGCGAGGTGCTCGAGGACGAGCCCTACGCCGACTGGCTGCACGAGACCCGGGAGCACTACCGGCGGCGGGTGCTCGACCTCCGCGTGGAGGCTGGGCTGGCTGCACTGGTGGCGGGTGACGGCACCGCGGCGGTCGCGCACGCCGAGCAGGTGCTGGACGGCGATCGGCTCGAGGAGCGGGCCCACCGGCTCGCGATGCTGGGCCACCACCTCGGCGGGGTGCGCTCCGGCGCTTTGCGCGCCTACGAGCGCTGCCGCGAGGTGCTCGCCGAGGAGCTCGGAGCCGACCCGAGCCAGGAGACCGAGGATCTGCACGTCGCCATCCTGCGCGGACGTGCGGCAGCCGAGCTCGTGGCCGCCCACGACGAGGGCGCGGAGCGACCGTCCGCCAGGACATCCCGTGCCGCGGCCCGACGCGGACGGTCGCTGCACGTCCTGCTGGTCGAGGACACCCCGTCGGATGCGCGCCTGATCCGTGAGGCGCTCGAGTCGGGCACGGTGCCGATGCACGTCCACCACGTCCCTGATGGGGAGACGGCACTGGACTACGTCCGCGAGGCCGGCACCCGACCGGATCTGGTCCTGCTCGATCTGCACCTGCCGGGTCGCAGCGGACTCGAGGTCCTCGCTGAGCTGAAGCAGGATCCGTCGCTGCGGCGCCTGCCCGTGGTGATGCTCACCTCCTCGGCCGCACAGCAGGACGTGGCGAGCAGCTACGACCTGCACGCCAACAGCTACGTCACCAAGCCGACGGACCCTGACGACTTCGGCGATGTGGTCCGCGCCCTGGAGGCGTTCTGGCCCCTCACGGCGTCGGCGGCGGATCCGGGATCGTGAAGCAGAAGGTGCTGCCCGCACCGGGGGCGGACCTCAGCCAGATGCGGCCATCGTGACGTTCCACGACCTTGCGGCAGATCGCGAGCCCGATCCCTGCCCCGTGACGTCGCTCCCGATCACGGGCCCGTTGGAACATGTGGAACACCCGCTCGCGGGCGACGGGATCGATCCCCACGCCCTGGTCGGCGACCTCGAAGCGCCAGGCGTGAGCTTCCCGGTGCGCGGAGATGTGGATGACCGGGGCCTGCCCAGGTGTGGGGAACCGCAGCGCGTTGGACAGCAGGTTCTGCAGCACCGTGCCGAGGCCCCGCTCCTCGGCCCACACCGTCGGCAACGGTCCCATCGAGAACTGCGCGCCGGTGTCGCCGATCTGGGCCGCCAGTGCCCCTCGGGTCGCCTGCACCAGCTCGGTGACCTCGACCTGGGTCCGCTCGTGCAACTCCTCCCCGGCCTGGGCGTAGCCGAGCAGGCCCTCGGAGAGCAGCCGCAGACGTGAGGCCCCGTCGTCGAGGAAGCCGAACAGTTCCCCCGCCTCCTCGTCGAGGTGGTCGCGGTAGTGCTCGCGCAGCAGGCGGGTGTAGGCGATCACGGTCCGAAGCGGCGCGGACAGGTCGTGGGCGACCCCGAAGGCGAGCTGCTGCAGCTCGGCGTTGACCCGCTCGAGGTCGGTCAGGGATGCCGCCAGCTCCTCCTCGGCGAGCTTGCGGGCGGTGATGTCCTGGGCGATCGAGCGACTGGCCACCACCTCGCCGTGCTCGTCACGGAGCGGGGTGACGGACAGCGCGATCCACACCGTCCGACCGTCGGCGGCCCGCATCACGAGCTCCTCCCCGCGGATCTCCTCCCCAGCTCGGAAGCGTTGCAGGACCCGCTCGGCCCGAGCCCGCCCCTCGGGCTTGTCGGGGTCGTACAGTTCGGCCACGGGGTGGCCGACCAGGTGCTCGTGTCCGAGTAGCTCGGTGGCAGCCTGGTTCGCCAGCCGGATCCGACCGTCGACGCCGACGGAGAAGTAGGCGAACGGGGCCTGCTCGTACAGGTCCCGGTAGCGCTGCTCGGCGGCACGCAGCCGGGTCTCCATGCGGCGCCGGTCCCGGACGTCGCGGATGATCGCGAGCACCCAGGGGCGCTCGGCGACGGTCACCCACGAGGCGGAGATCTCGCACGGCACCAGCTGGCCGCGGTTGTCGGCACAGGTCAGGTGATCCGCCCGCGCGACCCCCTGGTCCCGGACCCGCTCGACGAAGTGCTGGAAGGCGCCGGGCTCGTGGGCATGGATAGTCGACGGCCGCTGGCGCAGCAGCTCACGGCGGGAGTAGCCGAGCATGTCGCAGGCGCTGGGGCTGGCATCCAGCACTGCGTCCCGCTCCGGGTCGAAGATCAGGATCGCGTCGTGGGAGCGCGCGAAGATGGCCCGGAACCGCTCCTCGTCAGCCCGGCGCGCCTCCTCGCGGTGCCGCTCCTCGGTGATGTCGATGACGAAACCGAGGAACCCCGTCAGCTCGCCCTCGGCGTCGCGCAGCGGCGCCGGCCAGATGCGCGCCACGAAAGCGGTGCCGTCACGCCGGATGCGGATCGCCTCCATCGAGTGCCCGCTGCCGACCCCGGACAGTGCCAGGCGGCGCTGGGCCTCGTACTGGGCCGCCTCCTCACCCGGCGGGACGATCCCGAGCTCCATCAGTGGACGCCCGAGCACCTCGTCGGCAGCCCATCCGAAGAGCCGTTCAGCCTCGGGGTTCCAGACCACGAGACGTCCCTCGGCGTCCGAGGCCACGACCGCGAAGGGGGAGGACTCCAGAACTGCGCGGTGGGCACGTTCGACGAGCTCGTGCTGGGGCATCACTGCGTTCCGAGGATCGCTGGTCGTGTCTCGCGTCGACAGCAGGTCGGGCGACCACCGTAGCGACCACCCCCGGCGCCAGTGGCCAAAAGGTACGCCAAAGGCCGCTGCTTACCGTTCCTGGTGTCGCACATGGTCCGGTGTCCACGGGGAACGAGGGGCAAGCCGATGCAGCGTCGAACCCGGCAGCAGCCGCCCGATGAACCCGCCTTGAGCACTCGGCAGCGGGAAGCGGTCCGAGCTCACCTGCCGAGCCTGTTCGGCGCAGCGATGGCCTACACCGGCAGCGGGCCCGAGGCCGAGCTGCTGGTCAGCGACGCGCTGCGCTCCGCGGCAGCCGACCGGGTCGACGAGGACGACCCGTTGGTGTGGCTGCACGCCCACCTCTGGACGAGGTTCGAGGAGCACCGGCAGCACGGCGGGCCGCTGGCCGCCGCTGACGGCACGACGGGACCCACGACGGGGGCCACGCCACCACCCTCGCTGAGAGCGGCGGTCGCGGCGCTGTCCCCCGCGGCACGCGCGGCGGTCCACCTCGTCGACCTCGAGGGGCTGTCCTACGCCCGGCTCGCGCGGGTCCTCGGCACCAGCCGGCAGGAGGCGGCGGCGCTGCTGCACGACGCTCGTCGCCAGCTCATCCCTGCCGTGACCTCCACCCGCGTCGACCGCTCGGGGACCGCGAGCTGACCGGGTCCCACCTGAGCGAGCGGGGCGAGTCACCCCGCGTCCGCCTCGCACGCCGCGATCGCGGCGGCGGCGGTGACCAGCCCGATGTGGCTGAAGGCCTGGGGCAGGTTGCCGAGCAGGACCCCGTTGCCGTACTCCTCGGCGAGGAGGTCGACGTCGTTGCGCACGCCGGCCGCCAGCGCGAAGGTCGCCCGCGCCCCCGCCGCGTCACCGGCCAGGGCCTGGGCGTGGGCGAGCCAGAAGGTGCACAGCAGGAAGCTGCCCTCCTCCCCTTCGAGCCCGTCGTCGCCCTCGTAGCGGTGGATGAAGCCCTCATCATCGGTCAGGCGCTCGCGGACCGCGTCGATCGTGGCGAGCACCCGCGGATCGTCACCGGGTAGGAACCCCACGAGAGCGACCCGCAGCGCGCTGGCGTCCATGACACCGGAGCCGAAGGCCTGGGTGAACGCACCGGTCTCCGGGTCGACCCCCCGCTCCAGGATCGTCGTGCGGATGCGGTCACGTTCGCTGTGCCACCGGGCGAGCTCGTCCTCGGCGGGCGCGAGCACGTCGGCGAGCGCGATCGCCCGGTCGAGCGCCACCCAGCACATCAGCTTGGAGTTGAGCATGTGCTGCGGGCCGCTGCGGACCTCCCAGATGCCCTGATCGCGCTGCTCCCAGCCGTCGATGGCCGCCTGGGCCAGCTGGCGCAGGAACCAGCGCGTGGTGTCGTCGAGCTCACCGAGTTGCTCGCGCAGCCGGGCCACCGCGGAGAGCACCTCGCCGTAGACGTCGAGCTGGACCTGGTCGTAGGCGCCGTTGCCCACCCGCACGGGCCGGCTGTCCCGCCAGCCGGCGAGGTGGTCCAGGGTCCGCTCGGCGAGGTCGTGCTCGCCCGCCACCCCGTACATGATCTGGGGGGTCGATCCGGCCCGCAGGTCCCCCGCTGCCGCGCCCACCAGCCAGGCGACGAAGGCGCGGGCTTCGTCGGGGCAGGCGGCGATCCACAGGGCGTCCAGGGTCAGGGACGCATCCCGCAGCCACGCGTAGCGGTAGTCCCAGTTCCGTGACCCGCCGATCTCCTCGGGCAGCGAGGTGGTGGCGGCGGCGACCACCGCGCCGGTCGGCTGGAAGGTCAGCCCCTGGAGCACCCGCCCGCTGCAGCGCACCAGCTCGCGCCACGGGCCCTCGTAGCGCTGGTGCTCCGCCGCCCACTGCTGCCACGCCGCGGTGGTGTCCTCCAACCGTGCGACGACCTCCTCGGACCGCCACGTGGCCGGATCGGCCTCCCACGCCCGCGCCCACTGCAGGGCGACCGTCACCTCCTGTCCGGCGGTGAGCGTGACCCGGCCCTCGGCCCGGCTGTGGCCGAGCGTCAGCGGGACCTCGGTCCACAGCGCCAGGGCCGCCGGCGCACCGCGGGTCAACACCCCGCCCTCGACCGCGACCACGAGCGGGCGGGCCAGCCCGTACTCCGGTCGCGGCGCGAAGACCACCTCCACCTCGACGTTGCCCTCGGTGCACGCCAGCCGACGCAGCAGCGCATGGGGTGCGTCCCGGCCGAGCTGGTGGCCGCTGTCATCGGGGCGCAGCGCCAACGCGTCGGTGAGCACGACGGTCCCCGTCTCGGTCCTGAAGGTGGTCTCGAGGACCAGACTGTCGTCGAGGTAGCGCCGGGTCACCTCGGCGTCGTCGACGGGGCGGGTGAGCAGATGACCGGCGTCATCGTCCAGCAGGCGCCCGAACACGCTGGGTGAGTCGAACCGCGGGAAGCACAGCCAGTCGACGGAACCGCTCCGTGTCACCAGCGCCGCCGAGTGGCAGTCGGACAGGAAGGCGTGGTCTTCCAGCGGAATGTCGCTCATCGCGCGTCCCGCAGGCTCCGGACCCGGGCCGCCACGGCCTCGGCGGTGATGTCGAACTGCTGGTACAGCGCGTCGGCGGCGCCTGAGGCCCCGAACCGATCGAGGGCGACCACCTCGTCGGCGAACTCGCGCCATCCCTGCGGCGAGGCGGCCTCCACCGCGACCGTCGGCACGCCGGGTGGCAGCAGCCGGTCACGCTCTGTCGCCGAACGGGCCCGGAACAGCTCCCAGGAGGGCAGGGACACCACCCGGGCGGCCACACCGTCCGCCGCGAGCAGCTCCCGGGCCTCCAGTGCGAGCGAGACCTCGGAGCCGGTGGCGACGACGGTGGCATCCGCGCCGTCGGCCACGATCCGGCCGGCCATGTCGAGCCCCTCGGTGGTGAGGACCGGCAGCTTCTGCCGCGACAGGATCAGCGCGACGGGGCCGTTGAGCTCGACCGCCGTGCGGACCGCGGCGGCCGTCTCGCCTGCATCGGCGGGTCGCAGCACCGTCAACCCGGGCGTGGCACGCAGGCTGGCGAGCTGCTCGACCGGCTGGTGGGTCGGGCCGTCCTCACCGAGGCCGATCGAGTCGTGGGTGAAGACGTAGAGCACGGGCAGCTGCATCAGGGCGGAGAGCCGGATCGCCGGCTTGACGTAGTCGCTGAAGACCAGGAACGTCGCACCGAAGGGCCTGAGGCCCCCGTGGGCCGCCAGGCCGTTGAGCACCGCGCCCATGGCGTGCTCGCGCACCCCGAAGTGCAGGTTGCGCCCGGCCTGGTCGGCGCGGGTCACGTCGCCCTCGCCGTGCAGGGTGGTGACGGTGGAGGGCGCGAGGTCCGCACTGCCACCGACCAGTTCAGGCACGCGCGCGGCAGCGGCGTTGAGCACCTCACCGAGGGCGGCGCGGGTGGCGACGGGATCGTCGCTGGCAGCAGCGGCCAGGAGCTCGTCCGCCCAGCCCTCCGGCAGCTGCCCGGCCATGCGGCGCTCGAACTCCGCCGCGAGCTCCGGGTGGTCGGCGCGGTAGCGCGCGAAGGACCCTTCCCAGTCCGTGCGGGCGCTCGCCCGGGCCACGACGTGGGTGTGCCAGTGGTCGTACACGTGGGTCGGGATCTCGAACGGGGCGTGCTCCCCCCCGAGCGTCTCGCGGGTGGCCGCCAGCGCGTCGGCACCGAGGGGAGCGCCGTGGGCAGCCGCATCGTCCTGCTTCGGGGAGCCGTAGCCGATGTGGGTCCGGGCGATCACGATGGTGGGCCGCTCGGTGTCCACGCGGGCGGCGTCCATCGCCCCGGCGAGCTCGCCGGAGTCGTTGACGTCGTCGACGCGCAGCACCTGCCAGCCGTGGGCGTCGAAGCGCCGGGCGACGTCCTCGCAGAAGGCGATGTCGGTGTCGCCCTCGATGGAGATGTGGTTGTCGTCGTAGAGCACGGTGAGCCGGTCGAGCCCGAGGGTGCCCGCAAGGGAGGTGGCCTCGCTGGTGACCCCCTCCATCATGTCGCCGTCGCCGGCGATCACCCAGGTGCGGTGGTCGACGATGCGGTGCTCACCTCGGTTGAAGTGCGCGGCCAGCATCCGCTCCGCGAGCGCCAGCCCGACCCCCATGCTGATGCCCTGGCCCAGTGGGCCGGTGCCGACTTCGACGCCGTCGGTGTGACCGCGCTCGGGGTGACCCGGGGTCCGTGAGCCGAGTTGGCGGAAACCCTGCAGGTCCTCGAGGTGGAGGTCGTAGCCCGACAGGTGCAACGCGGCGTACTGCAGCATCGAGGCGTGACCGACCGACAGCACGAAGCGGTCACGGTCGGGCCAGTGGGGCGCGGCCGGATCGTGGCGCAGCTGCCGGGCGTAGAGCTGGTAGGCGACCGGCGCCAGCGCCATGGCGGTGCCTGGGTGGCCTGAGCCGGCACGTTCGACGGCGTCGGCGGCCAGGAAGCGCACCGCATCGATCGCGTCACGCTCCGGGCCGGGGGGCTGGGGTCCGGGGGTGCCGTGACCGACGGCGATGACGTCGTCGCGCAGGGCGGGGTCCGTGGACACGCTCATGATCGTTCCTCCTCGAGGATCGGTGCTGGGGGTCGGTCGAGCTCGGCAGCGGCGGCGCGGTCAACGAGCCATCGCGAGTCCCGCTGCGGCAGCCGGGCGGCGGGCAACGAGCGGTCACCGGCGTGCACGCGGGCCAGCGCCGGCGCCTTGTCCACACCGCTGACCAACCACACGCGCTGGCGGGCGCGCGACAGCAGCGGGAGGGTGCAGGTCAACCGCCGGCGTCCCTGGTAGGGCTGCGTCACGGCGACCTCGCGGTCGGTGACGTCGAGGACGGGGTCGTCGGGCACCAGGGAAGCGGTGTGCCCGTCGGCGCCCATCCCCAGCTGGACGACGTCGATGACCGGCGGTGCGCCCGCCAGGGCGACCAACAGGCCGGCGTAGCGCGCAGCGGCGTGGTCGGGGTCCGCGGCGGTGACCGGCATCGCGTGGAGCATGGGCGCCGGCACCGCCAGCTGACCGAACAGGCTGCGACGCAGCAGGACGAGGTTGCGCTCGGGGTGACCGTCGGGCGCGAGCCGCTCGTCGACCTGGAGCACGTCGACGTGCTCCCAGGCCACCTCGCGTCGGGCCAGGGCCGCGAGCGTCGCGCCGGGGGTCCGCCCCCCGGAGACGGCCAGGGTCGCACGGCCACGCGCCGCGATGGCGTCGCGCAGGAGCTCGGCCAGCACGTGCGAGCCGCGCTCGGCCAGGGCCTCCGGGGTCGCGAGCACCTCGAGCGTCATGCGGTCGCCAGGTGCGCGCGGTCGTTCCAGACCTCGATCACGGTCAACTCACGCTTGAAGCCCAGGGTGGACAGGCTCCCGGTGCCGAGACCGAGGTGTCGACCCAGCGCGATCGGCTGCCCGGCCCAGCGGGCCGCGAGCGCACGCAGCAGATGCCCGTGGCTGAACAGCAGCGCGTGCCCACCCGCGCGGCACAGCGCGAGCAGTTCCTCGATCAGTTCGTCGACCCGCGCACGGACCTGCTCCGGTGACTCGCCGCCGGGCGCACCGTCGCGGTAGAGCTCCCAGCCCGGGTCCTGCTCGCGGATCTCGGGCGTGGTGCGGCCCTCGTAGGTGCCGTAGTCCCACTCGCGCAGGCCCTCGTGGACCTCGGCCTGGCCGGCGAAGCCCGTGATCGCGCAGGTCTCCGCCGCCCGGCTGAGCGGGCTGGTCAGCACGCGGGTGAAGCGCTGCCCGGCCAGTCGCTCCCCAGCCAGGGCGACCTTGCGCCGACCGGTGTCGGTCAGCGGCAGGTCCGTGGAGCCGGTGTGCTGGCCGGTCAGGCTCCACGCGGTCTCCGCGTGGCGGACCAGCACGATGCGCTGCAGGGAGCCCTCGGCGGGCAGCGCTGCACGGGTCTCGGGACGCGGATCGGTGGTCATGCCCCTGCCTCCCGGCCGACCGGGACCGGCGCCGCCGGCACTGCCGGCGCTGCCGTGACCTGCGCCCAGCCTGCGGCCCCGACCAGACCCGCGTCGTCGCCGAGCTCGGCGGTGCGCACCTCGATGGGTGGTTCGAGGCCGCGCGGTCCGTCCCGCCGGAGCCCCTCGCGGACCGGCTCGATGAGCTGCGGGTCGCGCCCCATCCCCCCGCCGAGGACGACCACCTCGGGGGCGAACAGGTGCGCAGCGTTGGCCACGGCGGCCGCCACCACGCCGACCACCTGGTCCCACACCTCGGTCGACGCCACGTCACCGGCGCGGACCAGCGCTGACAGCTCGGCGCCGGAGGCCGGCAGACCCCGTGCCGCCCCGAGCCGACCGAGCGCGGTGCCGGAGCCGCGGTCCTCCACGGTGGCCGGCTCGCCCCCCGCGTGCGCCGAGATGTCGACGATCGTGTGGCCGAGCTCGGCGGCCGAGCGACGACCGCGGACCAGCTGACCACCCAGCAGCACGCCGGCGCCGACGCCGGGGGACACCGTGACATAGACCAGGTCGGCGGCCCCACGTCCGGCACCGAAGCAGGCCTCACCGACGGTGGCGAGGTCCGCGTCGTTGGCCAGGGACACGGGCACACCGAGGTGGTCGGTCAGCAACTCCTCGCGCAGCGCCTGCGGCCAGTGGGGCGGGAGGTTGGGCGCCTCCTCGAGCGCTCCTGCCACGTGGTCGATGCGGCCGGGGACGCCGATCACCGCCGCGCTGACCGGCTGGCCCGCGAGGACGCCACCGACCAGGGCGAGCAGCGCATCGGGGCAGTCGTCCTGTCGCGGGGTGGGCTGGGAGCGCCGCAGCAGCACGTCGCCGGACGAGCCGACCACCGCGGCGCGCATGTTGGTGCCGCCGAGATCGACGGCCAGGGTGTCACCCATCGTTTCCGACCTCCGGGACGTGCCAGGTGCCACCCTCGGGCAGCAACCTCTCGGCCTGGTCGGGACCCCAGGTGCCACGCTCGTAGGCGTGGACCGCTCCGGCGCGGTCGAGGACGGGGGCGACGACCCGCCAGGCCTCCTCGACACCGTCGGCGCGGGCGAACAGCCGCTGGTCACCGTCCAGCGCGTCGTCGAGCAGGCGTGCGTAGGCTTCCTCCCGGGTGCCCTCCACGCGGTCGTCGTAGCGGTAGGAGAGCTCCACCGGGTGGCTGACCATCTCGCCGCCGGGGGCCTTGATCTGGACCTGCAGACCGACCTCGCCGCCGGGCTTGATCTGGAACCGCAGCCGGTTCGGCGCCGGTGGCGGCGCATCGCAGCGGGTGAAGAACTGCAGCGGCGGCCGCTTGAACTCGACCACCCCCTCGGTGGCGGTGGCCGCCAGAGCCTTGCCGGCCCGGATCGAGAACGGCACCCCCGCCCACCGCCACGACTCGATCGTGGTGGTAAGGGCCACGTAGGTCTCCACCTCGGAGTCGGGGGTGACCCCGTCCTCGTCGCGGTAGCCGACGTACTGGCCACGGACCAGCTGTGCCGGGTCGAGCGAGGGGATGGCGCGCAGCACCTTGACCTTCTCGTCGCGCAGCGCGTCAGCGCTGGTATCCACCGGCGGTTCCATCGCGACCAGGGTGAGCACCTGCAGCAGGTGGTTCTGCACCACGTCGCGCAGCGTCCCCACCTCGTCGTAGAAGGCGCCCCGACCCTCCACGTCCAGGGACTCGGCCATCGTGATCTGCACGCTGGCGATGTGGTGGCGGTTCCAGGCCGGCTCCAGCAGGGAGTTGGCGAGCCGGAACACCAGCACGTCCAGTACCTGGTCCTTGCCGAGGAAGTGATCGATGCGGAACACCGACGCCTCATCGAAGGCCTCGAGCACGCACCGGTTGAGCTCCCGGGCCGAGGCCAGGTCGCGCCCGAAGGGCTTCTCGAGCACCACCCGGCCACGCTTCGCGATGCTCGCGCGGGCCAGGCCGGCAGTGACGGTCTCGAACAGGCTCGGTGGGATGGCGAGGTAGAGCAGTGGCCGCTCGCTGTCCCCGAGCGCGGTCGCGAGCTGGTCGAAGGTCGCCGCGTCGCGGTAGTCACCCGCGACGTAGTCCAGCGCCTCGAGGACCTGCGACAGCGCAGCCGGGTCGGTGACCCCGCCGCCGAAACGCTCGATCGAGGCCTCCACACGTGCCGTCAGCTCAGCAAGCGTCCAGTCGGAGGCAGCGACGGCCACCACACGTCGCGGGAGACGGCCGGCGCGGGCCAGCTCGTACAGCGCGGGGTAGAGCTTGCGCTGGGCCAGGTCGCCGGTGCCGCCGAACAGCACCAGGGCGTCGGAGCGGTCCGTCACGACCGCACCTCGTGGCCACCGAAGGCGTTGCGCATGATGGCGATCGCCTTCATCGCCGGTGCGTCGTCCTGGCGGGAGGAGAAGCGCGCGAAAAGCGCGGCGGTGATCGCCGGTGCCGGCACGGCCAGCTCGATCGCCTGCTCGACCGTCCAACGGCCCTCGCCGGAGTCCGCGGCCCACCCCTGCACGCTGTCGAGCTCCGGGTCGGCGTGGACCGCCTCGGCGAACAGGTCCAGCAGCCAGGAGCGCACCACCGAGCCGTGCCGCCACACCTCCAGCGCCGCGGGCAGGTCGATGTCGAGAGCGCTGGCCTCCAGCAGCTCGTAGCCCTCGGCGAAGCTCTGCATCATCCCGTACTCGACGCCGTTGTGGACCATCTTCGTGTAGTGCCCGGCGCCGACGGGTCCCACGTGGGCGAACCCGTCGGCGGTGACCAGCGCGTCGAAGACGGCGCTGAGGTCGGTGATGTCCTCGACTCCGCCACCGGCCATGATGCAGTAGCCCTCCTCGAGCCCCCACACCCCGCCGCTGACCCCGGCGTCGACGAAGCCGATCCCGCGGGTCGCGAGCTCAACGCCGTGGGTCTGGGAGTGGCGGAAGTTCGAGTTGCCGCCGTCGATCACGAGGTCGCCCGCGTCGAGGAGCTCCGACAACTGCTGGAGTGTGTCAGCGGTCGGTGCGCCGGAGGGCACCATCACCCACACGATGCGGCGCGCCTCGCCGGTCAGAGCCTCCACGAGCTCCTCGAGCGAGTCGACGTCGCGGGCGTCCGGGTCGCGGTCGAAACCGACCACCTCGTGGCCGTGGCGTCTCAGGCGCGTGGCCATGTTGCCGCCCATCTTGCCGAGTCCGATCATGCCGAGCTTCATGGGATGCTCCTTGCGGTGATGGTGTGCCAGGTCGGTGGGGGTGCGTCGGGGCCACGGGTGGGGGTGCCGCGACCCCGACGCGGGACGTGCGGGTGTCGCGGTCAGCGGCCGAGGCCGCGCAGCTCCGCGAGGGAGACGTGGGCGGCACGGCGGCCGGCCTCGCGCAGGGCCGCCAGGTCGCCGGCCGCCTGCGCGCGCTCGAGCGCGCCGAAGCTGAACCGCTCGCCGGGGATGTCGAGGTCGTGCGCATCGTCGCCGACCACCTGCAGGAACACCCCGGTGTTCGGTCCGCCCTTGTGCAGCTGGCCCGTGGAGTGCAGGTAGCGCGGTCCGACGCCGAGGGTGGTGGCGACCCGCTCGCGGTCGCGCAGGCGCTGGCGTACCTGCTCGAGCTCCGCCACGACCGGGTCCTCGGGGTCGACGTAGGCCTGGATGACCAGATGGTCACCCGGCTCGAGCTGCGCGAGCAGGGGGGCGATCGGCTCCACCTCGGGCTCGTCGACGCCCTCGTCCAGCGCGCGGCGGGCGGCCTGCTTGGCGGCCTCGACGTCGGGTTGGTCGAAGGGGTTGATGCCGAGCGCCGCCCCGGTCAGCGCGATCGCGATCTCCCACCGGAGCACCTCACCACCCAGTGCCAGAGGGTCGGCCACGGGCAGGTGGTAGGTGGGATGACCCGCGGCGACGAGCGCGTCGAGGCGGCGGGGGTCACCGCCGATCTGGACGAACAGCCGGTCGTCGCCGTAGACCTCCGGCGCCCCGAGTGGCTCGCCGACCACCGGGAGCAGGCCGGTGCCGTGCTTGCCGGTGGACTCGGCGACCAGCTGCTCGAGCCACATCCCGAACCCATCCAGGACGGGGTCGACGAGCAGGGTCAGCTTGTCCCGACCGGCCGCCACGGCGCCGGCAAGGATGCCGGCGAGCTCCAGGCCGGGGTGATCGTCGTCGGGGACGCAGTCGGCACAGGCGGACAGCATCCACCCGGCACGGCGCAGCAGCTGTGCGACGTCCGCGCCGGCCAGGGCCGCGGGCACGAGTCCGAAGTGGGACAGGGCGGAGTAGCGTCCGCCGATGTCCGCCCGGTTGGCGAAGACCTGCCGGAACCCCCGCTGACGGCCGAGCTCGGCCAGCGGGGTGCCCGGGTCGCTGATCACGACGAAGTTCGCGGGGTCGGGGTGCCGCTGCCAGAACCACTCCAGCAGCGTCCGGGTCTCCGCGGTGGTCCCGGACTTCGATGAGGCGAGCACCAGCGTCTGCTCGGGCGGGAGCGCGGCGGTCTCACGGGCGATCGCCTGGGGGTCGATCGAGTCCAGCACGTGCACCTCGAGGCCGCGGTCGACCTGGGCGAGGGTGCGGGCGGCCACCAGCGGGAACAGGCTGGAGCCTCCCATCCCGAGCACGACGGCGTGGGTCAGCCCGTCGGCACGGGCCTGCTCCGTGAAGCGTGCGAGGTCGGCCGCCTCCTCGGCCAGCTCGCCCGGCGAGGTCAGCCATCCGAGCCGGTCGGCCACCTCGGTGGGGTCGTCCTGCCAGGCGGTGTGGTCCCGCTTCCACAGCAGCGACACGATCTCGCGGCGTTGGAGGTCGGCGGTCACGTCGGCGACCTCGGTAGCGATCGGCGCCAGCTGCGCCTCGGTCCGCTCAGCCGCGGTCTGCATCGCGTCGAGCTTGGTGCGCACGCACTGGAGCAGGTTGTCGAAGGAGGTGGCGAAGCTCTCGTCGCCCTCCTGCTGCAACCGTCGTCCCAGCGACTCGAGCCCCACGCCGGCCTCGCTGGCAGCGGTGGCGATCACCTGTGCCTCACCGGTGTCGCGACCGAGGGAGCCGTTCACCTTGCCGTCACGGTCGAAGGCCAGCATGGTGTGCTCCGGCATGGTGTTGACGGTCCCGTCGGCGGCGAGCGCCTGCACGTAGTAGCCGTCATCGAGGCGCGGGTCCTTCGCCGACGTGCTGGCCCACAGCAGCCGCTGGGGCTGTGCCCCCGCGGCCGCCAGCCGCTGCCACCGGTCGGTGACGAGCAGGTCGCGGTAGGCGCTGTAGGCGAGCTGGGCGTTGGCGACCGCCAGGCGGTTGTGGAGCTCCTCGGGGAGCTCGGGGTTCGCCGCCGCGTCGATGCGGCTGACGAAGAAGGACGCGACCGACGCCACGCGCAGGTGCTGGCCAGCGTCGTGGCGGCGTTCGAGGCCGCGCAGGTAGGCCGCGGCGGTGTCCGACCAGTGGGAGAGGGAGAACAGCAGCGTGACGTTGACGTTGATGCCGCGCGCGATCAGCTCCTCGATCGCGCCCATACCGGCCGGGGTCCCGGGGACCTTGACCATCAGGTTGGGGCGGTCGACCCGGCGGGCGAGCTCGAGCGCCATCTGGATCGAGCCGTCGGTGTCGTGTGCGAGCCGCGGCGGTAGCTCCAGGGAGACGAAGCCGTCCCGGCCACGCGTCTGCTCGTGGATCGGCGCCAACAGGTCGGCAGCCGGCTGGATGTCGCCGACGGCGAGGTCCCAGAAGACCGCCTCCGGATCGTCCTTGCCCTCACCGACCGCAGCGGCGATCGCCTGGTCGTAGTCACCCCCGCCCGCGATCGCCTGCTCGAAGATCGTCGGGTTCGAGGTCACGCCGGTGACGGCATAGCGATCGAGGTAGCTCGCGAGCTCACCACTTTCGAGCAGGTTGCGGCGGATGTTGTCGTACCAGACGCTCTGGCCTGCAGCTGCGAGGTCCTGGAGAGCTCCCATGGATGTGCTCCTTGGCGTCGAGGGCGGTGGCGACCGCGGGACCGCGGCTTCGGATCGAGACCGTGCCGGCCACACCTTTGGGCAACCTGTGGGCCGGCCCGGGGCTTCCACCCGGCGCGGCGCTCGGCTCTCGTCGGTACGGTCGGAGACGTCCCGGAGGTCGACGGATGTCCCGGCAGCGATGGCGCCGACATGGCGCGCCCCTGACCCTGGTTGCGGCGCTGGGCGCCGCGCTGATGCTGACCGCTTGCGCGCCCAGCGACCCGCCCGAGGTGAGCGAGGCGACCGACGGTGCCGCTGCCGATGAACAGGAGCAGCGCTACCCGGACGTGCTGTCCGCGGAGCTCGGGGCGACGGGCGAGACATGGCGGCTGAGCGCGACGCTGTCCTCGCCCTACGACACCCCCGAGCGCTACGCCGACGCGTTCCGAGCCCTGGCCGAGGACGGCACGCCGCTCGGTGTGCGGGAGCTCGCCCACGACCACGCGAACGAGCAGCCGTTCACGCGGTCGCTGGCCGGCCTGTTGATCCCCGACGACGTGGAGCGGATCACCGTCCAGGGTCGTGACCAGCGCTACGGCTGGGGTGGCGCGACCGTGGAGCTCGAGGTCCCACCGTCACCGGCCGCCGACAGCTGATGAGCGCCCATCACGCGGCGAGCAGCCGGTCCCGACCCGCCATGAACCACGCCAGCAGCTCCTGCCCCGGCCCGTCGGTCGCCGCCAGCTCCCGCGCGGTCATGGTCGCCCCAGCGAGCGCGGTCGCGCTCCACCACAGGTCGGTGGCGGCCCCGTGGCGGTCCGGCTCCCACAGCGCGACGTAGGCATAGGGCTCGGCGATCGTGGTGTCACCAGGGGACACGCCGTAGGAGGCCCGACGGTCGTCGGGCAGCACCTCGACGCCAACGTCGAAGTGTTCCGGCCACAGCGTGGGCACCCCGGCGTCGGCGGACGCCTCGTCGGCGACCAGCTCGCCGAGCGCCGCGTAGCCGAGGCTGAACCAGTGACCGAGCCAGGCCGCCACACCGGGATCGATCGGCAGCGGCATGCTCGCAGCCACCGCGACCGGTGGATCATGGAGCCCGGGTTGCTCACCCCAGCGAGGCGGGCCGACCTCACCGAGCACCCACGACTGGGCGTCGCCGATGGTGGTCACCGATCGGCGGAACACGCCATCGGCACGCCGGATGACGAGCTGGTCGAGCTCCACCTCGACGCCGCCCGGCACGTCGCCGGGGGTGCGGAACCCCTGTGGGGTCGGCTCAAGGCCGGAGTGGCCGACCCGACGGAACCGCTCCTCGGCGACCACGTGGGCGGCCAGCAGGTGCCAGCTGCGACGCGTCGCGGCCAGCGCATGGGTGGACGGGACCGGTGCGAGCGACGGCATCCGACGCCTCACGTGAGCAGGGCGTCGGCCCGGACGTGGACCAGCGCCGGGCCGTCATGGGCGAACGCGGCTGCGAGCGCGTCATCGAGCTCCTCCAGCCGGTCGACCCGGACCCCGAACGCACCGCAGGAACGCGCGACCTCGGCGAAGTCGGGGTTGACGAGCCCGGTCTGCCACACCGCCCACTTCCCGGCCCGTTGCTCCTTGGAGATCTTGGCGAGCTCGTCGTTGTCGAGCAGGACGTGGCGGATCGGCATGCCGTACTTGACCGCGGTGGTCAGCTCCATCGCGTACTGCCCGAACCCACCGTCACCGGAGATCGCCACGACCTCACGCTGCCCCCTGACCGCGGCCCAGGCGCCGAGCGCCGCGGGCAGCGCGAAGCCGATGGAACCGAGGTAGCCCGACATCAGCACCGACTGCCGCGTCACCTCGAAGTAGCGCCCGAAGGCGTAGGCGTTGTTGCCCACGTCCACGCACAGCACGGCGTCGTCCGCGACCACGCGGCCGAGCGCATCGAACACCGCCGCGGAGTTCACCCCCTGGCCACGGTCGTCCGACCGGCGACGTGCCTTCTCCGCGCGCCAGATCGACCAGCGCTCCGTGAGCTCGGGTCGGTGGTCCACGCACGCAGCGCGGTCACCGACCGCCTCGGCGAGCGCGGTCGCTGTGACACGCACGTCGCCCAGCACGGGCACCTCGACCGCGTGGAAGCGTCCCAGTGCCATCGGGTCACGGTCGACCTGGATGATCGGCTTGTACGGGGCGATGCCGGTGTGGTTGGAGAAGGACGCACCCCAGGCCACGATCAGGTCGGACTCGTTCATGAACCACGAGGCGATCGGGGTACCGGAGCGTCCGAGGACCCCGCCGGCCAGCTCGTGGGCGTCGCCGATGAGCCCCTTGGCCTTGAAGGTGGTCACCACCGGAGCGCGCAGCCGCTCCGCCAGCGTCACGATCTCCTCGATGCCGTCCCGCGCCCCGGCCCCGAGCACGAACAGGGGCCGCTCGGCCCCGGCCAGCAGCTCGGCCGCCTGTGCCAGGACCTGTGAGGGGGGAGCGACGGCCCGGTCGGCGATCCGTCCGGCCGGCTGGGCGGCGACCGCCTCGTCGGCAGCGGGCAGGGTCTGGACCTCATCGGGGAACTCGAGGTGGGCGACCCCCCGTTCGACCAACGCGGTCTTGCAGGCCATCGCGACCAGCTCCGCATGGTCGGAGCCGGCACGCAGCGTCGCCTGGTAGCGGGCGACATCGGCGAAGGCAGCGATCAGGTCGAGGTCTTGGAACGCCCCGCGGCCCGCCTGGTTCGAGGGCACCCCACCCGACAGCGCGAGCACCGGCGCACGGTCCACCTCGGCGTCGTAGAGCCCGGTGAGCAGGTTCGTGGAGCCCGGCCCAGCGATACCGAAGCAGGCGGCCAGCCCGCCGGTCAGCTTCCCGTAGGCGGACGCGGCGAAGGCGGCTGCGCCCTCGTGGCGGATACCGATGTAGGTGAGGTCGCCACGCTGCTCGGCCTCGCGGAAGGCATCCGCCAGTCCGAGGTTGGAGTGGCCGACCATGCCGAACACGGTGGTGACCCCGAAGGTGACCATCGTGTCCACCATCACATCCGACACCGTGCGCTGTCGGGGTGTCGGGTCCGGCAGCAGCGCGTAGACCCCGTCCTCACGCACCTCGACCGGGTAGGCCGCCGGCGCGTCATCGAACGGAGGCGGTGGCGCCCCATTGCACGGCGAGTAGTCGTAGCCGTGCCAGGGACAGCGCAGCCAGCCCTTCTCGATCGAGCCCTCCCCGAGCGGGCCACCCTGGTGCGGGCACCGGTCGTCGAGCAAGCCGTACACGCCGCCGACCTGCGTCGCCGCGTAGGTGCGCTGGTCAACGGTGAGCGTGGTCACCCGGCCCTCGGGCAGCTGATCGAGCGCGAGGATCCTGCGCCAGCTCGCGGGCCCGCCCGGCGCTGCCGGACTCGCCTGCGATGGTTGGGGGTTCGGTGTGTCCGGCTCCACGGCAGCGGTGCCCTCCGGGTCGTCGTGCTTCGTCCTTGCATCCTGTCACGGCGCTCACGATGGCGGTTCCCACGACCGCCAGCAGCGCCACCGCCGCAGGGCCACGACGCTCGGGCCGTAGCCCGCGGAACAGGGTCGCCAGCCGGCCGGCCAGGAGCATCGGTGGGGCGCTGATGGCCAGGTCACGCGCCGCCCGAGGTCCGGCGAGACGGAGCACGTCGTCCACGTAGCCGAGGGCGGCGAGCACCGGGCCCACCATGCGCCGGCTCTGGCCGCGTCGGGGTACCTCACCGGAGCCGGCGGCGTCGAGCGCAGCACGCAGAGCCTGCTCGTCGCTCGACCAGATCGAGCGGAACACGATCCTGCCCCCGCGATCGACCAGGTAGGCGGCGTTGGGCTTCGGGTCGAGCGAGGTGTGGAAGGACCCCTCGAGATCATCGACCGCGACCGTGAGCGGCAGGTCCAGCGTCGCTCGCAACCGGCGGGCCTGCGCCACCTTCTCCTCGAAGGTCGCCGCCTGCCCGAAGCGGTCACCCGGGTGCGCCTCGCGGACCTGCACCAGCACGAACCTGACCCGTCCCCCGAACTCTTCGTGGAGTCGCCGGAGCGGCTCAGCGGCACCGAGGGTCATCGGGCAGGTGCTGGAGCCGAAGACGAACAGGTGCGGCCGATCGAGCGTGTCGTAGGTCAGCGGTGGGCCGTCCAGCACCCTCAGGTCGAACTCGGGCAACTGGTCACCGGGGCCGGGGCTGGCCGGGTCGAAGCGCAGGTCGGCCAGCAGGTAGCGGGTGCGGAAGTGGGGGTAGCGGTAGTCGGTGGTCGTGGCTTGGTGCACGTCGAGGCCTCCTGACCGGTGCTGCGGCGAGCACTGCGGCAACCCGGCGTGGCCAGCGAGCATTCCCGCGTCCACTGGTAGCGACGGCGAGGTCGTCACCGGTGCAGATCGGCGGTCGGGTGGAACACGAACCAGTACGGGATGGCCACAAAGAGGGCGGAGCCGATCGTGCTCCCGATCCCCGCCGGGATGGTGTTCCAGCCGAGCGCGGTCAGCCAGTCGAGGTCGCCGCCGTGGGCGATGAACAGGGCCAGGAACCCCATGTTCGCCTTGCTGTACTGGAACCCGGCAGCCACGAACAGCATCACGGCCAGCAGCACGGGGATGTACTGACCGATGATGGTGCGCCGCATGAAGGCGAACCCCTCGATCAGCTTGCGGGTGCCCACCTGCTCGATGCCGGTCCCGACCGAAGCCCGCCATGCCGGCCACGACCCGGGAGGCGTCGAGGTGCTGGGCGTCGGGCACACCGTCGCGCGAAGGGTTCGGGGTCGGTCACGGCGGTCGGTCCCCGGTCGCGGGCATCGCGCGGCAGAGCGGCACGAGCCGCGAGGAGCAACACCGCCGACCCGCTGCTGCTTCCACGACCGTGTCAAGGTGCGGCCTGGAAGCGGGACCGGCCGCCACCGGTTCCCTCAGGCGTACTCGCCCGCGGCACGCGCCCGCGGTGAGGGAAGCGCCTCGATGGATGGGCCAGCACCGCACGCCACCACCGGTTCCCATCCGGCCACCAGCGGGCTCGATCCGGAGCGGGCCCGGCTCACCGGTCCCGAAGCCGACGCCGACGCCTGGCGACGATGGGGGCCGTACCTGAGCGAACGCGCCTGGGGCTCGGTCCGGGAGGACCACAGCCCCCACGGCACCGCCTGGAAGGCGCTGCCCCACGACCACGCCCGGTCCCGAGCCTGCCGTTGGAACGAGGACGGGCTGGCGGGGCTGTGCGATGACCAGCAGCAGCTTCGCGTGGCCTGCGCCTTCCACAACAGCCGTGACCCGATCCTGAAGGAGCGACTGTTCGGGCTGACCGGCGACGAGGGCAACCACGACGCCACCCCGACCCACAGCTGGTCGTGTTGGCAGTACGCCGACCCGCCGGCAGCCTTCCCCCACGACGACCTGGTACTGAGCAACGGCGCCCTGAGCAGGGAGGAGCCCGAGTACGAGCTGCTCGACACCGGGGGTGTTCGACCACGGCCACTGGGACATCGCGGTCGACCACGCGAAGGCCGCCCCCGACGACCGCGTGACGGTGCCCGCCGGAGGCGAGGTGGCGCTCCGGCTCCGGCTCAGCACCGACCCGGCGCCGAACCGACCGTCGTCGCCGGCTACCCCTGGTTCGGTGACTGGCCACGGGACACGATGATCAGCTACGAGGGCCTGTTCCTGTCCACCGGCCGGACCGACGAGGGCCGGCACCTACTGGAGCGGGGCGCGGCCGAGCTCTCGCAGGGGATGCTGGCCGTCACCGCCGACAACGACCTTGCCGCGAGCCTGCTGCCCGCCTTCGGGGGGATCGTCGACCACCAACTCGCAGGCACCCGGTTCGGCATCGGTGTCGACGCGGCCGATGGGCTGCTGACCCAGGGCGGGGCCGGGGTGGCGCTGACCTGGATGGACGCACGAATCGCTGGCGTGCCCGTCACCCCTCGGCACGGCAAGCCGATCGAGGTCAACGCGCTGTGGGTCAACGCCCTGACCGCCACGGCCCTGCTCCCCGAGCTGCTCGGCCAGGATGCCACCGACATCCACGCGCTGGCCGCGAGGGCGAGCGAGGGGGTACGGCGACGCTTCATGGCGGGCGGCTCCCTGCTCGACGTGGTCGACCGACCCGATGGGGACGACTCGGCGTTGCGGCCGTACCCGCTACTGGCGATCTCGCTCCCCCACGCCCCGATCATCGACCGGGAGGTGGTGGCGCGCCACCTCGGCGACTGGGAGGTCGGCTCGGTGTCCAAGACGGCAGGCGGCGACCCGCCCCATCACGCGACCGGCACCCCCTTCCAGGCCTGGTCGGTCGCCGAGCTGCTGCGGCGAGAGGGACCACGATGAGCGACGCAGCGTCCACGGCGTCCGTCCCCTTCCCCCTCGTCAAGCTGCCCGACCTCACCACCGAAGAGATGCGCGAGGTCGACCGGATCATGGTCGACGAGCTGGGCATCCTGCTCCTGCAGATGATGGAGAACGCCGGCCGCCACCTGGCCGAACTCGCCATCGTTCGCCACCAGCCGAGGAGCTGCACGGTGCTCGCGGGCCCCGGCGGGAACGGCGGTGGTGGGCTGGTCGCCGCCCGCCACCTCGCCAACCGTGGCGTCGACTTCGAGGTGGTGCTGTCCGCACCGCAGGCGATGACCGAGGTCCCCGACCACCAGCTCGGCATCCTGCGCCGGATGGGAGTAGCGGTCGAGACCGCGCCGAAGGCACCCGCCCTGGTGGTGGACGCGCTGCTCGGCTACAGCATCAGCGGTGACCCCTACGGGCGCGCCGCGGAGCTGATCCGGTGGGCCAACGCGCGCGACGCGCCGGTGCTGGCGCTGGACACGCCCAGCGGGTTGGACCTGACCTCAGGTCGGGTCGGCACGCCCTGCATCGTCGCCGACGCGACGTTGACGCTGGCGCTTCCCAAGCGTGGGCTGCGCCGTGCCCCCGAGGTGGTCGGTGAGCTGTTCGCCGCCGACATCGCCGTGCCGCCGTCGGTGTACGACCAGCTCGGGATCAGGAGCACCGCTCCCTTCGCGGCCGGGACGATCGTCGGGGTCGGCTGACAGCGTGGCCGTGGGTGCTCCCGGAGGTCGGCGCCGGGCTCAGGGGCAGTCATCGGTTCTGGTGGAAACACCCTGCCGAACGGCCACGTCGGGGCGGCTGGGACCCTGGGACCGGCGGTACGGTCGAGGACGGATGGCAGGGTTCTGCCAGGCCCCCCTGGGCGCGGCGGCGCGGAGTCGAGCTGCAGGATCCCGATGAGCCTCACGCAGCGGATCGAGGAGCAGACGCCGGCGACCCGTGACCGCTACCTCGACCTCCTCCGCGTCGCGAGCATCCTCCTCGTCGTCCTCGGCCACTGGATGGTCCGGGTGTTCACCACCGACGACGTCGAGGTCGCCGAGGGCTACCTCCTCAAGGCTGTCCCGGTCACCCAGTGGGCGACGCTGCTGTTCAACGTCATGCCGATCTTCTTCCTCGTCGGGGGTGCGCTCAACGCGCCGAGCTGGCGACGGGCCCGCGAGGAGGGCGAACCCGCCGCCGACTGGCTGCGCCGACGGAGCCGACGGCTGCTGCGGCCCCTGCTGCCGCTGCTCGCGCTGTGGCTCACGATCGCGGTCGTCCTCGGTGCCACCGTCGGCGAGGACGCGATGACCCTCGACCCCGACAGCGCGCTCACTCCGATCTGGTTCCTCGCCGCCTACCTGCTCGTCACCGCCCTGACGCCGGTGACGCTGCGGCTGCACGAGTGGGCCGGCGGACTGTGGCTCATCGCCGCCTGCGCCGTCGTGGCCGTCGGCGTCGACGTGCTGCGCTTCGGTCCGCTGGCCGACTGGGTGACGATCGAGGGACAACCCATCATCGGTGGGGTCAACTACCTGGCCGTCTACGTGCTGCTGCACCAGCTCGGCTACCTCTGGGCCGACGACCGCCTGCCGAAACGCCCGTGGCAGCAGGTCGCGCTCGGCCTCGGCGGGGCCGCTGCACTGGTGGTGATGATCGGGCCCGGCCCGTACCCGCTGACGATGGTGCCGATCGCCGGCACGGACCTGCCCAACAACCTCAACCCACCGAGCGCGGCGCTCGTGGCGCTCGGGCTGTGCCAGCTCGCGGTCGCCCTGCTCGCCCACGATCGCGTCACCCGCTGGCTCCAGGACCGACGCGTCTGGACCGCGGTGGCGCTACCGGGCAGCCGACTCATGACGCTCTACCTGTGGCACCAGACCGCGATGCTCGCCGTCGCCAACGCGACGATCCTCACCGGTGTGTGGCCGCTGTCCGAACGCGTCGACGCGTCCTGGTGGGTGACCCGGCCGCTCTGGCTCCTGCTCTGCGCCGCGGCGCTCGGCGCGCTCGTCGCCGTCGTCGGCCGGTTCGAGTCGCCACCGCCCCCGCGACCCGCCGGGCTCGCACCGCGCCCGGCCGCGGCTCTCGCCGGAGTCGGCGTCGCGCTGTCCACCGGTGGCGTGGGCTGGCTCGTCGTCGCTGGCGTCTCCGACCCCGCCATGCCGCTGGGGCTACCACTGCCCGCCCTCGTCCCCCTCGCGGTGGGGCTGATCGCCCTCGGGGTCGTCGGCGATCGCCTGACGGCCGCCGGCTCCCGGTGAGGCACGGAGGGAAGCCGAGCGCGGCTTCGGAGGTTCCCCTCCCACGTCGACCTACCAAGCGGAGGAACCATGCTCACCTTCAACCTGCTCGCCGCCCTCGTGGCCGGGCTCGCCGGCACGATCGCGATGACCGCGATGATGCGGGGCGCCAGCGCGATGGGCGTGACGAACATGCCCTCCATGACCCTGATCCAGGGCACGATGCTCACCGACGACGTCGACCAGGCCAACCGGATCGGCTTCGTCACCCACGTGGTGCTCATGGGCTCGATCGTGTTCGGGATCGGGTACGCGGCGATCTTCACCGCCATCGGTAGCGCCAGCGTCGTGACCGGGGCCCTGATCGGACTGGGCCATGGCATCGTCGCCGGCGTGGCCATGGCGATGATGGGCTCGGTCCACCCGCGGATGACCGCCCCGGCGACCATCACACGGTCGGAGGGTGCCGTGCTGACCGTCACCGGCAGCGAGACGACCCTGGTGGAGCCCGGCATCTTCGCTCGCAACTACGGCCCCATGACCCCTGTCGGGCTGGTGATGGGCCACGTCGTCTTCGGTCTGGTCGCCGCGCTCGTCTACGGTGCGCTCGCCTGATGCTCCCCCTGCGGTCGAACGTCGAGCACCCGCTCGCCGGTCAGCCTGCGGTCGGCCCTGAGCTCGCGGGCGAGCGGAGGCGACGATGACCACGGACACGGTCGAGTCGTACAACTACGCGACGTTCGACGGCTACGTCGCGACGGGCGCGGACGTCCACGAGTTCGCCGCCTGGCCGAACCTGCTGCACGTGGGCGAGCGCGCCCCCGACATCGTCGCCACCAGCCTGGACACCGGCGAACGCCTCGCGCTGTCCTCGATCTGGAAGCGCCGCAGCGTGGTGGTCGAGTTCGGGTCCTTCACCTGACCCTACTGCTCAGCGGAGGGTCCTCTGCTCGACGCCGCGGCCGACCGCCACCCCGAGGTGGCCTTCTACTTCGTGTACACCCGCGAAGCCCATCCCGGCGAGCACGTCGGCCACCACACCTCCTTCGAGGTCAAGCGGGCCAACGCCGCCCTGCTGCGTGACGAGGTCGGCATCCGCCGCCCGATCCTGCTCGACGACCTGGCCGGCTCGGCCCACCACGCCTACGGGCTGCTGCCGAACATGACCTACGTGATCGGACGTGGTGGACGGCTCATCTACCGAGCGGACTGGACCTCGGCGGCCAACGTCGAGTCCTTCCTGACCCGTCACGAGGAGCAGCGCCGGCACCGACCGGCCCGCGGCGGCCGCTCGCCCTACGTCAGCGAGCAGCTCGAGTACCGCGACCAGGACCGGGAGGCGTTCGACGAGCGGCTCCGGCGCAACGGACCCCGCAGCTACGACGAGTTCCGACGAGCCGAGGAGATCTGGCGTGAGCGAGGCTGACGAGCACCACACCGAGGACACCGGGGCGGACGCCGCCGAGCAGCCGATGACGATGGCGGCGTTCCGCGGGTCGTTCTACTACGGCGAGCACGCCGACCTGCAGTTCAAGTACCTCGCCGAGTTCGATGACACCCGGGCCGCCGACGCGATCGCCGAGGTGCTCGCGATGGTCGGCGAGGTGGTGGACACCGGTGACCTCGACGCCCTGCGCTCACGGCTGGTCGAGCTGCAGGTCGCCGGCTACGCCCCGTCCGAGCCGGTGGAGCCGTCGGTCGACGACGCGCCCTTCACCCCGCTCAGCGGTCCGCTGGCCGAGCAGCGCCTCGCGCTCATCACCGCTGGCGGGGTGTTCGACCGGGACGACGACCCGATGGGGCCGGACGGGCCGACACAGGAGGAGTCGCTGGCGCTGATCAAGGACTTCCTCCGGGGGACCCCGACCCTGTCGACGATCGCGGTGGATACCCCACCCGAACGTCTCACGGCCCGCCATCCCGGCTACGACGCCCGCACGGCCCAGCGTGATCCGGACACGGTGTTCCCCCTCACCCACCTGCGGGCGGCCGCGGCCGAAGGCCGCGTGCAGCTGGCCGACGAGCACTACGCGTTCACCGGGGCGACCTCCCAGCGGCGGCTGGAGCAGCAGGTGGCGCCGCGCTGGGCGGAGCACATGGCCGCGCGCGAGGTCGACGTGGTGTTCCTCGTCGCCACCTGACCCGTCTGCCACGGGTCGGTCGGACTCGTCGCACGCGCGCTGGAAGCCATCGGGATCGCCACGGTGTCGGTGTTCATCCGCGCCTTCGAGCACCGCGCGGTGCAGCTGCAGGTCCCGCGCACGCTGGTCACGCCCCACCTGATGGGGCGCACGATCGGCCCGGTCGGCGACCGGGCACGCCAGCGCGCGGTGGTCGATGCCGCGCTGGAGCTGCTCGAGGAGGCGACCACGGGTGCCGCCCTGCGCCGCTTCGCACCTCCCACCTGAGCTCCCGCTGAGCCTCGCGCTCGGCGCGACCGGCGTCGGCGAGGGCGGTCGACGCCGGGTTCAGCCGGTCACACGACGGTGGGACGTGCCGTCGAAGGTCGTGCGCCCGGTCGCGCGCAGGTGCTCGAGCAGGGGCACGGCGAAGCGGCGGGTCAGCCCCCAGGCCTGCCGCGCGTCGGAGGCGGTGAACGGGGCGCCGCCGCCACCGGGGCCGGCATCGAGCACCTCCACGGCCCGCTCGACGGTGTCGGGGGTGAACACCAGGCCGTCGCGTTGCAGCAGCTGCCCGCCGTCGA